>CAYTJG010000220.1:0-10978 GCA_964437865.1 uncultured Bifidobacteriaceae bacterium | reverse complement strand
CCTCGCGGTGCGCGGCCTGGCGGTGGTGCTGCTTTTGCTGGGTAAATTGATGGTGGATACCGGCCGGCCCCACCTCGACCAATCCCCGTTTGTGCTGGTGATTCAGGTCTGGGCCTATGTGCTGGTCGTGGCCGGCATCTGGTTCACCGTCACCCCGTGGAAATTGCGGGATTTCATCGAGTGGGCCACGGCTTCCGAAGCGCGCACCCGGCTGCTGAGCGGCGTGCGTCTGGCCTTTGCGGCGTTGGTGGCTGTTCTGGGCCTCACGGCCTTCCGAACCATGTGACATGAACCTGTCCGATTTCCGCGAGGATTACCGGCGTGGTACGCTGGATAAGACGGTGCTGGCGGCGGACCCCATCGCGCAATTTGAAGCGTGGTTTCAAGCGGCGGCGGGCGACCGGGCCCAGAGTCGCTGGCGCAAAATCGGCATCGCGTTGTTCAAGCTGTGGAGCGCCCTCTGCAACCATCGCCCGCCGGATATCAACGCCATGACCCTCGCCACCGTGGACGCGGAGGGACGCCCCTCCACCCGCACGGTGCTCCTGAAAACGGTGGACCAGCGCGGTTTTGTTTTTTATACCAACTACGAAAGCCGCAAAGGCCGGGAGCTGGCCGATAATCCCAACGCGGCGCTCACGTTTTTCTGGCCGGACCTCGAACGGCAGGTTTGTGTGGCGGGTACCGTCACCAAACTGCCGATGGCCGAATCCGAACGCTATTTCAAGAGCCGTCCCCGCGGCAGCCAGTTGGGCGCCTGGGTTTCGCATCAGAGCCAGCCCGTGCCCGACCGGGCCTTTTTGGAGTCGAAATGGCGCGAGCTGGAGCAGCAGTTTCCGGGCGATATCCCCCTGCCGCCCAATTGGGGCGGCTATGTCCTGAAACCGGAGCGGATCGAGTTCTGGCAGGGCCGCCCCAGCCGGTTGCACGACCGGTTCAGCTATTCGCGCCGGGCCGACGGGGCCTGGCAGATCGACCGGCTTTCGCCGTGATCAGAATTTATAGCCCACGGCGGTGACCAGCTTCACGTCGTTCTTCTTGTGCTCGGCCGCCGGCTGGTTGTTGTAATTGTCGTCCAAATACGTCTTCAGCGTGAACGACCCGACCAGCGTCGTTTCGGCGCCTATTTCAAAATTTGCGAGGTAGTTGTCCCAGCGATCCACTTGGGGCAGCAGTTCAAAATTCTGCCAGAGGCGGGCGAAGTTGTTGAACTTGTACTCAAGCTTGTCGGCGAAGCGCAGGGTGGCGAAGGAATCAGAGCCGTCGCCCTGGGATTGAATCTCGTAATTGACACCGCCCCCGACGGCAAACGAGAGGTTGGACTGTTTGACGAGGTAATAACCCAAGCCCGGCCCGAGTTGGAATCGGTAATCAACATCCGCGATGTAGTCGTGCAGACCTTCGATGCGGGCGTAACTGTAAAACCGGTCGGTGATCATTTGGTTCCATTGGAAAACCCCCTTGTAGTTGTCGGCCGTTTGCTTCGAATTCTGTTCCCCGTACGCCATGCTGGCGCTGCCCAAATACTCGTTGTCCGGCGTTTTTTTGCTCGCGGTATAATCCGCCGAAATCAACGTGGTGTCCGTGTTGCCCCGGGCCAGCGTCAACCCGGCGGAGACGGAATTGTTCCAGGGATATTTGACTTCCGGGTGTGCCAGCGCGGCTGCCGGCGCGTTGGTGGACGTGGTTGGCGGCGAATGGGCTGGCGCCGTGGCGGTCGCTGCCTGCGGCGCGGCCGACGGCGGCAGCATTGGGGCGGCCACGGTGTTGGTGACCACCACCACATTCGTGATCGTCACGGTGACATAATTGGTCACCGTGATGAAATTGGTTTGAGCGGAGGAGACCCCGGTGATGGCGGCCAAAACGCCGGCGGATGCGATGATTATTTTTTTTGCGCTCATTCGTCGAGTGTTTGGATAAAAACAAATCCCGACGGTGACCGCAAGCGGCAATTCAGGTTTCCCATTTTTTTTTACGAACGCCCCGCGCGGCGGGGGGCCAAGGCTCATGTGGGCGCTGCTTCTTCCGCCACCTCATCCTTGTCTTCGCTGATGACCTGCGCGATGGCTTGCAACTTGTCGCCCCCGTCCAGATCCACCAGTTTCACGCCCATGGTGTTGCGCCCGGCCTCGCGAATGTCCTTCACGCTCGTGCGCACCATCTGGCCACCCACCGTGATGAGCATGATCTCATCCTGGTCCCGCACCGTCAGGGCGCCGATGACGCCGCCGGTCTTGTCGCCGGTCTTCATGGTGATGATGCCCTTGCCGCCGCGGGATTGTACGCGGTATTCATCGAAGGCGGTGCGCTTGCCGATGCCGTTTTCACCCGCCACCAAGAGGGTGGCGTTCGGGTCCACCACGGCGGCGGCCACCACGGCGTCCTCCGCGTCCAGTTGGATGCCGCGCACGCCGGCGGCTGGCCGGCCCATCGGCCGCGCGTCCTCTTCGTTGAAGCGAATGCTCATGCCGCTCTTGGTGATGAGCACCACTTCGTTCGCGCCGGTCGTCAATTTCACGTCGATCAGCAAATCGTCCTGCTCAATGCCGATGCCGATGATGCCGCCGGTGCGGACGTTGGCAAATTCCTCCAGCGCGGTCTTCTTGACCGTGCCCCGCCGGGTGGTGAAGAACACGAAGCCCGGTTGTTGCCAGGTGGTGTCCTCCTTGTTTTCATTGGTCTTGGCCAGCACGCGAATCATCGCCGCAATGGTCTCGCCGGCCTTCAACTCCAGCAGGTTCGCAATGCTGCGCCCCTTGGCGGCCCGGCCCATGTCCGGCACTTCATGAACGCGTTCCACGTACACGCGGCCTGTGTTGGTGAAGAACATCAGGTAATCGTGCGTGCTCGCTGTGAACAGGTGTTGCACAAAATCCTGGTCCTCCGCCGTCTCCCCCTCGCGCGTGGTCATGCCGATGACGCCCTTGCCGCCGCGCCGCTGGGCCCGGTACTGGCTCACATTCGTCCGCTTGATCAGCCCGTTGTGCGTGAGCGTGATGATCACGCCTTCGTTCGCAATCAGGTCTTCAATGGCGATTTCGCCCTCGTCGGGCACGATCTCCGTCTTGCGGGGCGAGGCGTACTTTTCCTTGATGGCCAGAAGTTCGTTCTTGATGATGGTCATCACCCGGGATTCCTTGGCCAGGATGTCCATCAGGTCCTTGATTCGGGTCAGCAACTCGGTGTATTCCTGCCGGACCTTGTCCATTTCCAGGCCGGTCAGGCGGTACAGCTGCAATTCCAGGATGGCGTCCACCTGCCGCTCGGTCAGCGTGTAAAAGCCGCCGCTCAACCGGGTTTCGCTGCGGATCAAAATGCCCCACGTCTCCACCTGCGGCCGCGTCCACTCAAACGCCAGCAATTTCACCTGGGCTTCCTCGCGGTTGCGCGAGCTGCGGATGATCCGGATGAACTCGTCCAGGTTGCGCAGCGCGCAGATGTAGCCTTCCAGGATCTCTGCCCGCTCTTCCGCCTTGCGCAGCTCAAAGCGCGTCCGGCGCAGCACCACCTCGCGGCGATGCTCGATATAGCACTGGATCAGCTCCTTCAAGTTCAAAGTCTTCGGCCGGCCATGGTCAATGGCCAGCGCGTTGACGCTGAACGTCATCTCCAGTTGCGTGTGCTCAAATAAATTCGCGATCACCACCTTCGGGATTGCTTCCCGCTTGAGCTCGATCACCAGCCGGCAGTTTTCGTCCGACTCGTTGCGCATCGCGGAGATGTCCGTGATGATTTTCTCGTTGACGAGGTTGGCGATCTGCTCTTCCAGGTTGGCCCGGTTCACGTTGAACGGAATCTCCGTGATCACGAGCTGCTCGCGGTTGCCCTTGAGCTCCTCCACGCCAACGCAGCCGCGCACTTTGATGCCGCCGCGACCGGTGTTAAAATAGTTCTTGATGCCTTCCACGCCGCAGATGACGCCGCCGGTCGGAAAATCCGGCCCCTTGATGAATTTCATCAGTTCCGGCACCGTGATGGCCGGGTTGTCGATCTGCGCGCAGACGCCGTCCACCACCTCGCCGAGGTTGTGCGGCGGCATGTTGGTGGCCATGCCCACGGCAATGCCCGTGCCGCCATTGACGATCAGGTTCGGAAAGGCCGACGGGAAAACGGTCGGCTCCGTGCGCGTCTCGTCGTAGTTGGGCACGAAATCCACCGTGTCCTTCTCCATGTCCTCCATCAGCACCGCGCCCAGATGGGTGAGCCGGGCCTCCGTATACCGCATGGCCGCCGGCGGATCGCCTTCCACCGAGCCGAAGTTACCCTGGCTGTCCACGAGCCGCTCGCGCATGGCCCACGGTTGCGCCATGTGCACCAGTGTCGGATAAATTGCCTGGTCGCCGTGCGGATGGTAGTTGCCCATCGTCTCCCCGACGATCTTGGCGCACTTCAAATGCTTGCGCCCGGGCATCACGCCCAGTTCGTGCATCGCGTACAAAATCCGGCGCTGCGAAGGCTTCAGCCCGTCCCGCACGTCCGGCAGGGCTCGGGAAATGATCACCGACATCGAGTAGTCGAGGAACGAGTTCTTGATCTCGTCCGCCACGTTGATCTTGGTGACCTTTTCGCCCTGCGAATAAGCGCCGCTCGTGGGCGGCATTGGCTGCGGTGGTTGCGGTGGTTGCGGCGGCTGGTTGGATTCAGTTTCGTCTGGCATGGAAATTCACTCGCTTCTCAAACGTCGAGATTGCGCACGTTCAACGCATTGTCTTCAATGAACTGGCGGCGCGGCTCCACTTCATCCCCCATCAGCTTCACAAACATCTCCTCGGCTTCCACCGCGTCCGTCAAATCCACCCGCAGCAACTTCCGATTCGCGGGATTCATCGTCGTCTCAAACAGTTGGGCCGGGTTCATTTCGCCCAGACCCTTGAACCGTTGAATGGTGAGTCCCCGTCGGCCGATCTCCATGACGGCGGACAAAATCTCCGGGATGGAAAACAGCGGCCGCACCACGGTCCGCTCGCCTTCGCCTTCCAGCAATTCAAACAGCGGCCGGTCCTGGCCCGCGTAGTGTTCCAGGCTGAACCCTTTCCGGGCCAGCTTGCCCAGCAGATCGGCGATGGCCTTGCTCTCCAGATGCAGGTTGGCCATCATGGCCCGCCGCGTTGGCCCGTCCTTTTTCTTCTCCACTTCCCCGTCGCCGTTGGCGAGATCCGGGTTCGCGGTCTTGAATTCCTCCAACTGTTCGTTGGTGACAAAATAATGCACGGAGTCGTCATTGCCGTCGCGTACCCGCATCATGTACTGGGGCAGGCTGCCGTCCCTGCTGCGCTGCTCCACATAGTCCGCGAAGTCGCCGCCCAGCCGCTTGATGTGCGTGGCGTGCTTGTGGAGCGATTCCAGCAGCGCCAGGATCTCCTCCAACTGCTTGGGCGTGAACTCGCGGCCGTCCGCCAGGTTCTTCAGCCTTACTTCCTCCACCCCGTTTTGCAGCAGGATGCGGTTGAGCTGCACGTCGTCGTCAATGTAATCGGTCTTCTTCTTGCGGGTGATCGAGTACAGCGGCGGTTGCGCAATGTACACAAAACCCTGCTTCACCAATTGCGGCATCTGCCGGTAAAAGAAGGTGAGCAGCAGGGTGCGGATGTGCGAGCCGTCCACGTCGGCATCCGTCATGATGACGATCTTGTGGTAGCGCAGCTTGTCGATTTGAAACGCCCCTTCGCCCTCGCCGTCGCCGATGCCCGTGCCGATGGCGGTGATCATCGTCCGGATTTCGGTGTTTTGCAGCACCTTGTCCAGCCGCGCCTTCTCCACGTTGATGATCTTGCCGCGAATCGGCAGGATCGCCTGGAATTTGCGGTCGCGCCCCTGTTTGGCCGACCCGCCGGCGGAGTCGCCCTCGACGATGTACAATTCGGTGTTTTCCGGGTCGCGATCCGAGCAGTCGGCCAGCTTGCCCGGCAGGCCGCCGCCGGTCAGCGCCGATTTGCGCACCGCTTCCCGCGCCTTGCGCGCCGCTTCCCGCGCCCGCGCCGCGTTCAGGCCCTTGTCGATGATCCGCTTGGCAATCGGCGGATTCGCATCGAAATAAGCCATCAAGCCTTCATAGGTCACCGAGCCGGTGATGCGCTCCACCTCGGGCGAGAGCAGCTTCACCTTGGTCTGCGATTCAAACTTCGGGTCGCTGTGCTTCACCGAGATGACCGCCGTCAGACCCTCGCGCACGTCGTCGCCAGTGATCTGCGGGTCCTTTTCCTTCAACAGCTCGTTCGACTTGGCGTATTGGTTGATCGCCCGCGTCACCGCGCTGCGGAAGCCGGACAAATGTGTGCCGCCATCGGGATTGTGAATCGTGTTGGTGTAGCACAGTACCTGGTCGTTGTAGCTGTCGTTGTACTGCATCACCACTTCCACGTGCACCTCGATCTCCTTGTCGTCCAGCTGTTCCTTGGTCTCCTTGTGGAACGAGATGGGCTTGGGGTGGATGGGTTCCTTGCTCTTGTTGAGCTGTTTGACAAATTCCTCGGTCCCGTTCTTGTAATAAAAGCGTTCCGGCGCGGCTGCCGCCTTGCGCTCGTCGGTGAAAATGATCTCCAGGCCGGAATTCAGGAAGGCCAGTTCGCGCAGGCGCTGACTCACAATGTCCGCCTTGAACTCCAGGGTCTCGTGGAAAATTTCCGCGTCGGGCTTGAAAGTGATCAACGTGCCGGTCCCCTTGGTCTTGCCGATCACGTGTAATTTCTCGATCGTCTGGCCGCGCTCGAATTGCATGGCGTAGATTTCGCCGTTGCGGGATACCTCCACTTCAAACCATTCGCTCACGGCGTTGACGCATTTGGCGCCCACCCCGTGCGTGCCGCCGGAGAACTTGTAGCCGCCCTGACCGTACTTACCACCCGAATGCAGCGTCGTCAGCACCAGTTCCACGCCCGGCAACCCGGAATCCTTATTGATGTCCACCGGTATGCCGCGGCCGTTGTCGCGGATCGAGATCGATCCGTCCACGTGAACTGTTACTTCGATCCGGTCGCAATGCCCCGCCAGGTGCTCGTCTACGGAATTGTCCAGCACCTCGCTCACGCAATGGTGCAGGGCGCGCTCATCCGTGCCGCCGATGTACATGCCGGGCTTCTTCCGCACGGCCTCCAACCCTTTGAGTTGACTCAATTTGGAAGCGTCGTAAGCACCGTCAGCGATCTTGTCCGTCACCGAAACGTTCTCTTGTGCAGAGTCCGAGACTGTCTCCATAATTTCGTATTAAACTACCGGCGATTTCACGCCATTCAGATCCCGAAAATTGTAGGGAAATCACACCAAATCCACAATGTTTATTTCGGCATTTTTGTTGTAAGAACACCATTACTTGTACGGATTTCGCTTGCATTGCCGATATATTGTGGCGGTAGGTTTTGCCCGGTCCATTTTCTTGACCCGCATTTCTTGCCGCCCCCGGTTCCGGATCGATTGGTCTTCGACTGGACTGGCTCGCCGTCAGCCAAAGGCCAGCGTTAATCGTCCTTTCAATTGGTTTGTTTCCCGCGCCGTCCCGTCCTAATCTCGCTCCGTGCAACCTCATCGGGATCAACTGCTCGCGCCGCTGAAACAGTTTTTTGGCTTCGCCTCGTTCCGTCCGTTGCAGGAGCAAATCATTCGCGATGCGCTCGCCGGCCGGGATGTCTTTGCCGTGCTGCCCACCGGCGGCGGCAAGTCGCTGTGCTTTCAGTTGCCCGCGCTGGTTCGGCCCGGCCTCACGGTGGTCGTCTCGCCGCTCATCGCCCTGATGAAGGACCAGGTGGACGCGCTGCAATCCGCCGGCGTGGCCGCCACCTATCTGAACTCGTCGCTGGCGGCCGGCGAATCGCGCCCGCGGCTCCGCGGCTTGCATCTGGGCGAGTACCGCCTGCTCTACGTGGCGCCCGAGCGGCTCATGCTGTCCGGCTTCCTCGAGGACCTGAAACGCTGGCACGTGAATCTGTTTGCCATCGACGAGGCGCATTGCATCAGCGAATGGGGCCACGATTTCCGCCCCGAGTACCGGCAGCTCCTGGCGCTCCGCGAAATTTTCCCGCAGGTGCCCATGATGGGCCTCACGGCCACCGCCACCGAACGTGTGCGCGCCGACATCGTCAAGCAGCTTCACCTGAAGGATCCCGCGGTTTACGTGGCCAGCTTCAACCGGCCCAACCTGACCTATCGCGTCGCTGCCAAGGCGGGCGCGTACCCGCAAGTCCTGTCCTACATCCGCGCGCGCCGGGGGGAAAGCGGCATCATCTACGTGCAGGCCCGCAAGACTGCGGACAGCATGGCGGCCAAGCTGTGCGCCGACGGCATCAAGGCCCTGCCGTATCATGCCGGCCTGGCCGCCGCCGAGCGCAGCCGGAACCAGGAGGCGTTCTTGCGCGACGAGGCGCGGGTGGTCTGCGCCACCATCGCCTTCGGCATGGGCATCAACAAGCCCAACGTGCGCTTTGTCATCCACTACGACCTGCCCAAAAACATCGAGGGCTATTACCAGGAAACCGGCCGGGCCGGACGCGACGGCCTGCCTGGCGAATGCCTCCTCCTGTTCAGCTCCGGCGACCGGATCAAACAGATGCGCTTCATCGATGAAAAGCCGGATCCCCGCGAGCGCGAGATCGCCCGGGCGCAGCTCGAGCAGATGATCCATTACGCGGAAATCGCCACCTGCCGGCGCGAGTTTCTGCTGGGCTATTTCGGGGAAAAATTCACCACGCCGGACGCGGGAGCCGCCGCCCCCAATTGCGCCGGCTGCGACAACTGCCTGGCGCCGCGCGCCACCTGGGATGGTACCGTGGCCGCGCAGAAATTCCTCTCCTGTGTTTATCGCATTCGCGAAAAGAGCGGCTTCGGCGTGGGCGTCCAGCACGTGGTCGAGGTGCTCTGCGGGGCCGAGACGGAAAAAATCCGCAAGTTTGGCCATCAGGAACTGTCCACCTACAATATTGGCCAGGAACATTCGCGGACCGAATGGGGCGCCGTCGGCCGGGAACTGGTGCGCCTGGGCTTGCTGCATCAGGACGCGCAGAAATTCAACATCGTGGAGCTCACCGCCGCCGGCATGGCCGCCCTCAAAGCACGGCAAAAAGTCACGCTGACCCGTCCGGTGGCCCCCACCGCCGCCCAGCAGCCGCGCGCGGGCGAAATCGCCTGCGACGAGGCCCTCTTCGAGCAGCTCCGCGCGCTGCGCAAACGCCTGGCCGATGAACGCGCCGTGCCGCCCTATATCATCTTCTCCGATGTGGCGCTGCGGCAGATGGCCCGGCTGTACCCGGCCAACGATCGCGACTTTTCCCGCATCAGCGGCGTGGGGGAAAAGAAACTCCGCGAGTTTGGCGAGGTCTTCCTCGGCGAAATCGCCGCGTACTTGCAGACCAACGCGCGCCAGATTTTTGCCGACGATTCCTTCACCAGCGACGTGGGCGCGCCCGTGGCGCGCGAGAGCCGGGGCTTGTCCGACACCGTGCGCGAGACCCTGCACTTTTTCCGCCAGGGCCGTACCGTGGCCGATATTGCGGCCGTGCGGAACCTGAAGGAGGGCACCATCTTCAGCCATCTCGAGGAGGCCATGCTGGACGGCGAGCGCGTTGACATCAGCCGCCTGGTTTCCGAGGGGGCGCAGCGCGAGATCGGCGCCGCGCTGGCCCGGCACGGCATGCTCAGCCTCGGCCAGGTGGTGGACACGCTGGGCAACAAGTACTCTTACGGCCAATGCCGCCTCGTCCGGGCCGCCCTGCAAACGAAATAGGGGCTTGCCAAGGCGGCGGATCGCTGCCTTCCTGCCACGCGCTTTCAAGAATTGTATTAGGTCGAAAGGTAATCATCCGACCTGAACGCCGTCGGCGTGAACTGCCACATGGCTTTGATCGCCCATACGACTGCCATTAAAGCACATCCACGGCAAAGGTGAGATGTCGCCGCGACATCTCCTCGCGTTTTAGATGGCACGGCGGCGTCTAAAATGACGTTGGTCTCTCGCTCGACGTTCCCCGGGCTGAAAGCCAGTCATGTGATAGCCTGGGCTGAAGGCCCAGGTAGGCCCGCCCCAAGACAATTTCCGGTCTGTAAGACCGGCACAATCCATCCATCCGCTGTTTTATAACAGCCAATAGGTGGTGCAATTCCTTCTCCGCCTGGGCGCGGTCGCTCACGGTCTGCGCGATTTTGGCTTTGATCACCGACCGAAACCGGAGACGCGTCCGGTATTTCCATGGCCATCCGCCGCCGTTACGCCCAAGCGATCGGGATGCTTCCGCGCGTAAGTCACCCAGTAATGGAAGATGCCATTTTCGTGGGCCTCCAGAATACTCCAGGCTCGCTGGTTCAAAGGTTCCATTGCCTGCTCAAAAGGGGAGTCGGGATACCAGTCCCCCCAGTCGTCGGTCGCCAGTCTGGACCAGTAGGTTTCGGCGATGCGCCATGCCGCGCGGAAAATTTCAGCCAGTTCTGTGGCCTCCAATTCGTCGAGGCCCCGGGCGGTTTCCTCGGTCAGCGGCTGACTCAGCCAGTTGCCGAAATGCCAGCCCAAATCATCCAAAGCGAGGGAAACGTCGAGTTCGTAGGTCGCGGCCATGGCGCGGAGTCCGACGGGCAGACCTTGGATTTCAGCCAGGAATGCCGGCGTCCCCCGTTGGTTGGCGATGCGCCGGCCGAGTTCCTGGCCAAGCAGCGCGAAGAGTTCTTCGTCGGAGCTCGCAGCAATGGCTTGGAGGGTGAGTGCCGTCATAAATCTGGAATGCAAGTGCCGGCTGCATCGTGGCACGACTGGCAATCGATTGGCCAGCGGATTTTCGGCGGAAACGCAGTTGTGTTTGCGGCGAAATCCGCGTGACTCAGCAGACCATGGTCAGCCGCCGCACGGCAGCTTTCCGCCGAACATCCCGTCCTACCATTCCTACGCGGTCCAAATCATTCGCGCCGGTCTCAACGGCAACGGCGCGTCTTCATATCAGCCTGGGCCACCGGCCCGGGATTCAGGTGGCCTTGGGTCCACCAGACTGAAGATCCGTCC
>CAYTJG010000219.1:0-11007 GCA_964437865.1 uncultured Bifidobacteriaceae bacterium | reverse complement strand
AAGCCGCAGACTGATTGGCCGAGTTTGTTTCGTCTCCCAAACATTCGTAAATGGCATTTTGATAGGCATCAGAAAGCGGCATCAGTTCCGCCGAGGCACGATCGCTCACCGGCTTGGAAAGCGCCGCATTGGTTGCGGAATAGCTGGCGGCAATGATAATTTTATACTCTCTGAGGAATTGCCCGCGTATTTGCCTGGCGTTTTCCAGGGAAGGCCGGTTGCGGTCATCGATCATTATTTTTCCGTAAGCATCCAGGGCCTTGGCATTCGCCTCAATATTCGCGTCGATTTTTGCCTGTAACGCGTGCATCTCGTTGTCATCCGGAGACCAGATGTGCCGATAGATCAAAGCGTCGTTTTCGTTCAATCGGGCCAGCACACCACCGAGCAATTCAAGGCTGGGGATGCCGTTCTTGATGACGTGCTTGGATTTGTCCTGGACGGCTTGCACTCGGGCGCGGACAAACAGACCGAGCACCAGAGGGATCGCCAGCATGATTGTAAAACCGATGGCGACACGTTTTCCAATGGTCCAATTCTTCATAATTCTATTTCCGCTGTCATAGTCTGCATGTTTTGATTTTCCGGTCTGTAAACGCTTGGCTGTGCGTCGTTATTCATCGGTATCCGCGCGCGGAAATACAACGGAACAATCCCTATACCGTTGTAAGGAATACCCGACACAACGCACCCATCTTGCGAATTAGCCTTACACTTTGGGGGCAACTTGGGCCGCTTCCTCGCGGATCATATCTGAACGATGCCTTCGCAAATCGCATAACGAACCAGTGCGGCGGCACTGTCACACCCCAGCTTTTTCATCAACCGTGACCGGTAGGTTTCCACCGACTTGATGCCTAACTCTATTTCTTTGGCAATTTCCTTGTTCCGTTTTCCCCGGGCAACCATTTGGAGCAACGACCGTTCGCGGTCGTTCAAGACCGCGCCGGCCCGCGCGGAAGTCCGCCCCAGGTAAGACATCATGAAACGTTTGGTGACCTCGGAGGAAATCTCCGGAGAGAGATAAAGGCCATAATCCATCACCACCTGAATGGCCCGGAACAACTCCTCGACCCCATGCTTCTTCACGACATAGCCGGCGACGCCGGCATGCAGGGCCTCAAGCGCGAATTGCAATTCAGATCCGCTGGACAGCGCGATGATTTTGACCGCGGGAAACTTCGCAATAATGGGCCGCGCGCTTTCCACGCGGTTCTCGCCGATTGCCGGGTCCGCATCCATCAACACCACGTGCGGCACTGAAGTTTCGATTTGGACCATGGCCTCCTGGGTGCTGGAAGCCTCGCCGACGACGGTTAACCCAGGCTTGGCGGCAATCAACTGTTGCAATCCCTGCCGCACCATCTGATGGTTGTCCAGCAGCAGGATTTTGGTTGCGCTTTTCATGTTGGTTTCTGATCCATGCGGAATTTCTGATGGTTGGCGCGATAAGATGGAATGCAAACGACAGGCCGGGCCGGAAATTCTATCCATGGGCCACGGTCGTTTTTGGATAATCACTGGCTTGTGACTTTGCCAGGGTTCGTTTTAGCACTGCCGCCAGATCCTGCAAAGCCACGGGTTTTTCAAGCATTTCGCAGATTCCCTCTGTGCGCAGACTCTCGGGTGAGAATGTGGACCCTAAACCACTGGCAAGGATGACCGGCACATCCGGGCGGATGCCATGGATTCTGCGCGTCATTTCCAGGCCGTTCATTTCAGGCATGCTGTTGTCCGTGATGACGAGGGAGAATTGCGTGGGATTCGCGCAGAAAAGACGGAGAGCGTCGCAGGGATCGTTGCTGGTGATGACTCGATAATTAAGCATCGTCAACATCCGTTGCATCGCCATCGTCAATGCCCGTTCATCATCCACCAAAAGAATATTCTGGCCGGCGCCACGCGGCAAACCATGGGTGGGGGCGACCGTCACGGCGGCCTCCAGTGCTTGTGCGGGAAAATAAAGACAGAACGTCGTGCCCTGGCCTGGCTGACTTTCGACCCTGATGAATCCCTCGTGCGCCTGAACAATACCGTGCACCACAGCCAGTCCCAAGCCGGTGCCCTTGCCCACCGGCTTGGTGGTGAAGAACGGTTCGAAGATGTGCCCCATGGTCTTGGCATCCATTCCGTGCCCGGTATCGGCGATGGTCAAACACGCATACGGACCGGGCCCGAATTTCGGATTCGCCTGAAGGAACGCTGGCGACGGCAAGAATGAATCCAGCCTGATGGTGAGTCGTCCAGGCCGGCCTTCCATCGCGTGCAGGGCATTTGTGGCCAGATTGACAACCACTTGGTAAATCTGGGTCGGATCAGCGAGAACTCTGGGTGCCTCTTCGGATAAGGTCTTTTCGATTTGAATTTCCGACGGCAGCGAGGCGCGCAGAAATTTCATCGCCTCTTTAATGACGCCATCCAGACGGATTATCTGGCGGTTTTGTTCGCGCCGGCGGCTGAAAGTCAGAATCTGCTGCACGAGATCCTTGGCCCGGTTGGCGGCCGTGAGAATTTCCGCGACGTCGGCCTGCGCCGCCGAATTACCCGCTGCGTCCGCTTCCAACAAATTGCAGAAACCCACCATGGCGCCCAGAATATTGTTGAAGTCGTGCGCAATGCCGCCGGCCAGGTTGCCGATGGCTTCCATCTTTTGTGCCTGCCGCAACCGGGTTTCCACCTGGCGACTTTGCGTGATATCGCGGAAGATCCAGATTTTGCCGTAATTGTTTCCCGCCTTGTCCCGGACCGGCGCGGTGTATCGGTCTAGAATGGTTCCATCCACCAGTTCAATTTCATCCCGGTCGACCACGTCGGGCTGGGAATTTAGCTTGGCTGTCATTTCCTTGAACTGGCGGGGATTCTTAGTGAGGGAAATAGCGAATTCGATTTGCGCGGCGTCCGATTGGTCTTTAATGATCTGCGGAGGAATTTCCCACAGTTGATGCAGGCGCTGGTTGTGGAGGATTGGGTTTCCGTTATTGTCCACCACCAATATGCCGTCGGGGCTGGCTTCCATCTGGGCTTCCAACAGTGCTGTTTTCCAGCTCAGTTCTTCGGCCTTGCGTTTGCGCTCGGTGATGACCTCCAATAAGACCGCGAAGCAATCCTTTTCCGAGCTGTAAACCGACAAATTCAACCAAACTTTCGTCGCGTTGACAAATGCCTCCAACTTTTCGGACTGGCCGCTGGTTGCCACGCGCCAGGCCATTGCCAGCAATTCGGGATCGCTTTCGCGGATGCCCGGAATAACCTCCGTGAAGCGTTTGCCGGTCACATTGGCCAATCCGGTCAAGCGAGTGAATGCCGCATTCGCCGCCAAGAAAATGAAATCGACTGGCTGGCCGTCTATGTAAACTATTCGGCAGTAAGCAAGCCCTTCACTCATATGTTCGAACAGGCTTTGCATTCGGACATTCCTTTCCAGCGCCAACGGCTCGGCCTCTTTGCGTTGGGCGAGTGTCTTGGTCCACTTCTTAATCATATTCTTGATTTGGTTTTAAATTCGGTAGGTGGCAATGAAGCAATCGGTTGTCGCCGCCTTGAAATCCTTCAACGCGGCCGGCCCATCTTCAACCAGCCAGACCCGTTTTCGATCGTGGGAATCATCTTCCGCCTGCAGGAGGCCAACGGCTCGTTCCTGCTTGAACTGTTCCCAGCTCTAAGTCTGCATAAGAACCTGCGGCCGGATGGCCGAATTGTCCATCATACCTTGGTTTGATATCATTCATCCTTGACGCGCCGGCGCGGCGGGTGCTTTCGGCCACCGGGGAGCTCGACCAGTTCTCGGGGATGATTGGTGGCGACAGACAATTACGCCGGCCACCGCGGCGCTCAGAAGGGAACGGCTGGCAACTTGAAGACGCTGGGGACCAGTCGTTCAGGCGCGTCTGCTGCGCCAACCCTAAACTCCAGCGGTGATACAGAATAAACTGTGTGCGCCAGGCTGGCAATTATACCTAAGTATGATTCCGCCGCCCTTCCGCAAGCCGCCCGCAACCGGACCCGTGACGGGAGGGGCGCGTTGGAAACTGGGATGGGATCAAGCGTCTCTAAATAGTCGAAGTTTTCCGGCCATACGCACCAAATCAGCCACGGATTTGGCTTTCTTACTCTTCATGACTCTTCGCTTAATCTCTCGTCGCCCGTAGAAGCTAACGGCAAGGGCGGCGCATGCCATCATGCTTTGGTATGATTGGCAACACCGGCTCGTAATTTTTCGGAAATTCGCACGAGGTCGGCGAGGGAGGCGGCCCGCATTTTTTTCATCACGTTTCCGCGCTGAATCTTGACCGTGATTTCCGTGGTTCCTAACTGGCTGGCGATTTGTTTATTCAACCTTCCGCGAACGACCAATTTCATCACCTCGCGCTCGCGCGGCGTGAGCAATTGGTAACGGGCGAGCAGTTCGGCGAGTTCGGCCCGCCGCTTCAAATCAGCGCCGTCGCGTTCGAGGGCCGCCTGGATAGCATCCAGCAGATCCTGGTCGCGAAAGGGTTTGGTTAAAAAATCAAGCGCGCCGGCTTTCATCGCGCGGACGCTCATGGGAATGTCACCATGCCCGGTAATGAAGATGATGGGGAGCGAACAGCCGGCTGCCGCCAGCTCGTGCTGAAGTTGAAGTCCGTTCTGATCCGCCAGGCGGACGTCCAGCACCAGACACGCCGGCGCTTCCGGCCGCTGGTATTGGATGAATTCTCGGCCGCACGAAAAGGTTTCCACCCGCAATCCAACCGAGCGGATCAGGCTGTCGAGTGCCTCGCGCACCGAGGCGTCGTCATCCACCACGAAGACTGTGGGCCGATCCGCGGGCGGTTTCAAGACGCACCTCCGTCATGGATCGGCAAGGTAAACTGAAAAGTGACGCCGGGACCGTCATGCTGAGTCGCCCACAGCCGTCCCCCATGCGCCTCCACAATCGAACGACTGATTGCCAACCCCATGCCCAGCCCCTGAGGCTTCGTGGTATAAAATGGTTCAAAAATTCGTTCGATTTCTTGCGGCGCGATGCCGCAGCCGGTGTCTGCCACGGCCACCCGCACGGTGTTCGGCTCCGGGCGATCGGTGCGAAGGCGCAGGACGCGCGGACAATCCGCCACCGCGCTCAAGGAATCCAAGGCGTTCATCGCCAAATTGAGGATGACCTGCTGCAATTGCACGCGGTCGGCCGTCACGCACGGCAATTCCGCCGCCAGTTCAACTTTCAACCGCACTTGTTGGCGGTCTAATTCCGCCTGCCCCACGGCAATGGTCTCCTTGATGAGTTCGTTGAGATTTACCGGTATCCGGGCTGGGATGCCTTTCTTCATCAAGGTGCGAATCCGTTTGATGACTTCGCTGGCACGATTGCCGTCGCGGGCAATCCGGCCAACAGCCTGGCGCGCCTCCTCGAGATTGGGGGGAACGGCGGCCAGCCACCGCGTGGCAGCGTCGGCGTTCGTCACCACCCCCATCAACGGCTGATTCACTTCATGGGCAATCGAGGCCGTAAGTTCGCCCATGGCCGTCAACCGGACCGCGCGCGCCAATTCCGCCTGGGTCTGGCGCAGCTTCTCCTCGTGCGTCGTCAATTCGGTAATGTCGCGGGCGATGGCCAAAATGCTGGTTAGCGCGCCGTGAGCATCAAACTCCGGTTCCAAATGCAGCGTGAAATACCCATTCCCAGTTGGCAAAGTCCAAGCCGCTTGCACGTTGAGCGGCTGGCCTGTTTCCAGAACCTGTTGGAGTGCCCTTTTTACACCCGCGATCTCTTCAAATCTCGGTTTGAGCGCGTTCTCACGCACAACCGAGCCCGGCTCGTTGCCCAGCAACGCTTCCTTGGTCAGCCCAATCGCCTTGACTGCAGCGGGGTTGACATAGGTGAGTCGTTGGCTGGTGTCAAATCGGATGATCCAGTCGCGCGTGTTTTCCACGATCATTCTGATCTCCTGCTCTTGGACCTTTAGGCGATCCTCGGCTCGTTTGCGTTCGGTAATATCCACTAAAATTACACCCAGGCCATCGGGGTTGCCATCCTTTCCTGAAATCGGAAAGATCGACTCCAGCAGGTGTTGTGGAACGCCGGACCGACCCGGTTTTTCACCTGAAAGCTCCATGTTCAACATCGGCTTGCCTGTGGCCAGCACCTGCTTAAGCAAGGGCTCGATCACCGGCGCAAACTGGGGCAGAACTTCCCGGACGGTCTTGCCCAGATGATCCTGGACGGGCACGCCATTGATTTCAGCCACCCGATTATTAAGCTGCAAATAGCGCAGGTGCTTGTCCAAAAGCACAAGACCCGCAGGGGCGTCGGTGAAGAAGGCGTTCAACCTTTGCTCGTGCAACACCAATTCGGCCTCCATTTTTTTCCGCTCAGTAATATCGTGCACGGTGCCGAACAGGCGGACGGACCGGCCTGCCCTGTCAGTCTTGACTTCGTCGCGGACTTGGATGAACCGCACGTTCCCATCGGGGCGGACAACCCGGTATTCCACGTCATAGCTACGGCCGCATTGCACCGTTTCATTCAAGGTCTGCCTTTGGATTTGCCGGTCATCGGGATGGATTATTTCCTCCAATTCAGCCTGCTTAAGTATGTGGCTTGGCGCGGTCAGGCCAAAAATCCTGCAGGTTCCCTCCGACCACACGATGCGATCAGCGAGGAGGTCACGTTCCCAGAAGCCCATATTCGCCAGCCGCTGGGCGTCTTTCAGTTTGGTTTCGCTGGCTGCCAGCGCCTCGGTTTGCTCGCTGAAACGCTGCTCCAATTCGTCGTGCGCCTCTTGGAGCGCGGCCAGGGTCCGCCTTGGCCTGCCGCACAGCCAACTGATAAAGACGCCCGCGAACAGGAACATGAGAATGGGTGGTGTTTCCTGCCACCCGGTTGTCCTCACGGGTGGCGGGGGTGCCATCCACAAAACAACCGCCACGCTGGCAAGCACACTGGCCATCAGTCCCGGACCCAATCCACCCCGCCAGGCGCTCAACATGACGGCACAATAGAACAACGAATCCGGAAGGTCAGGGAATAATTTTCGTAGCAGGACTGTGGCAATCGCCGCAGTGGCAACAAATAGCGCGGCGATTAAGCAGCCGACAGTCAATTGCATCCATTGGTGCCAAGTGGTTTCAGGTTTCACGTGCTTCTGGCTAGATTACTCTTATTATCGGTGGATCATGCCCAAAATCAAGGGCAGGATTGATGGCCTGCTGACCAGACGAAGGCCGGTAGAGTAAGCGAAGCCGAAGTTTTCCGGAGGTTTTTATCCGTTGCGGACCATCTCCCCCGCCCTTTCGCAGTGGCAGGATTATCAAAAAAACAATTTTCCGAGGTGAAAAATGCCGAAGCATCGTTTTTCCCTCCCGCCCGCTACGGGATTTTGACCCGGTAGAATTTCATGGGGGCGGTGGGATCAATCGTGAAGGGCGACGGGGCGGCATTGGTGGTCCATGGGCCGGTGACATTATCCGCTTCCAGCAAAAGTCCTTGGGACCAGATTAGTTGGAGGCCGCCAGTCACCTGTTGCACGCCCAGGGAAACCGTCAAAGGCTTGGCAATGCCCAGGACGGCCACATCCAGATTGTCGCCGTTCACCTGCCCCAGTCCTTCGTCCTCATACACACTGAAGCCGTAGCCCCAGAGCCGGAAGGTGACGGTGCCGGTGAAATTTTGCAGTTCGCTGATGCCGGCCAGCGCAACGGTATTCGTGCCGCCGTCCCAATTGTCCGAAATATCGCTATTGGTGGCCACAGCCACCCCGGCGGTGGCGAAGGCGTTGGTGCTGTATTCCGTCACGATGGTGGACGCGGGCTCATTCCCCTGTTCGTAGGCGACGTACTTCAACGCGGACAGGGAGATTTGCCAGCCGTTCGTGGGTGAAACCGACAATTGGAAATAGCTGCCCTTGGTTTTGGCGGCCGCAAGGTTGGTGCTGGTGAGGCTCTGGCAATTCATCGCGCCCGGGCCGTCATACCATTGCAAGGCCGCCGCCGCCGCGCCGGGACCGCGAATCAGGAGGCTGGGCAGCGCCCCGGGATCGTGGTAGGTGGAGGCGGCGCTCACCAACGTGCCGTTGGTGGCGTCGTTACCGATGGCGGTAAAGTCCCAGCCCACGAGCGCGCCGTAATTGATGTTGTTGATGACATAGGTAGCCGAACTGACCGGGCTGTTCGTATAATCCCCGGCCACGGCGATGGCGTTGATCGTGGCGGGCACCGGCAGGAAAATGGGCGCCCCGTACAAAATGCCGTTGGTGGGCGACGGCGCGGTGCCGTTGGTGGTGTAATAAATGGAGGCCCCGGTGGTGGTGGTGGCTAACGTGATGAATTCGCTCCCATTGTAAGCGCCGGCAGGCGGGGAAAAAGTCGGCGGGTCGGCCGCGAACCGGCTAAGCACGGTCAGGTCATGCAACGCCAGGCTGCCCGAGAGGACGCGGATACGTGCCACATTCAGCCCGTTGGTCAACGGGGCCGTGAGGCGGGCCGACGACGTCAGGGCGCTGGAGGCCGCCAGCGTCCACGTGCCCGCGGATTGGCCGTTCACCAATAATTCCACGGCGGCGGTGGCGGAAGCTTCGTAACCCAGCTCGAATTTAAACGCTCCGGGGGTGGTGGTGTGCAGCGGGAACAAGATCAGAGCGGTGGACGCCGGATCGGAACCGGCGCCGAGATTTTGCAGGTCGGCGGTGGTATCGGCATAGCCGCCATCCACGATGAGGGACGCCGCGTCGTTGGTGACCACCGGGATCTCGGCCGGCACCAGGGTGCCGAGTGTAACATTTGTTTTGGACTGGCTGTGAATGGCGTCGATAGCCTGCAGCTTCACCGTGTTGGTGGTCATCACGGTGTTGGTCAGGTCGCCAAAACCCCAGGGCCCATCCCCACCCAGGACATAGTACGTGAGCAGATCTCCGCCGTTGGCCACCCAGATGTTTTGTGCCGCGATCAGGCGGTCTTTCATGCGCGGATCCGCATTGTAAAGCGGCGCCACCGAACTGCCGGAAGTGCCGCCCAACGCCGTGCCGCCCGGCCCGGGACCGCCTTCATAAGAGGTCAACTTCAGGCCGTAAGCCATGGTCCAGGTGGCATCCACAGCCGTATTCTTTGCGAAGTCGGAGTTGGGCAGGCCGGCAAAGTATTCAGCCATCAGGTTCGAATCCGTCGTGGCAGTCACCGTGGTGCCGTTGGTGACCAGGTAAAACGGCGACACCGTGGAATCGTAATAGGCCGCGCCACCGCCCCCGTACCAGAGATCACTCACCAGGCGGACCGTAGGGTTATTGGTTCGCACGACCCGATAGAAGCCGTCGGCCCATTGGAGGCCGATTTGCAAGACATCATTGGCGTTGCCGACCTGGCTGGAGAGAATCGGCCGCACGGTGGTCATCATGGCGGCATCCCCAAACACCTCCCGGAAAATCAGGCTGATGGTCGAGGAACGGTAGGCTGTATAACGGTAGATCGCCGTGTATTGTCCCGGCACCCCGTCGTAGCAAATGGGGCTGTTGGTGTCGGCCCTGGCGGCGGCGGAGAGATCGCCCACCCAGGAGAAACAGTTGAAACCCGCGCCAAAATTCCACACTTCGTTGCCATACTCCAGATACACTTTCAAGCCGCTGTTCAACGGCGGATAGACCGGGTTGGCCTGGGTGTTGGTGTAGGGATTCACGCCGTCGCTGCCATAGCGGACCAACTCCGCCAAATTGGTGATATAGTCGTCATCCACCCGCACAGGGAGGTTGAGCCAGAGATCGTTCGTGGTGGCATTGGCCAGGAGCACCATCAATTCCCAGGGCCGGCCGCGATCGCTCACATAGCCGCCGGGCCAATAGGTGTTGGTGGCCGTGCCATTGTACATGGTGTTGGTGCCCTCGTAGAGGATGCCCCACGGACTATTGGTGGTGTCCGCCGGCTCGCCGGCCCAGCGCATCAAGGATCGATCCGCCCAATGCTGCGAGGGATTGCCGTTGGCATTGATCGGGCCCATGCAGCGGATGAGATTGAATTTCCGCGCCGCCGCCAGGTATTCGGGCGTGAACACCGCCGAGCCATCCGTGGGCATGCCCGGTCGCCAGATGTGCAGGTTCACGAAGCCGGTATCCAGCGCGTCCGTGTTGGTCCGGCGGGTGTCGATGAAATCGATCCAGATGTTGCCGGAAGAGGGCGTCTTCAGCACCCAATCGGCCGTGGTCTCGTTGGTGTCGGCAGCGTAAACCAGATTGGAAATGCTTCCGTAGCTGGGATCAATTTGGGAAACCTCCCCCTGTAAGATGATCTTGTAGGTACCGGCAGCCAATTGATCACTGGAGACCAAGACGCTCACGTCTTCCAGCGGCCAGCCGTTGGTATCCACGTCGGGCACCCCCCAGGAAAAGGTCACGTATTCGGAATGGCCTTGCAGGTCCGCCAGCCCATGGCTGCCATCCCAATAATAAAAGGAATCCCCGCCAATGCCGACGTATTGCCGGGTGGAATCCGTGGGTTCGGCGGCCATTGTCTGGCCCGGACCGCCTGCGGCCAGCAACAACGACAACCAGCGGATGTATAGGAAAATTGTCCTCCTCCGCCAAAACATGGACAGCCCCGGTTTGATCGTGCTCATTTTTCCGAATCCGCTGAAAAAAGCAACTATCGATCCAACCCTTAACAAAACCGAAACATATCAACCTGCGATGAAATCTGCTCCCTGCGGACACCCGTTCGCCGCGGGTGCGAGACAAAATTCTGCTCGACTCCAAAAAACGCCAATGAAATGGGAACTCTGGATCGGTGCCACGCCTATCTGCGCTAAGAGACAGCATTTGACCAGCGCGGTAGGGCGCGTCTCTCCGAGCGCGCCCCGAGCGAATCGTGGCGGCTCGCAGACCTTGGCAATCACGAGTGAACAGCTTTGTTGATGACGCGTAGCGGATCGGGCAGAGGGTGATTTCAAGGCGGTGCGTCGGGTTGGCTTGAGCGCGGCGGTTGGCAGCCGCGGCGCGCTCGGAGAGACGCGCCCTACCCAAAACCAACCGCTGCGCGGTTGAACCAAGA
>CAYTJG010000218.1:0-11120 GCA_964437865.1 uncultured Bifidobacteriaceae bacterium | reverse complement strand
GGAGAGACGCGCCCTACCTAAAAACAACCGCTGCGCGGTTGAACCAAGAAGAATTGTGTCTACCCTTTCGGGAATCCTGGTGGTGCCAGGGTCACGACGCCGCTCCCCGGGCGGCGCTCGTGCGGCTCGCTCTGCCCCGGGCTGTCCTGTGCTGCGCCTTCAGCGCTGGGGCGCGTCAGTCTTCCGGTGAATCTGTGAAAATTTTTGTAACGTTTCGGCGGATTTACTTAATAAAGAAGTGGAAGATGTATCCGGACTACCCAGAGAATCGCCGAACTGCGCCTGCGCTCAGCCGGCGCGAAGATTCTTTCACTTTGTTTGTCCCGTTTGGCCGTTGGCGGCAATTTAGTCTAGGGTAATGAATCAAACGAAACCACGTACCCCGCCCGCGCAGCGGTTGGTTTTGGGTAGGGCGCGTCTCTCCGAGCGCGCCGCGAGCGTGGCGTGGCGATTCGCAGACCCAGGCGATGGCGAGCGAATGGCAGTGTTGCTGACGCGCAGCGCATGGGGCTGAGCGTGGTTTCAGGGCGGCGCTTTCGGTGGGCTTGCGCACGTTGGTTGGCAGGCGCGGCGCGCTCGGAGAGACGCGCCCCACCGCGCTGGTAAAAATGCCAGCCCGCAGCGCAGATACGCGTGCCACCGATCCGCAGCCCCCCATTTTATGGACCCTTTTTAGAGCGAGCAGAATTATGTCTCACGCCCATGCGGGTCCGCGACTGAAAATGACCATTGACACGGAGGCGGCTTTCATGGGAAATACCTGCCTCAGATTCAGTTGCGGCAATTTGTGGTGAACATCCAGGATTAATAAGGGTCGAACAACAATAACGGGACAAATTCCATTTAAGGCGGTCCAATCTCTAAACCGGTGCCATTATCATTATGCCCACACAGCCTGCTGACGAAGCCACGTCTCAACGCCAACCCATCAATCTCCTGGCCGTCCAAAACCTGATGGCCAAGCGGGAAGCCCTGAAGGCCCAACTCGGCCGCGCCATTGTGGGGCAGCACGAGGTTATCGATAACATTTGGCTGACCATCCTCTGCGGCGGCCACGCCCTGCTGGTCGGCGTGCCGGGACTGGCCAAGACGCTGCTGATCCGCTCTCTGAGCCGCGCGCTCACGCTGTCCTTCAAGCGTATCCAATTCACGCCGGACTTGATGCCTTCGGACATCACCGGCACGGAGATCATCGAGGAAGACGCCGGCACCGGCAAACGTCGCCTCGAGTTCCTGCCGGGACCGGTGTTCGCCAACCTCGTCTTGGCCGATGAAATCAACCGCACGCCGCCCAAGACCCAGGCGGCCATGTTGCAGACCATGCAGGAACACGAGGTGACCATCGGCAACAAGACCTATCCGCTGCCGCCGCCGTTCCACGTCTTTGCCACACAGAATCCCATTGAGATGGAAGGCACTTATAGCCTGCCCGAAGCGCAGGCGGACCGGTTCATGTTCAGCATCTATTGCCGCTACCCGACCAACGCCGAGGAAGTGGAGGTGGTGCGCACCACGACCGGCGAGGAGTCGCCTCCCATCGAGCCGGTGCTGGACGCGGCGCAGATGATCGAGTTCCAAAAGTTGGTGCGGGCCATCCCGATTTCGGATGAGGTGATTCGCTACGCGGTTTCGCTGGTGGCGCGGACCCGTCCGGAGGATCCCCGGGCGCCGGAGCAGGTGAAAAAGTTCGTCCGCTGGGGCGCCAGCCCCCGGGCTTCGCAATATCTGGTGCTGGGCGCCAAGGCGCGCGCGGCCTCGGAAGGCAAGATCTGCGCCGATTACGAAGGCGTGCGGTCGGTGGCCTTCGAGGTGTTGCGGCATCGTATCATCATGAACTTCCACGCCCGGGCGCAGAAAATCACGCCCATCGAAATTATCGGGCAACTTTTGGAAGGCACCCCGGACCGCAGCCGTTAAGGCCACCCATGCCGCCGTCTGAAACCATCGCGCCGGAGCTGTTCGATTCGCTGGGCGATTTGTCCCTGGTGGCCCGCGAAGTGGTGGAAGGTTTTCTCAGCGGCCTGCACCGCAGCCCGTTCCTGGGCTACAGCACGGAATTCGCCGCCTACCGACCGTACATGCAGGGCGACGATTTGCGGCATGTGGATTGGAAGGTCTGGGGGCGGACGGATGGGCTGTACGTGAAACAGTTTGAGGACGACACGAATCTCTTTTGCCAGTTGTTCCTGGACACCAGCGCGTCCATGAATTTCGGCCAGCCGAACAAATTCAACTACGCGCGAATGCTGACCGCGGCGCTGGCGTATTTGATGCACCGGCAGCACGACGCGGCGGGGCTGGTTTTGTTTGGGGATCAGGCGGTGCAGGCGCTGCCGGCGCGGAGCAAGGCCGACCATCTGGATGAAGTATTCCATCGCCTCGCGGCAACCGAAGCCCGGGGCCGGACGGCCTTGAGCGCCGGCTTGTGGCAGATTGTGGAACAATTCACGCGCCGCGGCCTTTCGGTGGTCATTTCCGATCTGTTCTCCACGGGCGACGCCCTCTTCGAACTGCTCCGCCGACTCCGGGCTCAACGGCAGCAGGTGATTGTCTTTCATGTGCTCTCGCCGGAGGAGTTGGATTTTAAGTTCCAGGGGGAACTGTTGGTGGAAGACAGCGAGACGGGCGAAAAGGTGCCGATTCACGCGGAGACTTTCCGCCCGGAATACCTGGCGCGGCTGCAGGATTTTTTGCGGCGGGCGGAGCAAACCTGCGAGACGCTGGAAATTGATTACCACCGGCTGCGCACCGATGAGCCGCTGGACCGGGCATTGACCATCTATCTGGAGGAAAGGATGGCCGGGTAACCCATGGGCGGACTGCTTTTCAGCAATGCTGCACTGCTCGCCGGGTTCGCCGCCCTGGCCGTGCCGATCCTGATTCATTTGCTCCTGAAGCAGAAACCGGTGTCCCTGCGCTTCAGCACCATTCTCTTTTTGCAAAAGTCGGACGAAGACGTCACGCGCCGGCGGAAGTTGCGCAACTGGCTGTTGCTGGTGTTGCGCCTGGCGTTGCTGGCCCTGCTGGTGCTGGCCTTTGCCCGGCCGTATCTGCCGGCGCCGGCCGGGACCAATGCCTCGGGACAGCCCCGGCAAATCGTGCTGGTGCTGGATCGCTCCGCGAGCATGCAGGCCGGCGACCGCTGGGCGCGGGCCACCGAGTGGATGCACAAAGCCGTCGATCGCCTGGCCCCGGCCGACCGCGTGGCCATCATTGATTCCTGCTCACCGGCAGAGGTCATCGCCCCGCTGGGCCCGCCGGAGGCGCTCAAGACGATTTTGTCAAAACTCGAGCCCGGCTTTGGCACGAGCGATCTCGCCAATGGCCTGAATGCCGCCGTTCGCCTGCTCACGCAAGCCGACACCGGCGGCGCCTTGCAGATCGAGGTCATCAGCGATTTTCAGGAAAGCGCGTGCGCGCGTCTCGCTGAGACGGCCGTGCCCAAGAGCATTGAACTCACCCTTTGTGCGGCAGCGGAAATGGAAATTCCCAACCTGGCCGTGGAGGCAATGACCGGTGATCGGGGCGGGCAGGCCGTGGCGGCCCGTGCCATCAATTTTTCGTCGGAAGACGTTTCCGGGGTGAAGTTGAGCCTGCTGGTGGATGGGGTGTCCGCAGCGGGCACCACGCTGTCCGTCGTGGCGGGTATGTCCACGCAGGTGTCCCTGGCGCTGCCGCGGCTGGAACCGGGCTGGCATTCGGTGGAAACGCGCCTCGCTTCGCGCGACGGCTTCCCGCTGGACGATGCCCGCTACCAAGCGGTTTATGTGCCCAAACCGCACCGGGTCTTGTGCGTGGAACCGCGGACGGACCGGCCGGTTTTTGACGAGGAAACGTTTTTTGTAGCCACCGCCTTGGCACCGGAGACAAACCACGTCGGCCCCTATGCCGTGGAAACCGCGCCGCCGGCGGAGGCGGCCGCCCGGCTGACCGGCGCTGGCGATTATGCGCTGGTCGTCCTGCCCGGGCTGCGCGAGGTTCCGTCCGATCTGGCGCCGGCCTTGACGGGCTTTGTCACGAACGGCGGCGGGCTGATCATGTTCACGGGCGAGCGGCTGAACGCCACCCGGTACACCGAGGATCTGCGCCCGCTGCTGCCGGCCCTGCCCGGCCAGGTGGAGGGCGATGATGAGCAGCCCGAAAACTTCTGGCATCTGGGCCATTATCAGCGGGACGGGACAATCTTTGCGGCCTTCCAGAAACCCAACAGCGGCGATGTGACCCTGCCGGTATTCCGGCATCGGTACACGCTGACGCCCCTGGCGGGCAGCCACACGGAAGCCGGCTTCAATGATGGCGCGCCGTTGATTGTATCCAAGCAATTCGGCCGGGGACGCATTGTCTTGATCAACACCTCGGCAGATACCGGCTGGACCGACTGGCCGAAGCGGAAGACGTTCTTGCCATGGTTCTACGGCTTGGTCGCGTATGTCACCCGACCGTCCGCGGGTGCCGAGGCTGGGGAGGCCGCGCCGCTGCCGGCTGGCACGCCAGGCGAGGTGGCGCTGGGCACGACGGCGGCCAATTTATCTTTCCAGGTGCACGAGCCGTCGGGCCACGTCGTTCCCGCGCTGGCGGACGCCCAAGGGAATTTGACCTTGAATGCGGGCCGGCCGGGTATTTATTCCATCCAGGATCCGGCGGGGCACGAGCTCCAGCGCGTGGCCGTAAACCTGGCAGCGTCGGAATCCGACCTTGGTTTTTTGACGCCCGAGAAGCTCAATATCACGCGCTCCGACGATGTGGTGAGGACGGGCCTGATGGCTGGCGTGCTGGGTGGGGACCGGCGGGAACTCTGGCGCATTTTCCTGCTGGCGGCGGTGGCCCTGCTTTTTCTGGAACCCTTGTTGGCCAACCGGAGTTATACTTGACAAGAACCGGATCCCATCGCAGATAACAAGCTGAACCAAAGGAAGACTTATGACACAGCCTGCACAATATACAGCGGAACGGCTGGCCAGCCTTCGCCGGACGAAAAACCGGGCGACGCGGCTGGCTTGGGGCGCGGGGGCGCTGGCGTTGGTGGCGGGGGCGGTCGTGGTGCTGGCCGCACTCGATGACCGGTGGCTGTTGTCGCCGGCCGTGCGCGAAGGCGGCGCAGGGTTGCTGGCGGTACCACTGCTGCTGGCGGTCTTCCGTCTCTGGCAACTCGGTCGGCAGTCGGGCGATGACAAGGCGATGGCACTGGAGTTGGAGCGTCGCCGCCCGGAACTGGGTTGTGTGGTCTCCACAGCCGCTGAATATCTCGAGGGCAAACGAACGGCGGCGCAGCCTTACGAACCGGAACTGGTCGAGGCGTTGCAGGCGGCGGCCGCCGGCAAGATGCACACCGTGGCGGTCCCCTGGTACCGGGGTAAGATGGCCGCGGCCCTGGGTGTTTTGGCGCTGGCCCTGGGGGCGCTGGCGTTATTCGTCTGGTCGGCTCCGGCGGGCGGTGTGGCCGTTGAGCGCGTGGCTTGGCCATGGGCGAAGGTTGCCTATACGCACGTGGAGGTGCGACCAGGAAACACCGAAGTCGCCGTTGGCCACAGTCTGAATGTGCTGGCTACTTTTCAGGGTCGAATGCCGCGCGATGCCCGGCTGCGCTCGCGGGCGGCCCAAGCCGATTACTGGCAGACCACTCCGCTGTCGCTCGCCACCAACGGCAGTTGCACCAATCTGATCGCGAATATCACGAACGCCGTCCAGTACCAGGTCGTGGGCGGGGACGCCGTATCGCCGGTGTTTGCCATCCAAACGTTCAATCCGCCCGAGCTCAAGAGCCTCACAACGCGGGTGGAATTCCCGGCGTACACCAAACATCCGCCGGTGGAGCAGACCTCGCCGGACCTGCGGGTGGTGCGGGGCACCCGGCTGGCGTTTCACGTGGCAGCTTCCGGGGAACTGGCCCGGGTAAAGATGATCTTCACGAATGAACCGCCCTTGGAATTGACCCAGGATGCCGACCATCGCTGGATCGCGAGCCTGACAGCGCGCGCCAGTTCTGATTATCGCATCGAGCTGACCGACCGGAACGGCCGCACCGGCGGCAATGAGACGCCATTTCATCTGGTCGTGGTGCCCGATGAGCCGCCGCAGGTGGACGTGGTGGACCCGCAGGCGGATGTGCGCGCCGATCCCACGAACACCGTGCCGCTACGCATCACAGCGTCCGATGATTTTGCGGTCACCGGCATCAAGGTGGTCTATCACAAGCTGGGCGGGCCGGAGGAGGCGCTGGTTTGCAACGTGACCAACCTCAACGAGCCGGAAGCGTCGGCCACGGCAAACCTTGACCTGGCACCGCTCCATCTTCAGCCCTACGAATTGGTGGCCTATCACGCCGAAGCCAGGGACAATAACACGCTGGACGGGCCGGGCCTGGGCAAGTCGCCGGTATATTTCATCGAGTTCACCACCAACAGCGAACTGACGTCCGGTTCGTCCGGCCAAGGCCAGGGTCAAAAAATCAACCTCCTTGAATTGGAAAAGCAGATTATTGCCGCCACCACGGCCGTGCCGGAGGAAAAGCTCGGTGAGAAATTGCCGGAGGTGGCCACCGTGCAGCGGCAGACCCGGGAGTTCGCGGATACCTTCCGGCAAAGTTCACCCATCCTGGCCGCCGCGCCACCGGAAGCCCGCCAGGAATTTGACGCCGCGATGATTTCGATGGCTGGCGCGATCACGTCGTTGGATCAGGTGCAGCGCCCCCCGGCGCTGGCGGCGGAAGAGGACGCGCTCTTGCATTTGTACCAGGCGGTGCGGCTCTTCCCGGAACTGAAACCCTGCATGTGCAATTGCTCGGGCATCAAGATTGTGGCCCAGGCCATTGAAAAGCGGACGCAGGCGGACCAGGACAAACAGAAGCAGGAGCTGCCCAAGCTGATCGCCCAAGCCAAAAAAGTGGCGGCGGCGCAAGCGCAGTTGAACGGCCTGTACCGCCGGTCAGCCGAGGCGACGAAACCTGGCTTGGCCGGGGCCGGCGTACCGCCGCCGACCGCCGACCCGGACGCGAAGGACTCACCGAATGCCGGCAACGATAAAACGAATGCGCCGGCCGCCAATCCATCTGCGGAGCAGGTCCGGTTGGCGGAACAAGCCAGCGCCATGGCGGCCAAGCTGCGCGAGCTGGCCGGCAGCAATTCGCGGATCAGCAGCCGGCACGCGGAGCACATGAACGAGGTGGCTGGCAAGATGCGGAAAGCGGGTGAACAGGCCGTGGCCAGCCACTCGGAGATCGCCGAGAGCACCGGACGCGCTGCGGAGGGCCAGCTCGAGGAAATTGTCGGCGCGTTGGAAATCCTGGCCAACGACCAGCCGCACGCGTCGGAATCCGCCGCCGAGGAATATCCCCGGGAGTATGGCGATAAGATTGCCGATTATCTGCGCGCCCTTTCCTATCAAAAATAAGGGTGCGCCGAGGCGAGCATGATTGAATTCAACTGGATACCCGACTGGCGGTGGCTGCTGCCGGTCCTGATTTTAGCCGCCGGCGTCTGGCTCTGGAGTTATCACTCCGCGCGCGGCGCGGCGCGGCGGGGCTGGCGGCTGACGCTGTGGGGCGTGCGGCTGCTGGTATTGGTTGCGCTTCTGGTCTGCCTGTTGGACCCGCAGCGGGTCACGCAGGACCGGCACTTTGAGCCCGGCCACATCGCCGTGCTGCTGGATACCTCGCGGAGCATGAATTGGTCGGACCAATCGGCCAGCCGGCTGGACCTGGCCAAGGACTGGGTGAAACGGGAATTGAAGCTGCCGGATGGCTTTGTGGTCTCCTGCTACGGGTTTAGCAGCAACCTCGTATCGCTGGCCAGTGTGGATGACGCCACGGCCGGCGGCGGGCAGACGGATATCGCCGGCGCGCTGGAAGGCCTTGCCCTGGCCACCGCGCAAGATCCGCCGGACAGCGTGTGGTTGCTCTCCGATGGCGGCGATAACTCATTCGGCAATCTCGAGGCGGTCGCGAAATCCTTCGGGCACCGCCGGATTCCGATTCATACGGTGGTCTTCGGGCAGACCAACGAGCCGCCGGATATAGCCATCGAAAACGTCCAGGCCCGGCGCGTCACCGTCAACCAGGCGGACACCCGGGCGGTGGTCACCTTGCGGTCTTCGGGCTTCGATGGTCAGGTGGTGCCGTTGCGCATTTTGAAGGGCAACGCCGTGCAGACCGAAGCCCAGGTGCGGCTGAACGGCGGACAGCAGCAGGTGGAAGTGGACTTTACGCCGCCCGACCCCGGCTTTTACGTCTATGCGGCGGAAATTCCGGCGCAGCCCGGCGAACGCCTGGTGGATAACAACCGGCGCGAATTTGGCCTGTCGGTGGAGGACCAGGTGATCCACGTCATCTACATGGAGGCGTCGGGCATGGAGGCGGGCGTCTTTCAGCCCCTCTATCTCAAGCACGCCTTGGAAGAAACAGCCGACTTCAAGGTCAAGACGCTGTATACCGAGCAGAACTTCCGCGGCGGCGACAATCCCGCCAATGACGATATCATCCGGGAGCAGGTGGCTTATGTGGATCCCCGGAACGGCGACAAGATCTACCGCGTGCGCAATTCCACCGAGGGTTACCCGAAGACGCTCACCGAGCTGCTGAATTACGACGTGGTCATTTTCAGCGATGTGGCCAAAAGCGATTTCACCCGGGAGCAATTGGAGGCCACCGAGAGTTTTGTGACGCAGTACGGCGGCGGCTTCGCCATGGTGGGCGGCATGACCTCGTTCGGTTCCGGCCAGTATCAGAAGACGCTCATCGACAATTTGATCCCGGTGGCCATGGAAAGCCAAAACGACATCACCGACAACCGTTTTGTACCGCACGTGCCCGAGACAGCCTGGTCGCATCCCCTCCTGCAAATCAGCCCCGATCCGGAGGAGAACCGGAAGATCTGGACGGAGAAATTTCCGCCGCTCGTCGGCTACAACCGCGTGGACCGCGCCAAACCGGGCGCGATGGTGCTGCTGGAAAATCCCGGCTCCCGCACGGCCTACGGTCCGGACGTGATTCTGGCCGCCCAGGAAGTCGGCCACGGCCGCACGATGGCGTACACCTCGGATACCACGTACCTGTGGGGCGAGTATTTTGAAACCATCTGGGGCGAAAAAATAAATCCCAACTATCCGCTGACCGAAGCCAATTGTGATGCGCGCTATTTCAAACAATTTTGGGCCAATGCCGTCCGCTGGCTGGCGGCGCCCAAGTTTGATCGCGATAAGAACGCCCTCGCGATCGAACTGCCGGCCACGTATTGCCCGCCAGGCTCCGCGCTGCCCGTGCGGGTGGACGCCTGGAACCGGGATGGCCGGCGGCTCGCCGATGCCACCGTGACGCTCCATCTGTTCGATGAGAGTCACGAGGTGCAGTCGGTTCCCGCCGTGTATTCAGACGCGGAGCAGCGGTATCTGGCGAACGTGGGGGTGCCGGGGGCCGGCCGGTATTTTCTGCGGGCGACGGCGGCGTTCCGGGATGGGCGGAAGGCCTGGGATCAACAACTGGTGGTGGGAGAGGCGAACGATTTGGAAATGGCGGACATTCGCGCCCGGCCGGCCACGCTGGCTGCGGTGGCCCAATGGTCGGGCGGCGAAGCCCTGGCGGCGGAGGGCAATGAGTCCGGGGCCGTGGTGCATGCCGCCGTGGGCGACCAGCCCGCCACCATCAAGTATCTCAGAACGCCGCTTTGGGACCGGGGCTGGTTCCTGGCGGCCATCATCGGGCTGTTGAGCGCGGAGTGGATTGCCCGGCGGGTGCGGGGCATGGCCTGAGCGGGATACGGTCAGTCAACGCCTGTTGTTTTGCCCCCGGTTTGCCCGCATTTGGTTCCAGAGGAACCGATGAGAGTAGCCCGCATTTTCAAATGCGGGTTTTGGTTGCGGAAGGCGGTTTCGTCCCAGCGGGACGGCCGAAGCGCCTTTTTTTTGGCGAGGAATTCGACGAAAGCTGTTCGGCCTGCCGGTCTGGTATGCAAGTGTCGGCCCGCACTATTGACCCAAATTGTAGAGTCATTTGGGGTCACATCTCGACATTCGACATTTGCCTTTCGCTTTGTGGGTCAGGGATCATGGGCGTGCCGGTCTTACAGACCGGGGGAATTCCTTGCGGGACTTTTCCTGGGCCTCCAGCCCAGGCTATCACAGGACGGGCTTTCAGCCCTCTCCGGGCAAGTGGGGCAAGTGGGAATGTGTCGGGCAAGTCTCGGTCCGCACTATTGACACAAATTGCGATTTAGGAAAAGGTGTCAAGCCATAGATTTGTTCGTGGACCGGGTCAGGCCTCAGTTTGGTTCGAAAATGGAGTCAGCCCATAGATTTTCCGGATATTCATCCGGCGTGAGCAGGTTTGAGGGGTTAGCGCACGGATAGGAAAATGAAAACGTCGCGAACGTCGCGATTATAGGGACCTGGAGGGCTCTCGAGGCAGGGGGCCGAATCTTGCTTGCGCCCTTTCTGGTGTCGCCGGAATTGGCCGATTTGCAAACAAATGTTGCGCCGCCTTCTGGCTTTGGAAAGCTGCTCCTGTTGGCTGTCCGGTGAACGACAAAGAAACTAAAAAGATCACATCGTCAGGTTTGGGCTTCGTCCGGCCGAGCAATGCTCGGTGCCCCGGGCGCGCCAATCGACTGCGCAAGCGGAGTTCCGGGTTCCGTTTCGAATTGATCCAACGCTTTCAGCGTTGCTTTCGTTTTGAACGTCTACCCAGCGTCGCCGCTCCTTCGTCGCGTCAACGCTGGATGATTATCCCCTTTAGGGATGCGCCGCACCTTGTCCGTTAAGGTCGTCTTTGCTCCGCCAAGCCCGGACATAGTCCACACAGAATGTGGACGGCAGATCGCCATTGTGCGGCAGGCCAAACCACTCAGGCATCGTCTCGCTGTCGAAGATCAGGAACAGGGGTTGGTGCCAATGGGTGTTTTGGACCGTGTGCACCAAGACGCCATTCACGTACCAGCGCAACTGCTTGCGGTTCCACTCAAAGCCAAAGACATTGAATTCTTGCGCAAAGGGCGTTGCTGCTTCCCAATAGCTGCCCACCGCCCAATGCCGTTTCTCTTGCGGCGTCTGCCACACGTGCACGGTCATATAGTAGTGCCGGTCATGCTGAGGATTCAGGCCGCACAATTCGAAAACATCGATTTCCGTTCCCC
>CAYTJG010000217.1:0-11157 GCA_964437865.1 uncultured Bifidobacteriaceae bacterium | reverse complement strand
GCAAAGGCGCCTCCGGGCCGGGAGGCTGGGAGGCGCCTGAGAGAGACTTACCGCCCAATTGGGCGGATTGGTGGATCGGCCGATTACTTGGCCGCCGTAAACTTGTACAGCACCACGCCGTGGGCGGGGATGGTCAGCGAAAGAGCGCCAGCACCCGGATTTGCGTCCGGCAGATCCTGCTGCCGCCAGAGGTCGCGCACGTGCAGGTTGCCGCTCACGCCGATGGCCGCGAATTGGGTGAAGTCAAGCGTCACCGGCCTGTTGCCGAGGTTGAAGAAGCCGGCGCCACGACCGCCATCCGCCAGTTCCTTGATGTAAAGACGCACATTCTGGTTGGTCCAGACGCAAGTGGCTTCCTTGCCGAGTGGATCCTGGTCCAGCGCCAGCACTTCATCGTTGCTGAGCAGGTTGAGGGTGAAGGCATCCAGCTTTTCCATGTCGCAGCCAATCAGCAGCGGCGCGGCGAGCAGGCACCACAGGCTGATATGCGTATATTGCTCATCCACGGTCAGGTGCGTCGGGTGCAGGTTGCCCCAGCCCACCTGGCCCACGATCAGCATGTCCGGATCGTTCCAGTTGCCCGGCTTGGCAAACGGCGCCGCCTTTTCCTGCCGGAAACCGATGGAGCTCAGGCTCCGCCAGGTGTCGGTGATGTCGCCGGTGGTGCGCCAGCAATTGCCCTCCACCGAACCGCCCCAGTTCCACACGTCGTTCATGCCATACTGACAGAGGCTGAACACAATATCGCGCGGTTGGTCGCGCAGGAACTTGCCCATGACCTTGTATGGGTAACTGGCCACTTCCACATCGTGCTGGCCGTGATTGTCGTTCCAGGTGGGCACTTTCTTGGAATCCGGGTCCTTGCCGTCGGCCACGTCACCGTAGCTGCACCAGTCATACTTCAAATAATCAAATCCCCAGCGGGCGTAAGTTTGGGCGTCCTGCTCTTCATGTTGCCAACTGGCCGCGCAGCCGCCACAGGTCCAGGGCCCGGGCGAGGAATACAGGCCGGCTTTCAGGCCCAATCCGTGGATGTAATCGGCCAGCCCCTTCATATCGGGAAACCGGGAGTTGGGCACAATCACGCCCTGGGCATTGCGAAACGGGCCGTGCAGGGTGGCGTCGGTGGAATCGCGGTGATTCTGCCAGAAATCGTCCACGTTGATGAAGGTCCAGCCGTGGTTGATGAGGCCGCTCTTGACCATGGCATCTGCCGCCCGCTTCACCCGGTCCTGGGAGACGGCGCCGGCAAAGCAATTCCAACTGTTCCAGCCCATGGGCGGGGTGAGCGCGATCCGGTCGCCACAGAGAATGCGAAATTGCTTTTCCGCCTGGCCGAGGGAATTCTTGGCGCGCAAGGTGACCACATATTCGCCCTTGTCTTTCAACACGCCGGTGATGCGGCCGCTCTGGGCATCCACGGTGAGGCCCTTCGGCAGTTCCTTGACGGAAAACTTCATGGGCCGCTCGCCGGTGGCGGGGATGGTGAACAGGAACGGCGAGCCGGGCCGCACGCCGAAGACGCTGGCGCCATTGATGCGCGGCGCGGCCGGCGTGGCCGGCGTGAGAATGTAGGGCGCCACGGGGTCGCCCACCGTTTCGCCGCTCACGGCAAAGGTGGTGGCGGAGGTCGTTTCAAATTTCGCATTCGCCCAGTCCGCGTGATCGTAATCAATGCCATCGTCGGCATCGCCCACCTGCAAGGTGAGCACTTTCACGCCGGCCACATCCACCTCGCAATGTTTCGCCGCGTCGCCCGCGTGCATGACGCCGCTGGACCACAAATTTTTGCCGTCGCCAAGCACGCTGAATTCCACGCTCGAGGCGGGGTTCTTGTTTACTTCATCATCCACGCCCACGCTGGCGGTGAAAGTCTGCGCCTCGCCGTTGAGGTTCACGTTGAGGGTGCTTTCGGCGTGGGTGCCAAAGCCCCGCTCAAACACTTGGCCGCCGATTGTCAGCGGGCTGCCGTTGACGGATTGGTTGGCGTGGGGCGTGCCCCAGCCTTGGGTGGCGAGGCGAACATCCAGCTTGTCCAGCCAGACGGTTTCGGCGGAGACAACGGTGGCGGTGAGGGTGGCCAGCGCAATAAACAACCGGCAGGAATGGCGAAGTTGCATCAGCCGATTGTGCCTCACGAAAACCACGCGTCAAGCTCGCCAGCGGATTTTTTCCCGATTAATCTGGGGACCATGACAACGCTGCTGATTGCCACCCGGAACGCGCACAAGGTCGGGGAGATCCGGGCCATCCTGGGGCCCTCGTTCCGCTTGCTCACACTGACTGACTTTCCCGCGGCCCCGGCGGTGGTGGAAGATGCCGCCACTTTTGCGGGCAACGCGCTGAAGAAGGCGGCGGAATTGGCGGCCTGGGTGGCTGGCCGGCGCCCGCAGCGGGGCAACGGACACGTCGGCGAACCGGTGCCGGACTACGTGCTGGCGGACGATTCCGGGCTGGAGGTGGACGCGCTGGCCGGGGCACCCGGCGTGCATTCCGCGCGGTTTGCCGCCCTCGATAACGCCGCGGCGTCCGCCACCGGCAATTCGACGGATGCGGACAATAACGCCAAGCTGCTCCGGTTGCTCACGGGGGTGCCGCCGGCCGAACGCACGGCGCGCTTTCGCTGCGTCATTGCGTTGGTGCCGGTATTGGCCGCCCGAGCCGGCGACCCGGCGTCTGCGCGGACTTTCGACGGCGTCTGCGCGGGGCGCCTCCAAACCGCGCCGAGCGGCCGGGGCGGCTTTGGCTACGATCCGCTCTTCATCCCGGAGGGTTTTACGCAATCCTTCGCCGAATTGGGGGAAGACGTGAAAAACCGGTTGAGTCACCGGGCCCAGGCCCTGGCCAAGCTCAAGCGGTTCCTGGGGGAGCCGGCTTGAGCGTCGGCAGTCCCCCATGCCGCCGGCCGCCGGGTGTGCGTGTAAACGCACAGGGTGGCGGGCGTTTCTTTTTGAACAAAAGGCGCACCGCCGGGTTCCATTTCTAAACGGGCCGGTGGTTTGCCGGGAATAACCGCTGGCAATTTTTGTCAGGATGGATAAAATGACCAAACCTTAAATGACCAAACCTTAAGTGCGACAGTTTCGTAACATAGCGGCCAACGCCTTCATGGAACTCGTTCGGCAGCCCATCTTTCTGCTGCTGCTAACCGGCTCCGTGCTGTTCGAGATTTTTCTGGCGGTGCCATATTACTTTGCCTTTGGCGATGAAATGAAGCTGGTGAAGACGAGCGCCCTGGCGGTGATGTTGCTGTCCGGTTTGTTCGGGGCGGTGTTGAGCGCATCGGCATCGCTGGCGCGGGAAATCCGGTCGGGGACGGCCCTGGCGGTGCTGTCCAAACCGGTCGGTCGCGCGCAGTTTCTGCTGGCCAAGTTCACCGGCCTGGCCGCGGCGCTCACGCTGCTGGCCTACGTCAATCTGGTGGGGGTCATGACGGCCAGTTGGATGGCTTTCGACGCCTATGGCCAGACGGATTTGAAGGCCATCGGGATTTTCGGCGGCGGCATTGTGCTGGCCTACGGGCTGGCCGGCTTCAGCAATTTCTTCCTGCGGCGGCCCTTTGTGAGCGACGCCGTGTTCGCCCTGGTGGTGATGGTGACGATCGCCAGCTTCGTGATTTTTCAATTCACCCAGCAGATGCAGAGCATGTCCGATCGGGCGGCGGTGGACTGGCGGTTGGTGCCGGCCGGCCTGCTGATCCTGTTCGCCTTCTGGATTTTTGCCGCGGTGGCGGTGGCGTGTTCGACGCGGCTGGATATGATCGCCACCCTGGCCGTCTGTTCGGCGGTGTTTTTGGTGGGGCTGATGTCGGATTACCTGTTTGGGCGGCCCGCGGCCCACGGCATTTGGTGGGCATCGACGCTTTACAGCGCGGTTCCAAACTGGCAGCTTTTCTGGCTCGCCGACGCCCTGGAAACGGGGAAGAGCACGTTTAACTGGGGCTATGTCGGCAAGGCGTTTGCCTATACGGTTTGTTATGCCGGCGCGGCGTTGGCCGCGGCGGTGGCATTGTTTGACGATCGGGAATTGAGTTGAGATGACAACGTGATACGCGATGAGTGAAGCGCCCAGGCGAGGTCCCGCGGGACGTCCCGCCGGGCGCACCCCCATCAATCGAGAACCATGGATCGAAGCATACAAAAAAACGGCCTGGTGAACCTCACGGTGGCCCTGTTGATCTTCATCGCGGCCTTCGCGGTGACGGTTTTCTCCGGCACGCTGGGCGGGGAGGCGGCCTCCATTTTCCTCGGGTTGGGCGTGCTGGTGATTTTCGTGAGTTGGTTTCAGATGCGGCTCGAGGAAAACGAGCGGCTGGAGAAGCTGGAGCTGGACGAGTTGGCGCACAGCCGCGGCGCCTCGCTGTTTGAGGCCAAGGATGCCGGCAGTTATCCGGCGCGCAATGCGCGCGAGCAATTCGAAAAGTACTTTCTGCCGGGGTTCACGATCCTGCTGGTGCTGCTGGAGGCGGGGGGCGCGTTTTTGTGCTGGCTCGAGAGCGCCAAGAACCCGTACGGACTGAAGGAAGCCGGCGAAGTTTCGGCGCTGTCGCTGTTTGCCATTTTCGCGTTGCTGCTGTTTTTGTTCGGCCGTTTCTCGGTGACCATGGCGCGGTTGGAGGACAACCGGCTGTTGCGTCCCGGGGCCAGTTTCCTCCTGGCCGGCGCGTATGTCTGTGCGGCGGCGGCGCTCGGCGTGGCCGGGGTGTGGTTTAAGTATCCCACCGCGGATTTCTGGGCCGCTCGTGCCGTGGCGTTGCTGCTGGCGCTGCTGATGCTGGAGAATCTCCTGACGCTGCTGCTGGAAATTTACCGCCCGCGGGTCAAGGGCAAGATCACCCGGCCGTTGTACGAGAGCCGCCTCGCCGGCCTGCTGGCGCAGCCCGAGAGCCTCTTCACCGCGGCCGCCCAGACGCTGGATTACCAGTTCGGCTTCAAAGTCTCGGAGACCTGGTTTTTCCGAGCCTGCCGGGAAAACCTCCCGGCCCTCCTGCTGGTGCAGTTGCTCGTCCTCTTTCTCTCCACGAGCTTTTTCTTCGTGGCCGCGGGCGAACAGGCGGTGCGCGAGCATCTCGGCCGGCCCACCGGCGTTTACGAAGCCGGCGCGCATTTGAAGCTGCCGTGGCCGATTGACCAGATTTACCGTCTGCGCACCGAGCAGATCCAATCCTTTGCCGTGGGCTACACCCCGGATGCGGCCAGCGAGCAGGCACCCGTGGTCCTGTGGACGGTGCCCCACGCCAACGAGCAGAATTTCCTGGTGGCTTATCGCTCCCCGGACAACCCCGCGGTGGTCGCCACCAATGATACGGCCGCCAAGCCGATGGGCCTGGTCAGTGTCAGCATCCCCATCCAGTATCAAATCACCAATATCGTCCAATGGCTTTATGGCAACGCCAGTCCCAACGACCTGCTCTCCACGCTGGCCACGGCGGAAGTGGTGCGCTACCTGGCCGGGAGCGATTTGAACGACGTGCTTTCGCAAGGCCGGCTCACGGCGGCCGCGGCGCTGAAAGAACAGATTCAATCCGCGGCGAACGCCCGCGGCTTGGGCGCCAAAATCCTGTTTGTGGGCTTGCGGGACATCCATCCGCCCTCCGACAAGGACGTGGCCAAGTCGTATGAAAACGTGGTGGGCGCGGAGCAGACCCGGCTGGCCAGGATTCTGGAAGCCGAAGGGGCGGCCATTCGCACCAACAAGCTGGCCATCTCCCAGGCGTTCGCCATTACGAATCAGGCCGATGCCAACCGCTTGCGCCGGGTGAGTTCGGCCTATGCGCGGGCGGCGCTGTTTACCAACCAGATTCCGTCGTATGAGGCCGCGCCGGCCGTTTACGAGCAGCGTCTTTACTTGCAAGGATTCGCCGCCGCCACCATGAACGCGCGCAAATACCTGCTGCTCGCCACCAATACCGAGGATGTCATCATCTATGATCTCGAGGACAAGATCCGTACCGATTTGATGAACCTTTCCGTCACGAATTCGCCATGAAAAAGAACGCCGTAACCATCATCATCGCCGCACTCCTGTTGGTGATCTTTGTGCTGTTGCTGTTCACCTTCCAGGTGCCGCAGGCCCAAGTCGTCGTCGTCTCCCGTTTCCAGGAACCCATCCGCACCATCAACGAGCCGGGCTTGTACGTCAAATGGCCCTGGCCCATCGACAGCATCAACCGCTTTGACCAGCGGGTGCAGATGTTCGAGGACCAGTTGAACCAGACCCTGCTGGCGGACAATTCCACCCTGCTGACCAGCGTCTTTGTCGGCTGGCGGATTTCCGATGCCAAGGCTTTTCTCCCCAAATTCCCCGGTGGTTCGGCCGCGGCGGCCCAACTCAAGCTGCAGGATATCGTCAGCAATGCCAAAGTGGACGCCATGGCCCGCCATGGCCTGCCCGACCTCGTCAACGCCGATCCCAGCAAACTCAAATTTGAGGAGATCGAGAAGCAGATACGGACGGCGGTCGAGGCGCAATTGGTCCAAAACAACTACGGCATCAGCATCGAGTTTCTGGGCATCAAACGCATCGGTTTGCCGGAAACCGTGACCGCAACGGTGTTTGCCCGCATGAAGGCCGAGCGCAAGAAGTATGTGGATGAGGCGGAATCCGACGGCAAGGCCCAGGCGGACAAGATCAAATTTGCGGCCGATCACGAGGCGGCCGGCTTGATCACCTCCGCCACCGGCGCCGCCACGCGCATCCAGAGCGATGGCGAGGCCGAAGCCCTCAAGACCCTCGGCGTCTTCCAGCAAAATCCGCAATTGGCGCTTTTCGAGCTGCGCCTCAAGGCGATCCAGGAATCCTTGAGCCATCAATCCACGCTCATCTTCGATGAGCGCATGCCGCCCTTTAACCTGTTCCAGGATTTGTCCACGAACGGACCGGCCAACTAACATGAGCGACCACCACCATCACGATCCTGAGTTGGCGCCCGAAGCCCGGGACGCCGGTTCCCAGGCGCTGGCCGAGGCGTTGCGCAGCAGTTTCGCCATCGTCAAGGTGGCCATGGTCGTCCTGGTGGCCATGGTCTTTCTGGCCGGCTTTTTCACCGTCAAGCCCGGCGAGAAGGCCGTCATCCTCCGCTTTGGCAAGCCGGTTGGCGAAGGCCAGAACATGCTGCTGAGTTCCGGGAAATTCTATTGGTCCTTCCCCTATCCCATCGACGAGGTGGTGCGCATCCCCATTACGCAGATCCAGAGGGTCACTTCCACCGCCGGTTGGTATCTCATGAGTCCAACGGATTTGCTGATGTTTGAAGCCGAAGGCAAGGAACCGCAGGCCGGTGGGGATTCGTTGAACCCGCTCTTTGAACGGTATGTGATCTCGGCGGACACCAACGTCATCCATAGCCGGGCCGTGGTCACCTATGAAATCAGCGACCCGCAGACGGCGATTTTTGGTTTCGCCGGCGGCACCAACCAGCAATTCAATCTCGCCGGCATTTCCAACGCCGTGCAAAACGCCGCCGACAACGCCTTGGTGGCCACCGCCGCGCGGTTCAACGTGGATGATATCCTCTACGCAAATATTAACGGCTTCCAATCGGCGGTCGAGGAACGGATCAAGGAATTGGTCAAGCAGGAGAAGCTCGGCGTCTCGATTGACAATTGCCAGGTGCGGAGCCTGCCGGTCCGGCAATTGGAGCCCGATTTCTTGCAGGTGACCGATGCCCGCCAGAAACGCAATGAAGTGATCGAGAAAGCCTTGGGTGACGGAAAAACGATCCTGTCCGAGGCCGGTGCGCAAGCCAACTTGATCACCAACAACGCCGAATCCGCCCGCTTCAAGTATGTCACTTCGATGAATGCCGACATGGCGGCGTTCACCAACTTGCTGGCCCAATTCAAGACCAACACCGTGCTTTACGAACAGATGCGGCTGGCGGAAGCCATGCCCCAGATCCTGACCAACGCGGACAAATTCTTCCTGCCGCGGCGGGCGGATGGCAAAGCGCGCGAACTTAGGGTAATGTTAAACCGCGAACCGGTGCAAAACACCCGGCCCGCGTTGAACCAGTAAATTTGTATTTGTATGCAAGTAACGTCACTGTTGAGCCAAGATGAGCATGACCATGAGCACGGCCCGGAGTGCGGCTGCGGCCACGATCACGAGCACTCGGTGGTGCACCTGTGGCAGGCGGTGGTGGGCGTGGTCTGTGTGGTGAACGCCTTCATCGTGGATTGGTTTTTTGCCGGCGACAGTGCGCTGGCCAGCGTCAGCGCCATGCTCGGCGCCATCATCCTGATTTACCCCATCATCGTCACCGCCGTGCGCGACCTGCGCGCCGGCCATTTGAGCATCAACGAGCTGGTGGCCATCGCGGTGCTCGCCGCGTTCGCCTCGGGCGATTACAAGGTGGCCGGCGTGGTCGCCTTCTTCATGCTCACCGGCGAACTCATCGAAACCCGCACCGCCGAGGGCGCCCGGAAATCCGTTGAATCGCTGATCAAACTTACCCCCACGAAGGCCCGGCGCCTCCTCAAGGATGGCAGTGAAGAGGAAGTGCCCGCGAGCCAGCTCGCCGTGGGCGATGTGATCCGCATCCGCCCGGGCGACAACGTGGCGGCGGACGGTGTCATCGTCAGCGGCCAGGGCTCGTTCAACCAGGCCACCATCACCGGTGAATCCCTGCCGGCGGATAAGAAAACCGGCGACGAAGTGTTTGCCGGCACACAGAATCTCACCGGCGTGCTCGAGGTGAAAGTCAGCCGCGCCGGCACCGACACCACGCTGGGCCGGGTGCGCGAACTGATCATCGCCGCCGAAAAGACGAAGCTGCCCCTGCAGAAGATCGTGGATCAATACATGGGCTTCTATACGCCGCTGGTGCTGGTCATTGGGGCGCTGGTTTGGGCGTTTACGCATGATTTGACCCGCGTCATCGCGGTGTTTGTGGTGTCCTGCCCGTGCGCCTTTATTCTGGCCACGCCCACCGCCATGGTTGCCGCGCTCTCGGCCGCCGCCCGCCTGGGGATTCTCATCAAGAACGTGGCCGATATCGAGGCCGCGGCCAAGATCAACGCCTTCATCTTCGACAAAACCGGCACGCTGACCACCGGCCAGCTTGCGGTCAGTCGTCTCGCGCCGCTCGGCGATGCCAAGCCGGCCGAATTGCTCCTGCTGGCGGCCTCCGCCGAAAAATACAGCAACCATCCCACCGCCAAGGCGCTCGCCGCCCTGGCCGGCGAAGCCAGCCTCCCGCTGGTGGAGCCCAAGGATTTTACCGAGACGGCGGGTCGCGGCGTACAGGCCGAAATCAACGGCGTGCGGGTCCTCGTCGGCCGCGCCCAATGGCTCAAGGACCATGGCATCGAACCGGGCTTCGAAAAGTCCGTGGATGTGAACGATGCGGAAGGCTGGAGCCTCATCTTTGTGGCCCGCGGCAACCAGTGTGTCGGCTGGGTGGGCCTGCAGGACCGGACGCGGGCGGATGCCAAGGAAGCCCTGGCGGAGTTGAAGGAAGCCGGGGTGCGCCGCATATCCATGATTTCCGGCGATCGCCAGGCGGTGGCCTCGCGCGTGGCGGCCGAGATTGGCTGCGAAGAGGTGAAGGGCGACTGTCTGCCCCAGGACAAGGTGGATTTTGTGCGCGCCGCCAAGGCCCGGGGCTACCGGGTGGCGGTGGTGGGTGATGGCGTCAATGACGCGCCGGCGCTCGCGGCGGGCGACATCGGCATTGCCATGGGCGCGGCGGGCAGCGAAGTGGCCATCCACAGCGCCACCATCGCCCTCATGAACAACGATCTGCGCCGGCTGCCGTTCCTGGTGAAGCTTTCGCGGAGCACTCGCACGGTGATCAACCAGAACTTCATGTTCGGCGTGTTGTTCATCATTGTCGGCCTCACGGTCACCTCGTTCGGTATCATCGGTCCGATCGTGGCGGCCTTGCTGCACAACGTCGGTTCCTTGATCGTGATTTTCAACAGCGCCCGGCTGGTGCGCAAGGGTGAGGAACTGGAGCATTTCCAAGCGGAACAGGAGAGCACTGGCCACACCCCGGCAGGCCAGTTGACGCCGAAGCTGGCGTAAGGGCCGCGGAGGGGCGCGGGGACTTGATGTTGCCGCCGCAAGCGGTTAGTTTGAGGTAATGAGTGCCGCTGAAGTCATCGAAGAGATCAAGCAGCTTCCGCCTGAAGAGCAGCGGAAGGTGGCGGATTTTCTCCGCCAAACGGATTTGACCGGCGAAGTCAGCGAAGAATTCAAGCGCATCGCCGACGAGGTGTTCACCACCAATGAAGAGCTTTTTCACAAGCTCGCGCAATGAACTTGGATGAGCCGAGATTTTTGTCCCTGGCGGAAGTCTTGTATTTGCATGAGCAGTCGTTGGCGCGTCACGGCGGATTAGCCGGAATTCGGGAACCTGGGTTGGTTGAATCGGCCATGGGCTCGGCGCAAAATGCATTTTGGTATGGGCGCGGCGGCCTGTTTGAGATAGCGGCAGCCTACGCCTTTCATCTGGCCCAATCCCAGGCATTCCTGGATGGCAACAAGCGAACGGCGGCGGCTGCGGCCGTTGCATTCTTAAGGAAAAACGACGTGCTTTTCCCCAAGGATGATGGATCGCTATATCGCGCCATGATAGATATTGCAGAAAAAAAATTGGATAAGACCGGCTTGGCCGCAGTCTTGAAACAATTGTCCGAGAAACAAGTTTAGGAACACCATGCCAGTGGCTGAATTAACTGCTCAACCGGAAAGCGGAAATAAAAAATCCGCGGAGGTGGTCGTGTCCGTGCGCGGGCTCACCAAGGTTTTCAAGGATTTTTGGAACCGCCCGAAAGCGCGCGCGGTGGACAACGTGGATTTGGAAGTCCGCCAGGGCGAGGTGTTCGGCCTGCTCGGCCCGAACGGCTCCGGCAAATCCACCACCGTCAAGCTGCTGCTCGGCCTGCTCAATCCCACCAAGGGGCACATTGAGGTCTTTGGGCATTCCCCGCGCCACGTGCCTACCAAGGCCCGCATCGGCTATCTGCCGGAGGAATCGTATCTCTACCGCTATCTCAATTCGCGCGAGACGCTGGATTTCTTCGGGAACCTGTTCCAGCTCTCCAAGGCGGAACGCGAAAGCCGCACGGAACAATTGCTGGAAATGGTGGGGCTGGGCCAGACGCAGACGCGCGCGGTGGGCGAATTTTCCAAGGGCATGCAGCGCCGCATCGG
>CAYTJG010000216.1:0-11262 GCA_964437865.1 uncultured Bifidobacteriaceae bacterium | reverse complement strand
CGAATTTCATGCCATGCCGGCAAAGCTGGTTTGGATCGCGGCCGACCAAGGTCCCCTCTGGACCGCGCATTTTGCTCGCCACGGACCTTGCTTTGCCGCCATCTTGTCGGCCACCGAAAACGAGCCATGAAAACGATTGGCAACTTATTCTGGAGCTGCATGGCCATCCTGGCCACGGTCACGGCCAGTCCCGCCACGAGCGAATACAACGTACGTGAATACGGGGCCGTGGGTGATGGCACGAATCTGGACAGCGCGGGCATCAACCGGGCCATTGCCGCGGCGGCGGCGGCGGGTGGTGGCACGGTGCGCGTACCGGCCGGCGTTTACCTCAGCGGCTCCATCCATCTGCAAAACAACATCCACCTGCTCATCGACGCCGGCGCGACGGTACTCGGCGCGCCGCAAAGCCTGAACGCCTACGACGAAACCGAGCCGTTCACCCTCGGCGGCTACCAGGACGGCGGCCATTGCTTCTTCCACAACAGCCTCCTCTGGGGCGAGAATCTCACCAATGTGAGCGTGACCGGCCAGGGCATGATCAACGGCGGTGGCATGGTCCGGGACGACGCGGTGCTGGATGACATGGTGGGCTTCAACCATTTTGATCCGCCGGTGACGAACGCAGCGCCGCCAGTGCGCCTGGGCAACAAAGCCATTGCGCTCAAGCTCTGCCGCAATGTGCTGCTGCGCGATGTCACCATTTTCCACGGCGGCCATTTTGCCGTGCTGGTGACCGGCTGCGATGATTTGACGGTGGACAATGTGACCATGGACACGGACCGCGACGGCATCGACATCGACTGCTGCCGCAACACGGTGGTGAGCAATTGCCGCATCAATTCTCCCAATGACGACGGGCTTTGCCCCAAGAGCACTTTTGTGCTGGGCGAGCGGCGGCTGACCGAAAACCTCACGATTGTGAACTGCCAGGTTTCGGGCTTTGAAGAGGGTACCTTGCTGGACGGCACCATGAAGCCGAGCCGGGGGCGGGTGGGCCGCATCAAATTTGGCACCGAGGCGAGCGGGGGCTTTCGCAATTGCACGGTGGCCAACTGCACCTTCCGCCATTGCCGCGGCCTGGCGCTGGAAGAAGTGGACGGCGGCCTGCTGGAAAACATCACCATTCAAAACCTGGCCATGATGGACGTGACGGATTACGCCATCTATCTGACGACCGGCAAGCGCGATCGCACGCCGGGCAACACCACGCCCAGCCGCCTGCGAAACATCCTGATTTCCAATGTGACCGCCGATCTGGTGGGCAAGATGAACGGCATCCAGATCATGGGCCTGCCGGAGCAGCCGATTGAAAACGTGCGGCTCGAGAACATCCATCTGACCAGCGATGGCGGCGGCACAGCCAAGGATGCGGCACGGGTGCCCAAGGAATTGGGGACGGGCTACCCGGAACCGGGCAAGTTGGGCACGCTGCCCGCTTACGGCATTTTTGCGCGCCACGTCAAAAATCTGGAACTGGCGAATATAAGTTGCGGCTTTCGGACCAACGAACTTCGTTCCGCCGCGTCGTTCGCGGATATCCAGGGACTGGAAATCGACAATTTCAAACCGCAAACCGCGCCGGGGGTAAAACCCGCCATCTTTGCCGATGACGTGAAGGACGTGACCGTGCGTAATTCGCCGGCTTTGGAGAAATAAAACAAATGAAGAACAACACCCTGTCAATTCTCGCCGGCTGCCTCTGTTTGGGCGCGGGTGCGGCCCTGGCCCAAAGCGATCAGCCGCCGGTGCGCTTCGCCCTGGTGGGCCTGGTCCACGATCACGCCTTTGGATTCCTGCCGCGACTGAAGGATCAGCACGACCTGCAACTGGTCGGCATTGTGGAAACCAACCAGGCGTTGATTACCCGTTATGCCAAACGGTTTCATTTGCCGCCGGAAATCTTCTTTCCCAGTTTGGACGAGCTGTTTGCCAGGACCAACGCGCAAGCGGTGGCCACATTCACGTCCACCTTTGACCACGAGCGGGTGGTGGAAGCCTGCGCCGCGCACGGGGTGGATGTGATGATGGAAAAGCCGCTGGCCACAAACATGAAGCAGGCCCGCGCCATCCAGGCCGCCGCCACCAAGGGCGGCATCCAGGTCTTCGTCAACTATGAGACCAGTTGGTATCCGGGCAACACCGAGGCTTACCGGTTGGTGCATGAGGAACACCAGATCGGGCCGATCCGCCGGATGGTGTTTCATCACGGTCATCCCGGACCCAAGGAGATTGGTTGTTCGACCAATTTTCTCGGTTGGCTGACCGACCCGGTGCTCAACGGCGGCGGAGCCATTAATGATTTTGGCTGTTATGGCGCGGACCTGGCCACCTGGTTTCTGGACGGCGCCAAGCCGATTTCGGTGACTGCCGTGGCGCTGCACATCAAACCGGAGGTTTACCCCAAGGTGGAGGACGACGCCACGATTGTGCTGGCGTATCCGCAGGCTGAGGTGGTGCTGCAGCCGTCCTGGAATTGGCCGTTTAACCGCAAGGACATGGAAATTTACGGCCAAACCGGCCAGGTGCTGGTACCGGTTGCCGATCAGGTGCTATTACAGACCGAAAAAGCAACCGAGCCCAAGGAGATCAAGCCGCCGGCATTGACCGGGCCCAACGTGGATCCGGTGGCTTACCTGGCCGCGGTGGTGCGCAAACAAATCAAACCGGAAGGGCTGGCTTCGCTGGACGTGAACGTGACCGTGGTGGAAATACTGGAGGCGGCCCAAAAGTCTGCGCGGACGGGGAAAACGATCAAGCTGTAAGAGCAGCGGTGCGGAGTTCCTGCGCCAGCGCCCGGGCCAGAAACTCGTACTGTGGCAGTGAATTGTAAACCTGCGCGGAAATGCGCACCAGGCGCCGGGGCGGCGCCGGCCAGGAAATCAAGGGCACCTCGATCCGGTGCTTTTCGCGCAGGGCGTCCTGCAACGGGTATTCATTGAACGGCAGCCGGGCGAGGTCCTTGGGCGCGGCCGCCGGAATGGGCACGGCCGCCAGCGCACCGATGAATTCCTCCGGACAGGGCGCGGCGACTCCCAGACTTGCGCACAGCACCTTGCGGGCGGCCAGCGCCAGGGCGCGGTTGGCGGCCATGACTCCGGGCCAACCGTTGGGCAGCAGCGAGCCCATGAACCGAATGGCTTCCGGCACGCTCAGGTACGCCGCCGGGTCAAACGTGCCCTGCCAACCAAACTCGAGCTGGAAACGGGAGCGATCCCGGCGGTTGGAATTGGCGCCGTGGCTGATGGTCAGCGGCCGGATCAATTTTTGCCGATCGCGTCGGACATACAACAACGCCACGCCCTTGGGTGTGCATAACCATTTGTGGCAATTGCCGGTGTAATAAGTGGCCCCCAGGCGTGCCAGATCCAGTGGCACCATGCCGGGCGCATGCGCGCCATCGATCAACGTCTCCACACCGCGATGGCTCAACTCCGCCACCAGGCGCGCCACCGGCATCACCATCCCCGTCTGGCTGGTGACGTGGTCCACCAACACCAAACGGGTCCGCGGAGTGATGCGCTCCAGGATCGGCGCGATCACGTCCTCCGCCGAGTGCAGCGGGAAGGGCACTTCAGCCACGACCACCCGGGCTCCGGAACGTTCGGCCACATAATCCAGCGCATTGCGGCAGGCATTGTACTCCTGATTGGTCACCAGCAACTCATCGCCGGGCTGAAAGATCAAGGACCGGAGAACGGTGTTCACGCCGTGGGTGGCGTTCGGCACGAAGACGAGATCGGCGGGGTCGGCGCCCACGAATTCAGCCAGGGCTCCGCGCGCGGCCTCCAGCGGCGGCTCCACTTCGCGCACGAGGAATTGCAGCGGCTGGCGCTCCAATCGTTCGCGCCACGCCTGTTGGACTTCCAGCACCGGCCGCGGGCAGGCGCCAAAAGAGCCGTGATTCAGAAAAATGAGATCTTCCTCCAGCAGCCAGTTTCCCGGAGCGGCCACCGGTTTGCGGAGGGATTGTTCGTTGCTCGTCAACGCCATGCCAGGGTCAGAATTGGCGTTGCGGAAGAGTGGTACTTTGCGGCGTTTGGGACAACCAAGGCGGCGGCTGCACCCAGGAAACTTTCTTGGCCGGTGCCGGCGGCAGGGGCTGCCCAAAGAGCATCAGCGTGGTGGGTTTGAGGCTGGTATCCTGAACCGACGTGTAGGCGTGTGCAGAGGACTTGCCATCCAACGAATGTGATTTGGCATCCGAGCCCAAACCCGCCGAGGAAGCCATGCTGGAATTGGCCGACTTGGTGGCCGGTGTGGCCGGATCCATCATCGCCCGAAATCGCTCCATGCCCGCCAACTGGTCGGGCGTTTGCTTGGGGTCAATCACCTGCCCGCTCAAGGGGCCACCCCACAGCGAATCAGCCTGATTCCGATCGGCGGACGTCGGCAGGTTATCAAAAGGCTTAATCGTCTTCATAGCGTCGACCGTCTCCGCGCCCGGAGAACTCAAGGATCGGCCCAGGCGGCGATCATCGTCCGGATTCCGCAGCAGCAGGCTGTCGCGGTCCGACCCGGAATCCGACCGGCCCGGCCCGTTGGTGGCCGCCATTTGGGATTCGTGGTCCCGCCGCTGGAGATACCGTTGCTCGACCGAAAGACCCAGTTCATCCTGGGCGTCCGGGAGGCCCAGAATGGATTCCGGGGTGGGCACGCTCAAGATCTCCTTGGGGGTCAGCAACGACCAGTTCTTCCGCTGATTCAGGAAATTCTTCCACTGCGTTGAATTATCGTTAAGGATGACCGGTTGGGAGCCGCCGGGCAGATCATCGAAAGCGGGCCCCCGGCTGTGGAACAGTGAGACCGGCGCGCTCAAAGCGCTGGGTAATGCGTGGCTGGTCGCCGAGTCATCCGCGTCCGACGGTTTGGTGAGCTCGATGGTTTGCTGGGCCGGCGCCGGGCACCCCAGCGTCAAGACCACCGCCAGCGCCAATCGCCGCACCAGAAAATTAACTACGGACACAGACATCTTATTTTGAGAAAAATAGCCTACTCCAATAGACAGTCCGGGTCAAAAAAGAATTCAAAATTAAACTCTCCTTCCCTTTGCGGCCCGCCCGCCTTATGCTCACGATCTTTCACTAAGACCGCGGCCGCGATTATGGAAAAAATCAGAGAACCGAAGCATTTTCTCAACCGCGAGTTGAGCTGGCTGGAGTTTAACCAGCGGGTGCTGGACGAGGCCCGCGACAGCGCCAACCCTCTGCTCGAACGCCTCAAGTTCTTTACCATCGTCTGCTCCAACTTGGACGAGTTCTTTGAAGTAAGGGTGGCCGGCCTGAAACAGCAGATCGAAAGCGGAAACCAAACCCAGACGGTGGATGGTCTGACTCCCACTGCGGTCTTTGAGGCCATCACCGCACGGGTCCGCCAGATGGTGGCTGACCAATACACCTGCTGGCAGGAGGAGCTGCAGCCGGCGCTGGCGCAGCATCACATCCGCATTCACGAACTGAGCGACCTCAATGCGGCCGACCTGGCTTGGGTGGAGGCTTTCTATCAAAGCAAGGTCCGCCCTGTGCTCACGCCGCTGGCCATCGATCCGGCGCATCCGTTTCCGCAACTGCTGAACAAGTCCCTCAACCTGATGGTGCGGCTGGAGATGACCAAGGACGGCGCCTCGCTCAAGCACCTCGCCGTAGTGCAATGTCCCGCCATCCTGCCCCGCCTCATCCAACTGCCCCGGGACGACCACCGGCGCGATTATGTCTTTCTGGGCCAGCTTATTGGCCATTATTTGGCGGACCTGTTCCCGGGCACGAAGCTGCTGGGCTATTGGGCCTTTCGGCTGACCCGCAACAGCGAACTCTACGTGGATGAAGGTGACACACCCAATCTGCTCCGGGCCGTGGAGGAGGAACTGCACAAGCGCCGGCGCGGCCACGCCGTGCGGCTGGAAATTGCCCACGACTGCCCGGAACCCATCCGGGAGGCCCTGCTGAAGACCCTGCACCTGACGGAACAGGACTTTTACCCGGTGAATGGTCCGCTGAACCCCACCCGGCTGATGGCCCTGTACCAGGGCAATCATTCACCGGAATTGCGCGACCCGCCCTTTCTGGCGCCGGTCGGCGCAGCGCTGCGGGGCAAAAAGGACATTTTCGCCGCCATCCGCGAACGCGACCTCCTGCTGCATCACCCCTACGAGAATTATTCCAGCATCGTGGATTTTCTGGAGACAGCCGCCACCGACCACGACACGCTGGCCATCAAGATGACGCTGTATCGCACCGGCGGCGACCAGCGGATCGTGGGGGCGTTGATGAACGCGGTGAACAACGGCAAGCAGGTCACGGCGGTGGTGGAACTGCGGGCGCGTTTTGACGAGGCCAAGAACATCGAGTGGGCGCGCAAGCTCGAGGAAAACGGCGTGCACGTGGTCTACGGCCTGGTGGGTTACAAGATTCACGCCAAGGTGACACTGGTGGTGCGCCGCGAGGCCGAGCGAATCGTGCGGTACGTGCACCTGGCCACCGGCAATTACAACCCCACCACCGCCCGGCTTTACACGGATCTGAGCCTGCTCACCTGCCGGGCCGAATTCGGCGAGGACGCCACCAATCTCTTCAACCTGCTCACCGGCATCTGCCAGTTTCCGGGCATGCAAAAACTGATCGTGGCGCCGTTTGAACTGCACTCCCGCCTCCTCAAATTGCTGGCGCGGGAAACCGAGCACGCCCGGCGCGGGCTGCCCGCCCGCGTCATCGCCAAATGCAATTCGCTGGTGGAACCCGAACTCATCGAGGCGCTCTATACCGCCTCGCAGGCGGGCGTAAAGATCGACCTGATCGTCCGCGGCATTTGCTGTCTGCGCCCGGGAATGGCCGGTCTGAGCGAAAACATCACCGTGCGCAGCATCGTGGACCGCTTCCTGGAACACAGCCGCATTTATTATTTTGAGAATGCCTGCCAGCCGGAAATTTTTGTGGGCAGTGCCGATTGGATGCCACGCAACCTCTTTCGCCGCATTGAAGTCGTGTTCCCCATCGAAGATGGCGTGCTCTGCGATCGTCTTTTCCGCCAGATCCTGGCGGTCAGCCTGGCGGATAATACCAAGGCGCGGTTGCTGGGGCCGGACGGAGCCTATCATCGTGTCCACCCGGGTCCAGGTGAACCAGTCCGCCGCAGCCAGACTGAATTCATCGCCCTGGCGCAGCCCAAGGCGGCCGGCAAATCCAAGGAGGGCTTTCCCCGGGTGGAACTGGCCCCCTCCCCTTTTGCCGGCCCGGAAAAGCGCGCCCGCCGGCTACGGAATTCCTAAAGGGTCTGGCTGATCGAGACTGTTTGCAAGCATTGCCTTACCAACGCCTCCACCTGCGGCAGGGCTGCCTCCACCACCGGCGAAAGCTCCATCGTCAAATCCCCCACAGCACCGACCGAAACCGTGATCAGGTCCACCCGGGGCAAGTCTCCGAGCAGGGCTGCGGATTCCAACAAATCCTTCAAGCCGATATCGTGGGCGGTCAAGGAAGGCGGAAAATCGTTGGCGTAGCGCGGCTTGATTAGCGAGACCGTGCCGGCCGGACGGCCATCCGCCGCGGCGTCGATCAAAATGAGCTGCGACCGGTCACGAAAATAGCCCAGCAAATGAAATCCGCCGGTGCCGCCATCCACCAGTTCGGCCTGCGCACCAAAACCGTGCTCTTCCAAGCGGCGGATTGCCACCACGCCCACCCCTTCATCGCCCAGCAGGAGATTGCCCACGCCCAAGATCAACGGCCGTTGCGAGGAGGCAGCCATCACTTCTTTGTCCGGGCGTCGGTTTTCTGCGTCTTGAGGAGGGGATGATATTCCTTCTCAATGAATTTCCAGCCGCTGCCCATGGAGGAGATTTCGCCGCGACCTTCCACGTAGTCGTGATAGAACACGATATACACATGGACCAGGGCGAATAGAATGAAGAACCACATGAACATATGATGCCACTGGCGCACCGCAAAATCGCCGCCCATGAGCGGCACGATCCAGGCGAACAGCTTGGGGAACCATGCCTTGCTCATGGCGGCATACAGTCCGAAGCCGGTGACACACTGGAATAGAAAGGCCAGAAAGGTCATGAAATAGGTGAAGCCGGCCACGGCATTGTGACCAATGGTCTCAATGGGCTGGTTGTCCGCCTGGAGAACATCCACGGCGATGACCTGCTTGATCTCCTTCCATTGCTTCCGGCGATAGGGGATGAAGTTCTTCCAGTTGGCATAACGGTTGCCGACGAAGCCCCAGTAAATGCGGAACATGAAGTTAAAGAAGAAGATGTAGGCGAATAGAAAGTGCAGAAACCGCACCTTGCCGAACCAGTAGGCAAAGGAAGCCTCGGAGGCCTGCTGGATGGCCAGCGGCGAGCCGATGAGATAACCGGTGACGCACAGCACCACCAGGCAAAAGGCGTTGAGCCAATGGTAGAACCGGACCGGAATCTGCCAGACGTAAACGCGACCGAGCGTGGTTTTTTGCATGGTGCCTCCTAGCCGCCAATGGTGATGCGGTTGAGTGTGCGGCCCTGCGGATCGTACAGATGCACGGCGCAGGCCAGACACGGATCAAAGGAATGGATGGTGCGGATGATCTCCAGCGGCTTCTCGGGGTCGGCCACCGGCGTGCCCAGGAGGGCCGCTTCGTAGGCCGAGCGCTGGCCTTGGGCATCGCGCGGCGAGGCGTTCCAAGTGGAGGGCACCACGAGCTGATAATTCGCGATCTTTTGGTCCTTGATCACAATCCAGTGCGCCAGCGCACCGCGCGGCGCCTCGGACATGCCCACGCCCCTGGCCTCGGCCGGCCAGGTGACCGGATCCCATTTCTCGGGGTTGAACGTGCGCGAATCGCCGTTCTTGATGTTGGCGATCAAGTCGCCATAAAACTCCTGCGCCCACTGCGCCACCAGATAAGTCTCGATGCCCCGCGCCGCCGTGCGGCCGAGCGTGGAAAATAGCGCGCCCATGGGCACGTCGAGCTTCTTGAGCACCATGTCCACCGCCTCCTTCACGTCGCTGCGGCCGGCGGCATAGCCCATCAGCATGCGCGCCAGCGGACCCACTTCCATGGGATGCCCGTTCCAACGCGGCGTCTTGAGCCAGGAATACTTGCCCTCCACATTGAGCTGGTCATACGGCGGCTGCGGCCCCGTGTAATTCAGCTTGGTCTCGCCGTCCCACGGGTGCCGCGCGGCAGCGTCGCCGTCCGAGTATTCATACCAGGAATGGGCAATGCCTTCCTTGACCTGCTGGGCATCGTGCGCGTCCACTTCGTGAATCTTGCCCAGGTCGCGGTCCAGAATGGCGCCGCGAACAAACTTGAACTTGCCCGGATCGCCGAACCCATTGGTGGGCAGGTCACCGTAGCAGAGATAATTCTTCAGCCCGCCGCCAATCGCCCCCCAGTCCTTGTAGAAAGAGGCCACCGCCAGCAAATCCGGAATATAGACCTGCTCAACAAACACCTTGGCGTCCTTGAGGAGTTTGCCGACGAAGGCCAGCCGCTCGGCATTGATGGCGTTGGCGTCATCGATGTTCACGGCACAGGGCACGCCGCCCACCAGGTAATTCGGATGCGGGTTCTTGCCGCCAAAGATCGCGTGGACCTTGACGATTTCTTTCTGCCATTCGAGCGCCTCGATATAGTGGGTGACGCCCAGCAGGTTGGCTTCGGGCGGCAGTTTCATGGCCGGATGCCCCCAATAGCCGTTGGCAAAAATGCCGAGCTGCCCGCTGGCCACAAACTTGGCAAGGCGCTGTTGCACGTCCGAAAAATAACCGGGCGAACTCTTGGGCCAACTCGAGATGCTCCGCGCCAGCTCGGCGGTCTTGGCCGGATCCGCCTGGAGCGCGCTCACCACATCCACCCAGTCCAGCGCATGCAGGTGATAGAAATGCACCACGTGGTCGTGCATGTACTGGGTGCAAAACATCAGGTTGCGGATGACTTCCGCATTGGGCGGCACCACAATGCCCAGCGCGTCCTCAACCGACCGGACCGAGGCCAGGGCATGCACGGTGGTACACACGCCACAGGTGCGCTCGGCAAAGGCCCAGGCGTCGCGCGGATCGCGCCCGCGCAGGATGATCTCCAGTCCACGCACCATGGTGCCGGCACTGAAGGCGTCGGTCACCACGCCGTCTTTTACTTCCACTTCCACGCGCAGATGGCCTTCAATGCGCGTGACCGGGTCAACAACGATTCGTTTGGTTGCCATATTTTTCTCCTCGGTTGGGTCCAAGTTTGATGCGGTACCTTGTGCTGATGGGGTTTGGGGGCATGCTGCTGTTGGGTCGCGAATTCACGCTGGCGGCCGCCGGCTCAATCGCCGCCCTGCTCCGCCCGACCGTCGCGCACGTCTTCGCTCGATTCCAGGCCTTCCTTGATCAGGTGCCGTTTGCGGATGTTGGTGGAAATCGCGTGCGCGGCGATGCCCACGGCCGTCACGGCTGCCAGGTCCATGCCCACCTTGTCGGCGGTGGTTTCGATGCCAAAGCCGGGGAAGTTGGGCAGATGCTGGTAAAACGGCCCGTTGTCCCAGAAATTGCCCTCGCTGCACCCGATGCAGCCGTGGCCGGACTGGATGGGGAAGCTCACGCCGCCGTTCCAGCGCATGACGCCACAGGAATTATACGTGACCGGCCCGCGGCAGCCCATCTTGTAGAGGCAATAGCCGCGTCGGGCGTTTTCATCGTCGAACGAATTGACAAACAGACCGGCATCGTAATTCGGCCGGCGATAACACGTATCATGCACCCGGCGGGAATAGAACGCCTTGGGCCGGCCCAGGCCGTCGAGCTGCGGAATGCGGTCGAAGGCGAGCAGGTGGACGATGGTGCCGGTCATCACCTCGGCAATCGGCGGGCAACCGGGGACCTTCATGATGGGCACGCCGGAAATGAGTTGCTGGATGGGCGTGGCACTGGTCGGATTGGGCTTGGCGTTTTGCACGCAGCCCACGCTGGCGCAACTGCCCCAGCAAATCACCGCCTTGGCGCCGGCGGCGGCTTCCTGGACGATCTCCAGCGCGGAACGCCCGCCGATGCAGCAATAAACACCGCCATTGGCCGTGGGCACCGAGCCCTCCACCAGCATCAAATACTCGCCCTTGTATTTCTCCATGGTGGTGCGTAGCGCCTCCTCCGCCTGGACCCCCGCGGCCGCCATCAGCGTCTCCGTGTAATCCAGGGAGATATTCTCCAGCACCACGTCAGCCACGGCCGGATGCGAGGAGCGGATGAAGGATTCGGAGCAGCAGGTGCATTCCTGGAAATGGAACCACAGCAC
>CAYTJG010000215.1:9191-11327 GCA_964437865.1 uncultured Bifidobacteriaceae bacterium | reverse complement strand
TGGAAAAGGGTGACGGCGCGGGCAACACGTTCAAGGCCACCGCCAAGCCGGTGCTCATCGGCACGGCGGTCGTGGGCGCCACGACCATGATTTTTGGCATTATCATGTTGCTCGAACACGTCTTCGGCAATGCCGTCAGCCGGCTGAGCCTGGTCGTGCCGCAGATCGTGTTTGGCCTGCTGATGGGCGGCGCGGTGATCTACTGGTTCACCGGCGCCAGCATCCAAGCCGTCGTCGCCGGCGCCTACAGCGCCGTCGTATTCATCAAGCAGAACATCAAGCTCGACCAGGAGAGCGCCTCGCTGGAGGACAGCAAGCGCGTCGTGGCCATCTGCACGCGCTATGCGCAAAAGGGCATGGTCAACATCTTTGTGGTGGTCTTCTGCTTCGCGCTCGGCCTGCCTTTCCTGAATCCCTATTTCTTCATCGGCTACCTCATTGCCATCGCGTTCTTCGGGTTGTTCCAGGCCATCTTCATGGCCAACGCCGGCGGCGCCTGGGACAACGCCAAAAAAATCGTCGAGGTGGAGCTGGGGCAGAAGGGCACCCCGCTCCATGCCGCCACGGTGGTGGGGGATACCGTCGGGGACCCGTTCAAGGACACCAGTTCGGTGGCCATGAATCCCATCATCAAGTTCACCACGCTGTTTGGTCTGCTGGCGGTGGAGATTGCCGTGGAACTCAAACAGCAGGACCCCGACTCCCTTTGGTCCTATGCCCTCGGCGCGGTTTGCTTCCTGGTGGCGCTGATTTTTGTTTACCGCTCCTTCTACCACATGCGCATTCCGACGGCCCCGGTCAGGCCGTGACTCCGGCGGGGCGGCTTCGATGCTGGCGCGCGGCGCCGGGCGTTGGTGTCAAGCGAACCTTCCGTCGCACTGCCTCCCCACTTGACCGGGTTTTCGCCTCATCGATCGTCCCAAACCAAGTCCAATCTGGCTTGTCCCCATGTGTCCGCAAGGATAGAATTCCCGACCATGATTCATAAATTTGCGGTTTTCCTGCTGACGGTCGCCCTTGGCCTGGTCGCTGTGGCCGGTCGGGCCCAGACGACCAATCCGCCTGAGAAATCCGCGGTGGTCCCGCATTCCGCGTCCCAGAAGCATTCCCAATTGGGCGATCCCGCCCCCGCGCTCACCGTTCAGGAATGGGTCAAGGGCCGGCCGGTGCGAATCGCCCCCGGAACCAATATTTATGTGCTGGTTTTCTGTACCTTGAGCCGGGCCAACGAACTGGCCATTACCAATTTGAACAGTCTCCAGGCAAAATATCGCGACCAGGGCGTGGTGGTCGCCGCCATCAGCGATGAACCGCCGGGCCAGCTCCAGGATTGGGCGCGGTCCAAGGGTGGGGACTTGGGCTTTGCCGTGGCGGCGGACGACATCCGCCGAACCACGCTCAGCTACCAGTGGCTCTTCCAGCAAAACCGGCTGCCGCGAGCCTACGTGGTGGGCCGGGACGGCACGGTGCTTTGGTATGGCCACCCGTTGCGGGATGATTTGGGCCTGGTGGTGGACGATGTGGTTGCCGGCCGATATAACCTCGAACAGACCAAGCGGCGCGTGTTGGCCCGGGAACAATTGCAGGGCTATCTCGACCTGGCCCGGCAGGATGATCCGCGCGTCGGCCAGGCCGGCCATATGCTGTTGTCCGTCCGCACCAACGACGCCTCGGGGCTGTGCGAAATGGCCTACCAGATCGCCACTGACGGTTCCCTGCGGTCGCGTGATTTGGCGGTGGCCAACCTCGCTCTGGATCGAGCCCAGCAATTGGGATCGACCAATGTTTTGGATATTGCGCTGACCCGGGCCATCCTCACCTTTCAATCCGGCCAGGGGCAAGCCGGCTTGGCGCAAGCCAAGGCGTCAATCGCCGCCGCCCACAGCGAGGATGAGAAGCGGGCGGTGAACGCCTGTATTCGCGCCATGGAACGGCGCCTGGCAACGGACGCGACCAACCAGACCGGTGCCGCCTCTGCCCCGCGGGCGCCCGGCGCTACGGCTGGCGCTGCGGCCGGCAAACCTTGACCGGGTTCGAAGCGGATCGGGGAACCAGACTCCAATCTCCAGCCACCTAACCGGACGGGCAGTCGGACGTAACCGGTCCGCGGCCGTCCCGGCCGCTGGGACGCGCGAG
>CAYTJG010000215.1:0-9091 GCA_964437865.1 uncultured Bifidobacteriaceae bacterium | reverse complement strand
CCCGAGACGGGCGCGCTCCGGTCCGCGGCCGTCCCGGCCGCTGGGACGCGCGAGCGTTGCGGCCGTTGGACAATGGCGCAAGGCGTGATGGAGCGGCCGTTCGTTGCGGGGCGTGCGGTTGGGTGGCGGCTGGCTCGGAATCACGTCTCAGCGCCCGAGACGGGCGCGCTCCGGCCATCCCTCCGCTGCGGACTCGCCGAGTGTTCGCGAAGCGTTGCGGTGCCGGCAATATTGGAACTTGTGCCGGCTGGATTCCGCCCCTAGACTTGACGATATGATGATGAAGTGCGCACTGTTCCTGGGTTGCTTGGTCGCCAGCCTCCTGCCTGATTCCGGGTGGGCTTTCATTGGCGAACCGGCGCCCAGATTGACCGTCGCGGCGTGGGCCAAGGGCGGACCGGTGGAAATCAAGCCCGGGACCAATATTTTTGTCGTCGAGATCTGGCAGACCGGCATCAAGTCGGCGCATGAGAGTGTGTTGGTTTTTAGCGAGCTTCAGAAGCAATACCGGACCAATGGAGTGGTGGTGGTGGGCATCTGCGACGAGTCGGTCGAGCGACTCAATGACTTTTTGCAAATTGAGGGCACGAATGTGGCCTATGCCGTGGCTGCGGACACCAACCACCAAACCTCCTTTGCGTATATGAGGCCCATCGCGCAGCGCGGGATCCCCTATGCGTTCATCGTGGGCACCAACGGCACGGTCCTCTGGCATGGTTGGTCACCCTATGATTTGGTGCAGTCGCTGGAGCGGATTGTGGCTGGTCAGTTTGACCTGAAGCGGGCCAAGGAAATTGAGACGGCCAATTACCAGATGCAACAATATGTGGATTTTCTGCGCACGGGCGATCGTCGCACTGGAGCCACCGGGCGCACGCTGCTCGCGAATCGGACGAATGATGTTGTCATGCTGTGTGACTTGGCGCGGGAGATCGTATCGCTGCCCCCGGGTCTGAAGCGGGATTATGCACTGGCGGATGAGGCGCTGACACAGGCGGAGAAGGCGGCCACGACCAACTTGGACCGGATTGCGTACGTGCGGGCCCTGTGGCTGTTTGAGAGCGGTCATCCGGAGGAAGGGATAGCCCGCGGGGAGCAGGCCCTCGCCGCCGCTCAAGATTCTCAGGACAAAAAACTTATTGAGGCGGGATTGCACCGCATGCGCGAACGGCTCGCCGCGGACAAAAATCGCCAACCGGCAGCCAAGCCATCGTCCGGCACCAACGCACCGAGTGGCGGACCGGGAGACCAAGCTCCAGGAATACCGGCCAAACCGTGAGCGCTCCAGCGGTCTGGAATGGCCACAAAAAAAGTCGTCAAAGGTGTTGACTGGGGGGAGAGTGGCGTGCTAAATCAACCGCTGTGGAAGGGCTGAAAAGCAGGGGAAAAGCGGAAAAAACAGCCGAAAAAAAAGTGGGAAAGGGATTGACGCCCGTTGTGGCCTGTGCTTGAATTGTCGCAAGCGCAGGCCTCAACGGGCATGAAGCGGATGGAGTAACTGTAAACGAAAACCAAGAGAACAGAGAACCGAGATAGCAATATAAACGACAAATTATGAACAAAATGAAAACTACATTAGCAGCGTCTGTCGCGCTCGCGGCCTGCTTGGGCACGCAAGCGTTCGCGCAGACCTACGTCAAGGAAGGAACAATCTCCTTCGCCTTGACCGGTCAGGAGCAAACCAGTGTCAGTGAAACCACTGCCGCCAACGCGGGAAACTGGGTTGATACCAGCACCGAATACGGCCCCACCCACTACAAGACTGGCACCATCAAATTGACCCAGGCGAATTTGATTCAAGACATCGCCTACATCCTGCATGGCAGCGCGAACTATTATGGCTCGAGCGCCAAGTTGGTTTTGGTCCAGGGTGAGTTGTCCGGCTTCTTCGTCATGACGCCCGATCTTTCGAACTCCGTGCCGAGCACCTACACGACTGACCCGACCGACTACACGGGGACCAACGCGAGTGCTGATACGGATTCCACCACGGTTATCGGTGATTCCACTGATTCCCTGTATGCCGCCCTGGCTACCGGTCGGCATTTCGAAACCAACCCGATCACCGGCCAGTATCCCATTGGTCACCTGCAGCCCTGGGGTCAGATCTACGTGAAGTACATTCACAAGTCTGGTTCCACGACCTATGTCGATTATGAAAACGCGACCGAGTTTTTCGGCCTGACGGTCCAGGAATGCTATGATTGCTTCTATCTGAACAGCTTCATCAGTGATGCTACGTTCACCTACAAGTCGATCAGCCATACGCAATCCGGCCCGCCCTGCTGCTCGGTCCCGACCAGCACCGAATTGATCGGCGCCGGCAAGGATCGCTATTACCTGACCCTGAGCTTTGATGACACGGTCAATAACCCTTACCTGAATGCGAGCAGCGCTCTTTACTCCGGTTATGAAGGCATCACGCCCACGGTTGGTGGTGCGGATGGCATCCTCCCCGACGTGATTGTGTACGACAATGCGATCAAGTCTAATCTTGGCAAGCCCTCGCCTTACGAGACCCGCTTCACGTTGAATGGTATCGTCAGCTACGGTTGGACGCTCAAGTTCGTGAACAGCAGCGACGCCTATGCCGATTTCATCGGTTCGGCCAGCTATACTGCCAACGGCTACGGCTTCGTTCAACTCTATTGCGCCCTGTTTAGTGGTACCGCCAGCATTGTCGAAGCGGCCGTCAAGCCGGCTGCTGCCGAGTACAGCACGCCCTACGACTTCAGCTGGAATGAGTGGTGGTTCTCCACTGGCGACTATAACGACATCGCCGACACTGATTCCGCTGTGGCGCTCAATCAAAACGTGTATTTCAATTGGTATGGTTTCACTCCTTCCACTCCGTTCAACACGGGTGCGAACCTGAGCTATCATGCTAATTTCAACGAGGACTATACCTCGTTCGTGACTCAGCACTCCTACGCTCCGACCACCACGGCCACCGCTGGTGTCGAGGTGAAGTAAGCAGAAGAGTGAGTAAGAGTAAGAATTAACAAAGCGCAACCCAAAGTCGCGGTCTTACGACCGGCTTTGGGTTGCGTCTTTTATTTATCTCAAGCATAATTATAAGATCATGCGGCCGAAAATCGTCATTCTAACCTTGTTGGGAGCCTTTGTTGCCCTCGCAGTCATCGTTTTGCTCAAAGGGAACGCGGGGAAAAACTCGGCGAACGCAGGCGATCCTGCCGCATTGACCCAGTCCACGGCCAACGATAATACTCCCGCCACCAACCCATCGGTCGCGGCCGGGCCGGTCGCTGCCACGGCAGTGTCGCCGGAAATACGCGCCGCGGTGATCGACAAGGAAGTGGGGGACATTCAGGCCCTGGCCAGCGAGGCGGATGGCACCAACAACGTGGAGATCATCACCACGCTGGTGGGCAAGCTGTCAGAGCCGGAGCCGGAAGTGCGTAGCGCCGTTATTGATGGCCTTCGGCAAATGAATGACACCAACGCGGTTGCCCCACTGCAGAAGGCCGCCGAATCCATTCAGGATGCCCGCGAAAAGGTGGCCGTCCTCGATTTGATCGATTATCTTCGGATGCCCAGTATAACGCAGAACGTACCGCCCGAGTTGACCACGAATAGCGCTTTTGTTCCCGGCGAGAGGAAGGCGTCTCATTTCAAAGCCAATGGCCGGCCGGTTCCCGTGGGCCAACCTCAGTAGCGGATTGGGATATTTCCGGAGGCCATGATTGCCTCCACGTTTGGGTTTGAAGAGCCCAACCTGAAGCAATCCTGCCCACTGGCAAACGGCGTTTATTTTTCTTCAGAAAGCTTTCCATGAATAGCGGCGATGCTTCCGAAACAAGAATGCAGTCGCGCACGACTTGGCTTTACTGGGTCCGGGCGTTGCTGCTGATTGCCGGCTCGGGTGCCGGCTATCTGGCGTGGGTGGCCCTGCACCATGGCGCCGCCGCGGGTTGTGGCGCCGAATCCGGCTGCAATGCCGTCCTGCAAAGCCGTTGGGCTTATTGGCTGGGGTTTCCCGTCAGCCTCCCCGCCTTGTTCGTTTATGTCGCCTTGTTTGCCACCACTATTCTTCTTCCCAAGCGCACTTCACCGGACGATGAACGCGGTTCGTGGGCGGCCATCATTGTCCTTTCGATCCTCGTAATCGGCGCGGCCTTCTGGTTTGTGAGTCTTCAGGTTTTTGTCATTCAATCCTTCTGCAAGTATTGCCTGACCGCTCATGCGTGTGGTTTCGCCGCGGCGTTGATTTGTTTGCTGCATGTGCCCTTTGCCACGGACCCGGACACGCCCATGTGGGCTCCCGATGCGGGCAAACGTGGAGTTCCCGGGCGGGCCATGCCCGTCTTGATCATGGTCGGCGTCTGTGGGGTGGCCGTGCTGGCCGCGGGCCAATTGCTGGTGCAAAAGCAGCGCAACGTGGTGACGGACGTGAAGAATCCTGCCGCGGCGGTTCCCTCCACCAACGGTTCGCCTGCTGGTGACTTGCCAGCGACGCCGAATGCCCGTCTGGTTGCCCGGCGCGTCCTTTCGCTGTACAAGGACGAATTTGTCCTCAAGTTAAATGAAGTGCCGGTCCTGGGTTCGCCGGATGCGCCTCAAGTGATCGTCTGCCTGCTTGATTATACCTGTGTCCATTGTCGCGCCCTCCATCCGATTTTGGAGCAAGTGAGCCGGCAGTATTCCAACCAATTGGCGGTCGTTTGCCTGCCGGTCAGCCTGTCGCCCGAATGCAATCCCTACATTCCGCGCGGGACTTCGCTGGCCTCGTCCAACTCCTGCCAGTATGCCCGGCTGGCACTCGCCGTTTGGCGCGTGCGCCCCGATCTTCACCGTCAGTTCGACCATTGGATGTTTGAACCGGCAAAACCGCCATCCGTCCAACAGGCCGGGGAATATGCGGCCGAACTCGTGGGGGCCGATAAGTTGAAAACGGCCTTGGCGGATCCCTGGGTCACGCAGCAGCTCCGTTTCGATTGCCGGCTCCATCGGGCCAACTGGCGTGCCGCGGACAACTCGGCGCTGCCCCAGATTGTGTTGGGCAATGCCATCAGTTCCGGCCCCATCAACTCAATCCAACACCTGCAGCTCCTGCTGCGCCAGTACGGGGGCGCAACGATGGGGCCTCCCGCCCGATGACATCTTCATCAAATACGGTGGATGTCAGCGTTATTATCGTAACCTTTAATTCGGCTGACTGTATCCGCCCTTGCGTGGAATCGGTCCTGAACCAACAAGGGCTGTCTTTTGAGGTCATCGTGGTGGACAATGCCAGTGGCGACGATACCCTCGAGCGTTTGCAGTCGCTGCCCTGCCGCGTGATCGCCAATGCGGAAAATCTGGGTTTCAGTCGTGGCAATAATCTCGGTTTCGCCGCCAGCAGCGGTCGGTATCTCTATCTGCTCAATCCCGATGCCCGGTTGACCCGGTCGGATGATTTGGCGGTGCTTTGCCGCCGGTTGGATGCTGAGCGGCACTGGGGTATGGCCGGCACCACCATCCGTTCCACGGATGGCAAGGTGGAAAGTCCGCCGGCCAGCGGTTACCCCGGCGCACGACATATCCGTCGCGATTTTTCCAAACTGCCGGGGCGCATTGCCTGGATCATCGGTGCGAGCATGATGATCCGCCGCTCCCTGTACGAGCGGCTCGAGGGCTTTGATCCGGACTTTTTTCTATACAGTGAGGAGACGGATTTCTGTCTGCGCGCGCGGGAACTGGGCTATGAAATCGGACACGTGGCCGAGGTGCTCGTGAGGCACATCGGCGGCGCCAGCGAAGATTCGGGCGACCCCTATGCGGTGAGCGTGCGCAAGCTCAAGGGACTTCTTTTGTTCCGGCAAAAGCATTACTCGCCGGACGATTGCCTGCGGTTGGCCCGGCAAGACCTGCGCCGGGCGCGCTATCGGTCGCTCTGGCATGGCTTGTTCTCCCGCTTTCAAGGAGCTCGCTCCGTGGCGTGGCGCAAGAGCCGGAATTATCAAGCCGTCTGGGAGGTTTCCCGCGAATACCTGACCGGCCGTTGGCAGCCGGCATTGCCGCCCGCAGTCATTCCCTCCGCGAAGCTCAAAGAACTCGTGTCCGCGCCTGGCCCGCGTTGATGGCCCGGGCGCGTCGTCCCAGCCCCGCCACCTTTCGGGCCAGTTTCCGAGCCGGCCCGGTCGACATGTGTTTCAGCCATTGCCAGGCGAACTGGCCCGGTCCCAGTTGCGCCCGCATCACGTTCGTCAAATGGCGGGCTCCTTGGCCGTAGCGCTTCTCCAGGTAATGAATCTGGGCAAACAGCATCCGCCCGGTGGCCGCCTGACGCAGCCAGGGTTTGGCATAATAAATCTCCATGAAGCGCAAATGTTCGCCGCTGGGCTCCCGGCTGACGCTGTCCCGGGCCGTCTGCTGGCCTTCGTGTACCCGCCAGGAAGCCAGCGGTTCGGGCACGTAGGCGTAATCCCCCTGCTCCAACAGGTGGCACCACATTTCGAAATCCATGAAGCCGGTGAAGCGCTCGTCAAACCCCCGCCCGGCCTGCTGACGGCGAAACAGGGTCAGGGTGGGCTGTCCGATCAGATTGGTGTTCTGTTCCAGCGAAGCCACAATCACGCGGTGCCCGTCGAAGACTCCTCCCTGCTGGGAGAACATGAGTGGCCGGGTGCCGGCGCCCGTGAGATGCTGCCGGCAGGCCGCCAGCGAAACGCCGGGATTCGCGTCCAGCGCCGCTGCCAGCCGGGAAATGGCTGTCGGGGACAAAAGGAGGTCATCTTGGTGGACAAATTTCAGATACTCCCCCCGCGCCGCTCGCAGACACTCGTTGGTGTTGCCCGTCAGGCCCCGATTCTGGCGGTTCTCCCACCAGCGGATGCGGGCATCCCGGGCGGCGTAATCCCGGATGATGGCCACCGAATCATCCTGCGATCGGTCGTCGCTTAGCAGGATCTCCAGATCGTGAAAATCCTGCGCCAGCACCGTGTCGAGGCACTCCGCCAAATGCCGGGCTCCGTTGTAAACCGGAATGAGGACGCTGATCTTGGGCGATTTCATTTCTTCCAGGCGCCTTTCACTCCTAAGTTAGAAGCGCGGTCAACTTGGGCTGCAAATCGGTGTGGCGATCGTACTGGTGCAGGACGCTGGCGATCTGCCCGGCCCGCCCTTGGAGCCGGCCATCGGGAGCAAACCGGAGGGCGGAGGAATCCACGTTGGCCAGATTCAATACCGGTCCCGCGAAATTCTCGAAGCAGTGAAGCTGGGTCGGTGGATTCTGGCGGACCAGAAAACTGTGAGCTGGCTTGTCAACCGGTCGCCGGTCCCGCTGCCGGCCGAGCATGTCGGTGAGGCGTGCCAAGTGTTCTTGAATCGAGGGTGCCGTGCCCAAGATAACCCCGGTGGCGACCGGCGCGGGTGTTTCCCGGCACCGGCCGCCGTCTTCCAAGAATACACTCAAGCCGTCCGGCGGATCGCTGGCAAAAGGATCGGCCTGGAACAAAACATCGCGTACGTCCGTCAACAGCACATGACTGAAAGTGCCACCGCATTCCTGCAGATAGGACTGATAAAAGAAATACCGAGCGCAACGCGGATGCATGTAGGCCGGCGCCAGCAGGCGGTCGTACAACGACCGTCGTCGTGGCGAAAGAAAGCTTCCCGGCAGCTTGGCGGCGTACTCGGAGAGCCCCCTCAGAAACGCCTTTTGGAAGGGGATGAGCTGCACGTGCCGGGCTCGCAGAAAAGCCAGCGTCGCCAGTCCCAGGTTGCCGACCACCATGCAAGTCTCCCCGCGGTACTGGCACTTTTCCAGCGACAGGAAAAACGGCTTCACCTGTTCCAGCGACAATCCGGAAATGAGTCCCAGCACCAATTTTTTGGAATCGCTGGCCATTTATGAACAGGTGGAGGCTCCGACCTGGCCTCGCCGATTTCGCCCGCCTGCCGCTGCCAGCCGATCGCCTGTACTCAGGGACCGCTTCATTTTCGGAACCACGTTTTCAACCCCCTGGCGACCGGCTTTTCCGGTGCCGCCTTGGGTTCAAAAGCGTGGACCAGCTCCGGCCGGCTCACCTTGCGGAAGGCCGGCACAAAGGTTTCGAGATTTTGATTGGGCAGCCGGGCCTGGAGCTTGCCGTAGAGGTAATCGGCGTCCTTGACCAGTCGCGGAAAGTGCAGCCAGATCATGGGTACGTCGTAACGGACGAGCGTATGGATCAAGCGATGGAACTCCATGGCCAGCGCGGCTTCCTGCTCCTGCGGCTTGTCGGTGAGCACCAGCCCGCCCGGCAGATCCCGCTCCCGGCTGTTGTGCTGTACCACCCGCCGGCTTTCCGCCGCCGCGTAAAGCTCGCGGATGGGAATGATCGCACAGTCCACCACCACCTCGCGGGTTTCCAAGAGCGTCTCCAGGTCGTGGTTCAGGGTCGGGCTCTTGACCACGTAAGGCGCGTTGGCCGTGCGGATATTCCATTCCATCCCGGCGCGGCTGTCGGCATTTACGTCGGTGTTGGCCGGGGAAAAGCCCGTATCCAGCCCCAATTCGGTCAGTAATTGCACCAGAAAAGTCGTGCCTGCGCGTCCAGTTCCAGAAATGATCAGATGATGTTTGGCCATGCTGAGGCTCTTCGCAATGATGCGCTGGCCGAACACGGTCGGCAGCCATCAAGCCTCCCTGTTTTTATATCGCATTATCGGCCCTGCCACCACTTTTTTCTGGCCGGTCTGAGCCCAGGGGGTGTGAGACAAAATTCTTCTTGGTTCAACCGCGTAGCGGTTGTTTTCGGGTAGGGCGCGTCTCTCCGAGCGCGCCGCGCCTGCCAACCCACGTGCGCAAGGCCACCCAAAGCATCGCCCTGAAATCAGGCTCTGCCCGCTCCGCTCCGCGTCAGCAACGCCGCCTTTCGCTCGTGGTCGCCGAGGTCTGCGAAACGTCACGCTACGTTCGCGGCGCGCTCGGAGAGACGCGCCCTACCCGCGCTGGTGTAAATGCCAACCCTGAGCACAGACAGACGTGCCACCGAGCCGCCGCCCTCATTTTGTCGGCGCTTTTAGGAGACAAGCAGAATTTTGTCTCACACCCGGGGTTGGGCGTTTTCCACCCCTTCCAGCTTGTGCCGGGCCGCCGCCGCGCTAC
>CAYTJG010000214.1:0-11334 GCA_964437865.1 uncultured Bifidobacteriaceae bacterium | reverse complement strand
TTCCCAGCGCGCGGAATGTGGGTTCCACCCTTTGTGTCACCTTTTATTTGGCGGTCTGGGCGGCGCTGTCTTGGTGGCTGTGGCGGCATGAGGACCTGCCCCTGGGTCCCCGGCTTATTTTGGGCGTGCTGGGCGCGGTGCTGGCGGCTATTTGTTTGACGGGGTGGTTTAAATCCAGCCGGGTGACGATTGATTGCGCCGGTGTGCGCGTGACCACCCGCCTGTTATTTTTCGGGCGCACGCGGCAGTTTGCCGCCGCCGAGGTGTCACACTTTGAGATTGCGCCGGGAATGCGATTCGGCAAGACAACTTACACCAACCTCAAGTTGATCCGGTCGGACGTTGTCCCGAGTGCGGCAACGAACCCGGAAGCAACCTCCGACTCGCAGCCGGTTGACCAATCGGTGGCAGCCCAGGTACCGCTGGCGGGTCCTGCCGGCGTCACTGTGGCCAGCGCCATTGCCGACGTCGCGGAGGCCAAGTGGCTCGCCGCGGAGATGAACCAAGCGCTGGGCCGCGAGTAAAAGATGACGGCTACCATGATTTCCGCGAGCCTACTTAATGGAGTGAGGCTGTTTTGTTCTCATTATTCTATTGTCGGCGAGTCCGGTTGGTGATATAAGATACAAGCATGACGGTAGGGGCTTCTACAATTCTATGAAATATTTTTTGCTTTTGGCAGGCGCATGTATTTTGTTTACCGTTAACGCGATTGGGCAAATCAGCAATTCGCTGCCGGGACGCTCAATAGCCAAACTGCTGCCGGATTACCTTCATCCGCGGGTACTGGCGCTCAATGAAGCCAATGGTTCCGTGCCGGGCACGGTGTTAGCACTCAATCCCACCAATGGCGCCATCCTCGGGGAGATTGCGGTCAACCTGAATCCGACCGACATGGCCGTGACTCCGGCGGGCGATGCGCTGTTTGTTATCAACGCCGGCAGCCGGACCATTTCCAAAGTGGACCTGAACTCGTTCACGGTCGTGGCTGAAGAATCCATTTCCACTCCAAATACTTACAGTCTTTCAAACCCGTTGTATGTGGTGGCTGGGGAGTCGAACAAGCTTTATTACACGGATGGCGCCTGGGGGCCGGAAATTTACTTTCTTGACTTCAACGCGGGCACCAACCTGCTGGTATTGGATACCGGGGGGAATGAGGATACAGGTGCTGGCGGGATAGCCTTGAACCGCGCTGGAAATACTCTTTACGCATGGCGACAATACGGCTGGGGGGCGGGCGATGTGAATTCCTGGGTGACCCGCTATAGTGTCACCAATAATGGCAGCCTGATTCCGCTCGAAGACTCCTTCACCTCCTGGCGCCGAGACCCGCTCAATACGCCGGTTTTTCTCGACGCCGCGGATCGTTGGGTTTTTAACAAGGAACAAATGTTTTCGGCGACGAACGTATCAGTCCTGTTGGCTCAATATACTGACAACATTTATGCGATTTCCCTGGATGGCTCCATTGTATTTGGGCCGAATGAAGTTTTCAACGCGCAGACTGGCATCTTGATCACCAATCTGCCGTTCGCCACCACGGTGCAAACATTATCCGGAGATCAGAAGAAGCTGTTCCGCTACAATTCCGCCACGACCAACATCGTGATTTACGACATGGCCAGCATCGCCGCCGTCAGCGGTTTGGCCATGGTCCCGACCCCGGCCGACGGCAGCGTCGTGGCCTTGGCCCCGACTAACCTGGTGTGGAGCCCCACGCCAACGGCGTTGTCTTACGATGTGTATTTTGGCACCAACCAGTCGGACGTCGCCGCGGCAACCGTGTCGTCCTCACTTTACCTGGGGCGGATTTCCACGCCGGGCATTTCGCCCGGGCAGCCGCTGGTACCGGGCAGCACTTATTACTGGCGGGTGGATGTAGACGGCTTCAACGCCACCAACGCCGGATCGGTCTGGTCGTTCACCATCTCCCAATTGGCCATCACGCCGGCGCAAGTCAGCGTTGGCGGCAGTACCGGTTACAATCCCGCCAACGCGAGTTTGTCCCTGACGGGTGCGGTGCCGACCGCTTGGACCGCCACGGTATCGGGTGCGCCATGGCTGGCAATAAGTTCGGCCAAAGGCACCACGCCGGCGACCGTGACCCTGACATTCAATACGGCGGCGTTTCCGGCCGGAATTTACACGAACAACCTCGAGTTCGTCGTTGGTGCGGTAAAAGTCGAGGTGCCCGTCACCTTGAACCTGGCACCGTTGAACATCGTCAAAATGGCGGCCGACCTCCAGCGTCCTTACCTTTACGCGCTGCAACCGCCGGTGCTGTCCGGACAAAATGGGCAACTGCTTTTCATCAACGCAACGAATGGGAATATTGACAAGACGCTGCCGATTGGCATCAACCCGGTGGACGAGACGATCAACTATGGCGAAGGCCGGCTTTATATTGCCAGCTGGGGCGAGGCCGCCACTTATGTCGTGGATTTGAACAACCAGACCCTGCTGCCGCCGCTGCAACTGGGCACGGATATTTACAAGATCAATGCTGGCAAACCCGGAAGAATCATAACGGAGGGGGAGGACCAATGGGTTGGTTTCGGGATTGTGGATACGGAAAGCGGCACGAATGTGTATTTTTCAAGTTACTCGCTGCGTGAAGGAGACGGCGAGTGCAGTCCTAATGGAACCATTTATTATCACTGCGACAACAATATTTCCGACGCTTATATTCACAAGTATCTGCTTACCAATGATACTCCCGTCGAAGTTGCCGGCAGCAACCAGCATCCCTACGGCTCACGCAATTTGGTTCTGTCACCGGATGGCACCACGCTGTTTTGGCAGGGCTATGTTTATGACGCGAACCTGAATGAGCTCGAATCGCTAGGTGAGCAAATTTATGCCACCACCGCTCACGGCGATCTGGCGCTGGGCGTCCAACATGTCTTCAACACGCACAATGGCCAGACGCTGTACACTTGGCCTTTTTCTTCAACGGTCATGGCTGTGTCGGGCGACCAACAGAATGTTTTCCTCTACAACAGCACGTCGAATCAAATTGTCATCATTCCGATGAGTTCGATCGCTTCCGTGCCCGGCGCCGGGTTGAGCCCCAATCCCGCCGATGGATCGGTGATCAATCCGCCGCTGCCCCAGGTTTCGTGGACGGTCAGTCCTTTGGCATTAAGTTATCAGGTTTATATGGGCACGAGCGCCGCCGCCGTGGCCGCTGCCGACACAAATTCCGCACTTTACCTGGGCCCGACGAGCAGCAATTCGTTTGCTCTTTCCAGTCCGGTAATTCCTGGATCAACCTATTATTGGCGCGTGGATTCGGTGGGATTTTCCGGGGCAACTCCCGGCGCGGTCTGGTCTTTCACTGTGTCCGCACTGTCGGTGACGCCGCAGACGCTTTCGTTGAGTGGAGTCACCGGGCTCCCGATTCTGCCGCAAACCATCTCGTTGGCCGCGCCACTGGCAACTTCGTGGACCCTGGCCGTGGCTCAACCCTGGATCTCGGTTTCCGCCAGCAACAACACCACGCCGTCGTCCGTCACTTTGAACTTCAACACGACGAATCTGCCGGCAGGCCTATACACCAACCAGCTGACGTTAACGGCCAATGGCGTCGCCCTGCAACTACCAGTGGCGCTGCAGTTGTTCGACCTCAACGCTTCCAAGATTGTGGCTGATCCTGCTCGCGACTACATTTACGTGCTGCACCCCGGAAGCGGAAGCTTGCCGGACGCTTTTCTATTATTCCTGAATACTGACACGGGCATCGTGGAAAAAGTCATTCCCATCGGCATCAATCCCACCGACATGACGGTGAACCGGTTTGAGGACCGGCTTTACGTTTCCAACTGGCAGCACAACCAAACCCAAGTAGTGGATTTGAAGACGCAAACGGAGCTGACACCGCTCGCGCTGGGATCGGACATTTATAAAATCAACGCCGGCCGCGCCGGGAGAATTGTGACGGAAAGTGAAGATCAATGGGTCACGTTGACTTTGTTCAACACCACCGATGGGGCGTCGATCACCACTTTGTCATGGACGGCATACGAAGGCGATGGTGAATTTGATCCAAGTGGACAATATTATTATCATGTGGATTCAGACATTTCCGACGCTGCGATCACAAAATATGACATGAGCGCGGATACGTTTAACTCCGTTGGCAGCGCCGGTCCGGATAATTACTGGGGTTCACGCAATCTCGTCATGAGCCTGGACGGGTCACGCCTGTTCTGGACTGCGGCCATGTATGACACAAATCTGAACAATCTTGGCGCCATTGGCTCGGAAATTTACGCCAGCTCCACGAACGGTTCGATCGCCTTCGGCAGTCAGCAGGCCTTTGACACCAGCACGAAGCTCGTTATTTACAATTTGCCTGTCAGTTCTTCGGTGGAGGGAGTAGATAGGATGGACCAAAGGCTGTGGTATTTCGATTCCGGCACACATCGGATAGAGAGCGTTCCCCTGTCCTTCATCCGACAGCCCTCCATCACCCAACAGCCGGCGACAAACACTTCAGTGACATTGGGCGGCAATATCAATTTAGGGGTGACTGCCATGGGGCTTAATCCGCTGTTTTATCAATGGACGTTGTTCGGCACAAATCTCGTTGGCCAAACCAACTATTTTCTTTCTTTGAATGGCATCCAGTCTTCGCAACAGGGAAATTATCAAGTGATCGTCAGCAATTTTTATGGCGCGGTAACCAGCACCGTCGCCCAGGTCACGGTGTTGACAGCCCCGACTATTGTCCAGCAGCCGGCCGGAACCCATGTGTTTGCCGGGCAGACTTTCACGCTTTCGGTCGCGGCCACCGGCACCGCACCTCTGACCTATCAGTGGACTTTTGAGAACGTCAACCTTGCCGGCGCCACTAACTCGACCGTGGTTATAACAAATGCGCAGGCAGCCAATGAAGGCATCTACCGCGCCACCGTCCAAAACAGTGCCGGCTCCGCCGCTAGTGGCGTGGCTTTGGTCCGCGTTGACCCCGCCGCGCCGAGCATCGTCTCCGGGCCAGGCTCGCTGGTTGTGCCGGCGGCAACGAACGTCGTCTTTGGCCTTGTTGCTATTGGCAGCCAGCCAATGGCTTACCAGTGGTTTTTCAATGGCGCAGCAATTCCCGGCGCCACGACACCGCAATATTCAATTTCTGATGTGCAATCTTGGAACGCCGGCAATTATCAGGTGTTGGTAACTAATGGTTTTGGCAGCGTCACGAGTTCACTCGCGAGTTTGGGCGTTACCCCAGTCTCTCCTTACTTCGTCGTGCAGCCTTTGGGAGCCATTCTCCCCGGCGGAACAAACTGGACACTGACTGCGCAAGCCCGCGGCTCCGAACCTCTCAGTTATTATTGGCAGCACGATGGCGTGTCGCTGGTTGGCGCCTACCAGACGTCTTTGACATTGACTAATCTCAAAATCACTGACAGCGGCAATTATGCCGTGGTGGGTTTCAACACCTCCGGTTCGTCAACCAGTCTCCTGGCTTCAATTACCGTAACGGCCGCGCCGCCGGTTTTTGTTCAGCAACCGGTTTCGGCCAGCGCCTCGGTTGGTGCCAATGTAACCTTCAGCAGTTTGGCAAGCGGAAGTAATCCGTTGCGCTATCAGTGGTGTTTCCAAGGCAGTCCGCTGGCTAACCAGACCAATCGTCAACTGACACTTAATTCCGTCACGACCAATGCCGCCGGTTCCTATTTCGCGATCGCCAACAACCAGTTCGGGAATGCCACAAGCAGCGTCGTTCAACTCACCGTCAACCAACCGCCAGTTTTGCAGGAGGCATTGTCCAACCTCGTGGTGAATGCGGGTGGCACCGTTACCTTGGCCGTGGCCGCGACTGGCAACAGCCCGCTGGCGTATTCCTGGCAATTCAATGGCACGACCATTACAGGAGCGAATGCCTCTCTGGTGTTAACCAACATCCAGGCAGCCCAAGCGGGATTCTATCGTGTAACCATCAATAATCAATATGGCAGCGCTTCTTCAACGGCCAAGGTCAGCGTTCTTGGGACGGCCGGATTGATTGTCGCTTGGGGTGACAATTCAGGCGGTCAGACCAATGCCCCGAATAGCATTGCAGATGCCGTCGCCCTCGCTGGCGGCGATTATCACAGTCTGGCACTTTTGCAAAACGGGACGCTCGTGGCTTGGGGGTACGATGGCGATGGCCAAACCGTCGTTCCTACGGACACGTTGCGTTTTGTTTCCATCGCCGCCGGCGCTTCCCATAATTTGGCGGTTCGAGATGATGGTTCCCTGGTCGCCTGGGGCCGCAACGATGCGGGCCAAACGAATATTCCGGCCAGGGCCACCAATGTGCTCGCCGTCGCGGCCGGCGATGCTCACAGCGTTGCCCTGCTCGGTTCTCGCACGATTGTGGCTTGGGGAGATAATTCATACGGGCAGACGTCCGTTCCGCAAGGCTTGAACGGCGTTGCCGCCATCGCCGCCGGTCGGTTGGACTGTCTCGCATTGCGTACCAACGGTGTCGTCGTCGGCTGGGGATACAATGCCTTCGGCCAAGCCACCCCGCCATCGGGATTGTCCAATGTTATCGCCATCGCCGCCGGCTACTTGCATAGCGCGGCGCTGCTTGGCAATGGCACGGTCTTGGTGTGGGGTGATGATTCCTTCGGTCAGACCAACGTGCCTGCCAGCGTCTCCAATGTGGTTGCGATCGCTGCGGGTGATTTTGACACGCTGGCGCTGCGAGCCGACGGTAAAGTGATTGGCTGGGGCGATGATTATTACCAGGAGATTGACGTGCCTCCAATGTTGGACAACGCCTTCTCCATTGCCGCCGGCAATTATCATGGATTGGCACTGACTCCGATTGCCGTGCAGGCACATGCAAGCTCCACGGGTTTGGTGCTACAGTGGAGCAGCGGAGGCATTTTGCAATGGGCAACGGCACCGGGCGGTCCATTTACCGACGTGCCGTGCTTGGGAACTTGCTTCACCAATATCGACATGTCCGCCCCAGCGAAATTCTTCCGAGTCAGGCACTAGACTCGAGCACCGGGTGCGGGGTTGCAAGACGCTGAGGCGGGCCGATGAAGTGCCCTCCTTTCCGAGTCTGGTGCGGTTTTTTATCCCTCAAAAAAACACCGCGATTCAGGCCGGCTGGGCGCTTATTGAAAATCGTACACCGCGATCTTCTGCACGTACGGCTTCACGCAGTTGGCGATGAATTCGAGGTGTTGCGGATGCACTTGGTAGGCGTCGTGGGCCGCCTTGTTGGCGAAGGCCGTATTGAGGGCCACCTGGTAGGTTTGGTCCACCACCGGCCGGACGCTGCCCACCATCTTGCCAATGTGGAAATGCGTGAGGCCGGGGATGGTGCGCAGGAATTTCTCCCCGCCGGCCACCACGGCGTCCGCGGCTTCCGGCTTGGTTGGATTAGTCCAAAAAATGACAACGTGCGAAAACATAGCGACGTGAATTTTCCGCCGAATCCGCCGCAAGGCAAGCCGGGAGTTTGGGGAAGGGTGGAGTATTTGTAAAAGCGGAAGGCGGGAAAGCAGGAAAGCGGAAACAAACGCCAGGCCGAGACACGAATGACACGAATTTTCACGAATCAACTCAGAACCACTTTTTGAACAGAGGAGTCAGAATTCGGGTTTTGACCTGTTACTGTGGAACCGCGAATGGATGCGAATAAACGCGAATACGCCGGGTAAAGGGAAGTGTCGCGGAGCGACAATGGAGATAAGCCAGACACGCCAGTGTCTGGTCTGGCGCCAGACGAATTCATGCGTCCTGGAGGGACGCCGGATTTCCCCTGTCCCTTCAGGACGTTTTCAATTTTGCCACCAGCACCCGGCACGCTGTGCCGGGCTTATCTCCAGCGTCGCTTCGCGACCGCCGAAAGGCGCCTTGAAGATTTTACCCACCATCAACGTCGACCCATTATGTTCTCTGGAAGGGGCGAGGGGTGGCTGGAACCCATGCCAAGTTCGGAGCGCGGAATGCGGAGCGAAGCCAATGCCGAACGCCCGTAGCGGCGGACTGACGTTCGCTGCCATCTGGATCAAAGAAAGCAGGGTAGACCCGCATCGGAAGCGGTCTGATAGTGCCCGGCTTACTTGTTCTCAAACAGGCTGGGGGCCGTCTGGTAGGCAAACTCCTGGCAGCGGGCGGAGATCTCGCTGGGCGACTCGCACTGGAGCGCAAAATCGGCCAGCGCGCGCACCTCGTCGTTCTTCACGCGGCGGATGATGTACTTCACGGCATCGATCGCCGACGGGGCGGCGCTCAATTCATCGACGCCCAGGCCCACCAGCAGTGGCGCCAGCACCGGGTCGCCCGCGATTTCGCCGCAGACCCCGGCCCAGATGCCGTTGGCATGCGCGGCGTCCACCGTCATTTTGATCAGCCGCAGGATGGCGGGGTGGGTGGGCTCGTACAAATGCGAGACCTTCTCGTTGGTGCGGTCCGCCGCCAGCGTGTACTGGATGAGATCGTTGGAGCCGATGCTGAAAAAGTTGACCTTTTTGGCCAGGGCATCCGATACCAGCGCGGCCGACGGGATTTCGATCATGGCGCCGATTTCGAGCCGCTCATCGAACGGCACCTGTTCGGCGCGCAATTCCGCCTTGCATAGCTCCACGTGGGCGTTCGCCTGTTTGAGCTCGTCCATCCCCGAGATCATCGGGTACATCATCTTCACATTGCCGGCGACGCTGGCCCGCAGAATGGCGCGGAGCTGGGCGCGAAACACTTCGGGCTGGGCCAGGCAGAAGCGGATGGCCCTCCAGCCCAGGAACGGGTTCATTTCCTCGGCCAATTGGAGTTGGGAGGAGAATTTGTCGCCGCCCAGGTCCAGCGTGCGGATGATCACGGGCTGCGGCTTGAGCGCCGCGGCCACTTCGCGATAAACCGCGTACTGCTCCTCTTCGGTCGGCAGCTTCTCGCGGTTGATGAACAGGAATTCCGTGCGGAACAGTCCCACCCCCTCCGCGCCGTGTTTCAGCACCGCCTCCACGTCGTGCTGGTCTTCGATGTTGGCCGAGAGATGCACGATCCGCCCATCCAGCGTGACCGCCGGCTGGCCCTGGATCTCGCGCAGTTTCTCGCCCAGCGAAGCCTTGATCTTGGCCAACTGGCCGTACTCAAACAGCGTTTGGTCCGTGGGATTGACAATGACCGTGCCGTTGTAGCCATCCAGCAGGGCGTAATCGCCGGATTCCAATTCCTCGCTGATGCTCAGGGTGCCCACCACGGCCGGGATATCGAGCGACCGCGCCAGGATGGCGGTGTGCGAAGTCTTGCCGCCCACGTCCGTGGCAAAACCGAGCACCGAGTTCCGGTCCAGCTGCGCGGTGGTCGAGGGGCTCAGGTCGTGCCCCACCAGGATGCAGGGTTCGGTGAGGTGCCGCAAATCGAGCTGCTGTTTGACGTTGAGCAGGTTGTCCAACACGCGGGTGGTCAGGTCGCGCAAATCCGCTGCGCGTTCCCGCAGATACTCGTCCTCGACGGCTTCCAGCACGGCTATATAACGGTCGGAAGCGGTATGGAAGGCGTAATCGGCGTTGGTCTTCTGTTCGCGGATGATCTTGATGACCTCTTCGATGAGCACCCGGTCTTCCAGCATGAGGAGGTGCGCGTCAAAGATGTCGGCCTCGGAAGAACTCATGGTGTCGGCCACCCGCCGCTGCACCTCGGTGATCTGCTGCCGCGTGCGGACCAGGGCGTGCTCGAAGCGCTTCACCTCCTGGGGCACCACGTCCTCCGCCAATTCCCGACGGACAATCGCGTGACGGGCGTGATGCAAGACGACAACTTTCCCTTTGCAGACACCCGCCGAAACAGCGATGCCGCGAAAAATCTTCTCGCCTTTGATTTGCCCGGGCATTGACTTTAGCTAATGGAATACTCCAAGGGCCTGCGGATGAAAAGCTTTTCCGGTGCAAAAAAGTGACTTTTCGCAAAAAAACAAGGCCGTCCGGAGGGACGGCCTTGCCAAGAATGGGCAGGGGATCCGGCGCGCTCAGGCGCGTTCCATGTACTTGCCGGTGCGGGTATCCACCTTGATCTTCTCGCCGTTCTTGATGAACAGCGGCACCTGCACCGTAATGCCGGTTTCCAGCGTGGCGGGCTTTTGCACGTTATTGGCGGAATCGCCCCGGATGCCTTCCGGCGCGTTCGCCACCGTCAGGATTACGCTCGAGGGAATTTCCACCATGACCGCCTTTTCCTCCACAAACGTCACGGTCACGGAGCCGTTCTCCACCAGGTAGCTCTTGGCATCGCCCACGAGCTCATTGGAAAGCGTGACGGATTCGTAGTTCTCCGGGTCGGTAAACACGTAATCATCGCCGTCCTTGTAGCTGAATTCCATTTTCTTCGAAATCATCGGCACGGGCTCGATTTTTTCCGTGGAACTGAAGCGTACGTCGGAGGATTTGCCCGTGCGGATGCTGCGCAGGGTGGCCTGCACGAAGGCGCGCAGGTTGCCGGGCGTGCGGTGCTGCATGTCCAGTACCACAACGATATCCCCGTTGTAATTCATCGCCATGCCGCGTCGAAGGTCGTTTGCTGTTGCCATAAAAATTGGTCGATCAGTGTTTTCTAGCTATTCGTCTAAATGAGCCGCACATCATAACCAAACAAAGGGTAATGGCAAGAGGCTTTATAAAAGTTTTGCGCTTTTGCCTGCCACTTTAATGTGCGAGCCTCCCCTGAATCGGTTCCCAAACGGCCCTCAGCCCCTCGCCGGCGGCCAAAACAAGGCTTTTCCGAGCTCCCAACCGACCGGCCGGCCGGGAATAATAACGACACCTAAAGTCGTCAACCTAGCTTTACACGCACCTTCCCCGGCGCCAGGCACGTTCGCCGGCCGGGCGCGTGCGAAGCTGATGTTCGGCCGCCGAGCGCGCCTGGGGCGCCGAGAGTGCTCGGCCAGTGGGACATTTTTTGCTTTCCGCCTGCCGTCCTCCTCTGCCTTAGCTTGACCGGCGACGGGTTTCAGGCCAACATGAGGTAGTCGCTTTGTGGGGGCGTACTGGTTTCGACCAGGTGAACACGCTGGAGGCGGCATGCCGAGGACGATACGTTGGCCTCGTAAATCATCGTATCAAAACTAAAAAGCTAACGAAGAATTAGCCCTCGCGGCCTAAGTGCCACGACGTTCGCCGGTGGAAACCTGCTACATTGGATGAACGCTATTGCAGGCATGGTTGATGGCGGAGACCGCGCGCCGTTGACCGAGACTTTTCATGCGGACTAGGCAGTGCGAATCGCGCCCGGACGTCATCGCATAGCAGAAAACCTACTTCGGGCTAAGCATGTAGTCGCGGCCGGTTGGTTGGCCTGGGACGCGGGTTCAACTCCCGCCGCCTCCACCAT
>CAYTJG010000213.1:0-11465 GCA_964437865.1 uncultured Bifidobacteriaceae bacterium | reverse complement strand
GGGACTTTCGAATCGGTTGGCGGCGGCCGAACCGCGCCAATTGTCGGACGCGCAGTTGCAGGAGTTGCTTAAGTTGCGGGGCGAGACGGGTCGGCTCAGGCAGCAATTGTCCGCTTCCCGCCCGGCGGCGCCAAAGGTTTCAGGAGCGGTGCCGGGATCGGCGGCCGGGGATCCCGCCGCGCAACAGCAGGCTGCAGTTCTCCACAGATTGGTCGGAGCCAAGACCCTCACCGCCGCGGCCATGGCCGGATTCAGCGGCAGCCGGGATGGGGATTTCCCAACGAATTGGGACCAGTCGGCGGGCCGTTTCGATGAATGGGAGCGGCGCGGGCTAAACCCGGGCGATCCCATGCCGGACACCACGGCGGATTTTAATGAAATGACCAATTTGTTTGAACTCTCGTATCAGGGATCCATGAGCAACTTGTACAATGCCGGGAATTTTCACGATGTCATTGTGGTGCGGGAGAAGCAGCCGTGGCAGGCGCCCAATGGCGGCTGGCGGCGGACTTATGGGTTTGCCGACGGCCACTCAGAAATCCACGCGTCCGATAATGGGGATTTTAGCGACTGGGAGAACCAACACGCGTTGGTGCCGGGCGGGGGACAATAGGTGGGGCGCGTCACTCCGTGCGCGCCGCGAGCGTGGCGAGACGCCTGGCTGACTCGCAAAGTGACGGATGAAACGGTGCGGCTTAGGTCCGAAGGCGGGACGCTCAGTTGCAGGCGACGTGTTGGGATGGCTTGAGCGCGTTGGTTGGCAGGCGCGGCGCGCTCGGAGGCCGAACGTCGGCTTCGCACGCGCCCCACCCCCGGTCCGCGGCCGTCCCGGCCGCTGAGACGTGATTGTGGACGGGACACCGCCGAACGAAACGCTTCTCCCCTCAGGGCCGCACCGGTCGGAGGTGGGGCGCGTCACTCCGTGCGCGCCGCGAGCGTGGCGGGACACCTGGCTGACTCGCAAATCGACGGCTGGAGCGGTGGGTCCTGATTCCGAAGGCGGGAGGTTTGGTTACAGACGGAGCGTTGGGATGGCTTGGGCGTGTTGGTTGGCAGGCGCGGCGCGCTCGGAGGCCGAACGTCGGCTTCGCACGCGCCCCACCGTCCGAGGTGGGCCACTTCACGAGTGGGGTCGGCGTAGACGCGCCTCCACTTCCGGCCAGGAGGACCCCGCTTCAGGGTTTTGGTGGAATTCTTCCAGTTCCCGGTCCAGCAAGGCCTTCTCTTCGGCCGTTGGCTCGTGGAGCAGGTCTTGCTCCTCCATCTCGCATAGGCGGTCGAAAATCGCGCGGCGGGCGTCGGCATCCAGCTTGGGAAGCTCCTGCAAAATTTCTTCCTGACTCATGGCGGGAACGTAATTCGATAAAATCTGCGCCGCAAGCGGGATCTTTTAAACGACTGCTTCCTTTTCCTCGACGTGCTCTTTTTTTAATTCATCCAGCGTGCGGAAACGGTGGGCGGCAAAGCCCGCCTCCACCCCCAGGTTGTTCGTGGGATTGTACAGGCCCACCAGCAGGATGGAGGGTTCGAGCACGCGGCGCATGTCCATGATCAGTTCGTCGGCCTTTACGCCCACGCGCACGGCGCGGACCACGTAAACCTGGTTGAGCACGGGCAATTGCAAATAGATTTGCTTGACCGACTCCGACCATTTGTCATCCACCAAGACCACTTTTTGTCCGACGCTGAACATAGCTTTTAGTTACTTCTTTGGCGCTAAAACGTCAACTGCGGGAAAATACCGGGCAATACGTTCGCTGTCGCGCGTGGCCAATTTCCAGCCCATGACCTCGGCATGCGCTCCGATGAAGAAATCCGGCAGTGGAGTTTTGGGCGCGGGGCCGGTACCGGATGCACGTCTGGCCAGAAGGTATCGCCGATAGGCTTGGCCGCAGACCGTCGCAGTGGCCGCGGGCAAATCTAAGATTTGCAAACCCAATTTCCTGATTTCGGGTGCCACGGCCTCCGGGCGTGGCGAGCCGACGCACAGTTCTGCGAGGATGACCGGGTTGATGGCCGCACCTTCGCCGGTGACGGCAGTCTTAATCTGGGCCACGGCCCAGATGTGATCAGGTTGCGATGCGTCCCGGGCGTCAATGACCACGTTGGTATCCAGCAGAATCATGGCTCGCGCGTTACGGTGCGCAACTCATTCCACGTGTGATCAAACTCGAGCTTGCTCTGCTTGAGCGCCCGCGTGACCTGGGCTTTGGTCGGCTTCGCCGACGGCAGCGGCGGCGGCGACTGGAGCCGGGCCAGCGTGATATGATTTTCATCCTGCTGGATCACGGCAAAGACGTCGCCCGGCTTGGCCCCGGGAATAACCACGCGTTTCTTGTTGTCGGCGGTAATCGTCACAGTGGGATAATCCCACGCGGCCAGTGTGGTGTCAATACGGCAGCGGAAACCGCGCCGTGAGTTCGCGCACGCGGGTGCGCACCTTGTGGGCGGCCTCCACGTTTTTGACGTCCATCAGCACTTCGGAGATCATGTCGGCGATGGCGGCCATCTCAGCCTCTTTCATGCCGCGCGTGGTGCAGGCCGGCGTGCCCAGCCGGATGCCGCTGGCCTGGAACGGCGAGCGGGTCTCGAAGGGAATGGTGTTCTTGTTTACCGTGATGCCGGCCTCGTCCAGCGCGTGCTGGCATTCCTTGCCGGTGACCCCCTTGGCGCCCACGTCCACCAGCATGAGGTGGTTGTCCGTGCCGCCGCTGACCAGCCGATAGCCATTGTGCTGCATGCCCTCGGCCAGCGTCGTGGCGTTCTTGAGAATCTGTTGCTGGTAGGCCTTGAAGCCCGGTTGCAACGCCTCGTGGAAACACACGGCCTTGGCCGCAATCACGTGCTCCAGCGGTCCGCCCTGGATGCCCGGAAACGCCTGCGAATCAATTTCCTTGGCGTATTTCTCGCCGCACAAAATCAGTCCGCCGCGCGGTCCCCGCAGTGTCTTGTGCGTGGTGGTGGTCACGAAATCCGCGTGTCCGATGGGGCTGGGATGCAGCCCGGTGGCCACCAGGCCGGCGATGTGCGCGATGTCCGCCAGCAGGTAAGCGCCCACTTCGCGGGCGATCTCGCCCATGCGCTTGAAATCAATGATGCGCGGATACGCGCTCGCGCCCACGGTGATCATCTTGGGCTTGTGCTCGCGCGCCATGGCCGCCAGTTGATCGTAATCGATGCGCTCGTCCTCCTTGCGCACCCCGTAATGCACGATTTCAAAGAAGCGGCCCGAAAAATTGGCCTTGTTGCCGTGGGTGAGATGGCCGCCGTGGGTCAGATCCATCGTCAGCATCTTGTCGCCCGGCTTGAGCACGGCAAAATACACGGCCATGTTCGCGCCCGAACCGGAATGCGGTTGGACGTTGGCGTGTTCCGCGCCGAACAACTGCTTGGCCCGGTCAATGGCGAGCTGCTCGACCACGTCGATGTATTCGCAGCCACCGTACCAGCGCTTCTTGGGATAACCTTCCGCGTACTTGTTGGTGAGCACCGAGCCCTGGGCTTCCATGACGGCGGGACTCACGAAATTCTCGCTGGCAATCAGTTCCACGTTTTGCTGCTGGCGCTGCCGTTCCTGATCGATCGCCAGTGCGATTTCCGGATCCACCTGCGCGAGGCCCAGGCCGGCCGGGGTCGAGGGCGCCTCCATCTTGTGCACGCGGCGCTCATGGCGGCCGCCTTCAAACTTGGCGTTGAGGAAAGCCTCGATGATTTTTTTGCCGGTCTCGGGGGAAATCTTGGCGCCCGCGAGGCAGAGCACATTGGCGTTGTTGTGCTGGCGGCAGCGGGCGGCGCCTTCGGCGTCTTCCACTGGCGCGGCGCGCACACCCGTGATTTTGTTGGCGGAGATGCACATGCCCACGCCCGAGGTGCAGATCAGCAGGCCCAGTTCCGCCTTGCCGGCCGCCACCGCTTCCGCCACCGGCCGCGCGTAATCGGGATAATCATCGGTCGGGTTCTTCGTCAGTGCGCCAAAATCCTCGAGCGTCAGGCCCTTTTCGCGCAGCCAGGCCTTGAGCGTGTTCTTGAGTTCCAGACCGCCATGGTCGGCCCCCAGCGCAAACTTGGCCCGGGTCTTCATGGATCGGTCTTCTGGTTTCGAAAGAATATTCTGTTGTTCCATAAATTTCAAAATCGAGGCCACGCCCAGTTCGATCTGGTTCCGGCATTCGACGTAAACCTCATAAGGGCTGCCGATCGGGTCGCTGACATCCTTTTCATAGGCTTCGATCGTGTCGTCAAATTCGCGCAGCAAAAATGATTTCTCGGCGTGTTGCGGATAAAGCAGGGCCACTGTGTCCACATGGCTGCGCGTCATGCCAAAAATATAATCCGCCTCGCGCACCATCTCAGCGGTCAGCGCGCGACTGCGCTGATGCGAGATATCCAGGCCGATTTCCCGCATGGCTTGCACGGAAAAATGGGTGGGCGGCTGGCCGTCCATGGCGCCCAAGCCCGCGGAGACCACGCGAAACTCACCGCGGCTCTGGACCGCGTGGCGAAAAAGCCCTTCGGCCATCGGGCTCCGGCATACGTTGCCTGTGCAAAGAAAGAGTATTGTCTTCATCAAAAACCGAGCCGTTAAAGGTGATTGGCCCAAGGCCAATCGTCAATGCCAAATGACATTTCCGAGTGTTTGGCGTCCGGACCCCACTCCAGGGCGGCGCCCGGATCGCCCCCCAAAAAACGCTGCTGTTTTCAAGCTGACTGCCACCGGCGCCCAACTCCCTCTCCCCGGCCAATTTAACCGCCCCCCAGTCCCGCTGAAATCACGCTGGCGTGCGCGCTCCATGCGCCCGCAATTCAACTGGAGGAAAAACTGGGATATTTGTTTAAATTTGCGATTCGATATCGTTTGCGTCTGCTGATTTCGACCGGTTTTAAACAAAACCGGTCCGGCTGCGCTACGATAAATCGATCGGATGGCCGCGCGTGCCCGCTCAACCCCGGGCGGGATGCAGGGCCGCCAGCGCTTTCAACAAGTCCATGGCCCGCGCCAAAGCCGGGTCGCGAACGACGGGCGTGGACGGTTCGGCGCGCGGGCTGGCTACGTCGCCGTCGTCTTCACCGTCCTTGATGCGTTTGCGCACCAGTTCCGCCTCGCTGGTATGTTCCACAAAGCCCAGCAGATTGGTGGGCGACGCGCTGCCGAAGGGATTGGTCAGGCCGGCGAGAAAGGGGTTGTCCTGGAATTTCTTCTCCTGCTCCGGACTCACGGCCACCAGGATGTCCGGGGCCAGATTTTTCGGTGAATTGGTGCTGCCGATGAGGATGGCGCTGGCGGAGTTGCGCAAATCGGTCGCCAGTTGGGCGGCGGTCCCGCTCGTCTGGCTGTTCACGAGGATCACCAGCGGGGATTTCCCACGAATGAAGTAGTCGGCGGCGTTGGTGGCCGCGCCGTCCGCAAAGCGCAGGTCCAGCACCGTGCCCGCGAGGTTCCGCGGCACCGTGATGGTGCGAATCTGGTCCGGCACATTGTCTGGCACCTGACTGCCGCGCAGGCACAGGACGGCATTGTCCAGCACGGAGACCTTGAACGACGACTCCGCCGCGCCAGCGGTGGCCGCCGCCAGCGCGGCCAGAAACAAAACGACCAATCTCTTCATTGCCACAGACAATGCGCCAACTTAGCTCGAAAGTAAAGTCGTCGAATCGCCGGGACCGCTGATATTCGGAGGCTGAAAACGACGGGTGGATCAAACACCGAAGCCTCCCGTTTCAGGGTCTCTCAACGCCGCTAATCTTGGCATCCACTTGCGGCCAAACGAGGCCCCCGGCTTGGGGAGACCACATTTTCAGCAGGGTTTGCCATTGCGGGCTGTTGGGCGAAAACCAATCCTTGGCCGTATTCATGTAAAGTGCCGGTTGAGTTTTTTCAGGTTGGGCGCTGGGGAACCGCCAGTCCTCGACCACTGTGTGGCCATCCATGACGGGCTTGAAGTTTTGCCGGGTCGCCGGTTTGGTGATCTTGGTCAGAAAGCCGTTTACAAGATATTGGGGGGCGTTCGTCAGGCTGGCGCCCCGGCGAAACGTCTCAAACACGAATTTGCTGGGGATGTGCAAGCCGGCGAAATTGGTGAACTCCAGCACCCGATAGCGGTAGTTTATTTCCTGGCAATAGAGGTAGGAGGGCGCAAACGGCGCTTCCGGGGAACGCTGCCATTCAACCTCCAGCAGATGGTCGCGATCCCGCCGCAGTCCGCTGGCCACCAGAAATGGCCTTACTACCGTGCCGGTGACTTTATCAAAATAACGGGACGCACCGTAGGCCAGCCAGATGGGAAGCACCCTTGAATTGAAAGCCGGAATGTCGTCGCGTTCTATGTATCCGATGGATGAGTTCTGAGAATTTCCGGCGCTGGCCAATTGGGTGTATTGATAGAGGTAGGTTCCATCAAATGATTCTTCGCTGTATACGATTCCGTTGGTATTGAAGGGGGTTCGGATCAGCCATTTGTTTCCGCTGACGTAAGCTTGAAACGGCCGCGTTTGTCCTGACGTGCCATAATAAATATAGCCTTCCGCCTCAAAATTGTTCTTCTCCGCCCAAATTGTGTTGGCGGCCACAAAGTACGCGCCACCGGCCAGCAACACTCCCAAACCCACGATCACTGCCGTTTTTGCTTTTGTCCAGGCCATGATTTTCAATGCTCCTTTGATGAAGGGTAAGGTGGAACCACCGGCCGTGACGCCCTGGGCCACGGCGAGCGTCGTCACCGCTTGGGCCAGCACGGCCGGGGCGGCCTGCACGGAATTGGCTGAGATTGCGCCGATCAGGGCGACGCCGGAGAGCGCCACGCCGCGTTGGGCGAAGAACCGACGCAGTTTTTCCAGCGCCCGGTTCACGCGCTTGCGGGCGGTCTCCTCGTTCATCCGCAGCGCGATTCCGATTTCCGCCGCGCTCCGGTTCTCGAAATAACGCAGCACCACGGCGTTGCGGTCGGTTTCGCCCAGGGTGCCCATGGCTTCATCCAGCCAGGGTGCGATCCGGTTCCAGACGGCCGGATCGGCATCGTTCAAGGTGGTTTGCAGATAAGCCTCCTGTTCCCGGCGGTGCCGCCGCACTTCGCCTTTGATAAAATTGGCGGCCGTCAGCCGGGCCGTCTGGTAAAGCCAGCCGGACACCACCACCCGGGCCGAAAGCCCCGCAGCCTTGCGGGCCAGCAAAATGAAGACGGCCTGGGTGATTTCTTCCGCCTGATGGGGATTGTTCGTGAAGCGCAATGCGGCCGAGTAAACCAGTCCCACATGCCGGCTCACCAGCGCCGCAAAAGCGGCTTCCGTTCCGCGGTGGGCGAATTCGGTCAGCAATTCATGGTCACTCAGTTCCGGCATCTACCTCATGATGTCCACGAGCGCCCAAACGGGACAAAGTTTTTTTAACTATTAATTGGCTGGGCCAAAGGTCGCGGTGTTCCCCGATTAATTGTCCAACCTTTTTAGGAAAGGGGTAGCGGTTGACTGCCCCGAGGCAAGGCGCGCCGGTGGTGGTCTCTAATTGTACTCGTTGGCCGTCTTCCATTCACCGCCGATGTTCTTCATTTCTTCCACGGAAACATGGGAGCCGGCTTGGCCATCGGTTTGGTAGTTCAACTCGATCTGAATCAGCATGGTGTCGTCCGCCACGGGAAATTCGCGCAAAATCCGGAAACCGCTCCAGCCCTTCGTTTGATCGACCAGGAATTGGGTGCGTTCCTCCTCCGAGTTTCCCTTGATGTAGCCATTCGTCAGCCACGAGACCATGTTCGTGGTCAAGCTGCCCAGCCAGAGGTTCTGGTTGCCAGAGCTTTTGGCCCATAGACAGGATTGGATGGCCGCCTCTGGCGTTCCATAGCCGGCAAAGCCCCAGGATTCCCGGGGCAGGGCATTGGTGGGGTACGCCGGCTCATTCTTGCCGGCGGCGGACTGCATGCCGGAGAGTAACTGTTGCAAGTCATCCTTCTGCCGGCTAAGGACGGCCATTTCACCGCGCAGTTTCAAGAGTTCAGCCCGGGCGGGATCGGATTTGAACTTGGAATTCTCCGCCAGCAAATCCGCCAGCCGGTTGGTGGCATTGGCCCAGCCGGCCTGCAGTTGGCGGAGCTGTTCCGCCAACGGCGCCTGCTGCTCCTGGTACTGGCGCAGGGTCGCCCGGGTTTGGGCGGCTTGTCGGGTTTCATAAAGACCTGCGCCAATCGTTACGGTGAGCGCGGCGGTGACGGCAATTTTTTGGATGGTGGTCATGACAATGGTTTTGGTGGCAGTCAACAGGGCGGGGGCGGGGGCGGCGAGGCTGGCGCCGACGGCCACCGAGAGCTTGGCCGCCAGCCCGGCGGGCGCGGCCTGTACGGAGTGGGCCGAGACGGCCCCGGCGATGAGGGCGGCGGTGAGGGTGACGCCGCGCTTGGCAAAGACGACGCGCAGCTTCTCGAGCGCGCGGCTCACGCGCTTTTGGGCGGCATCCGCCCCCACGCCCAGCGCGGCGCCCACTTGGTCCAGCGGGCGTTGCTCGTAATACCGCAGCACCAGGGCGGCGCGGTCGGCGTCCTCCAGTTGCGCCACGGCGGCATCCAGCAGCGGCGAGAGCTGTTGCCACGCGGCATCGGTGTCGGTTTCGATGGGATTCATGGCGGATTCCAGGCTGGCACTGTATTCGCGTTGCTGGCGGCGGCGTTCCCGCTTCAAGGCGTCGCAGGCGGCAAAGTGTGCGGTGCGGCAGAGCCAGCCGGCGAGCAAGGTCTGGCCTGCGAGGTTGCCGGCCTTGCGCGCCAGGATGAGAAACACGGCTTGCGTGACGTCCTCGGCCAGATGCGGGTCGCCCACCTGCCGGAGCGCGGCGGAATGGACGAGTGCCACGTGGCGCTCGACCAGTTCCGCAAATGCGGTCTCGGAGCGGCAGGCGGCGTATTCGGCCAGCAGTTCGGCATCACTCGGTGGTTGCATTCCATCTATTAAACGGCCGCCGACCGGAAAAACCGACAAAGAAAATCGGGGGCTGAGCTCGAATCGCGATTCGAGTGCCGGCCCGCGAGTTGGAACCGAGATCCGGACCGTTTGGGAAAAGAACGGGGGCAAGGCGGCGACCATGATGAGAAAAAAGTTTGTCGGATTTGTGGGCGGCGTGGCGATATGCTTGAAGAAAATGACCGGTAACGATCTTGATTTGCTCCGGCAATTCGTCCGGGCGGGTTCGCAGGATGCCTTTGCGGAACTGGTGCGGCGGCATGTGAATCTCGTTTACTCGGCAGCAGTGCGGCAGGTTCGCTCGCCGCAACTGGCGGAGGAGATTGCACAATCGGTGTTTGCCGACCTGGCCCGCCAGGCGGCGCGACTGAGACCGGACACCATTCTGACGGCTTGGCTTCATGCCGTGACCCGGCGGACGGCGGTGGATGTCATCCGACAGGAATCCCGCCGGCAACTGCGCGAGAAGATCGCCGTCGAACTGAATGCCATGCAAGCCACCGATACTGCTTGGACGCAAATTGAGCCGCTGCTGGACGAGGCGGTAACCGCGCTGGATGACGTCGACCGGGCGGCGGTGCTGCTCCGGTATTTTGAAAACCGGTCGCTGCGCGAAGTCGGCGAGCGGCTGGGTGTGAGCGATGATGCCGCCCAAAAGCGGGTGAGCCGCGCGGTGGAAAAACTGCGGGAGTTTTTCGCCAAACGCAAAGTAACTGTGGGGGCGGGCGGCTTGACGGCGTTGCTTGCGGCCAACGCCGTGCAATCCGCTCCGGCCGGGCTGACGGCGGTCATTTCCGCGACGGCGGGCGGTGTACTGGCGGCTGCGGTTCCCGGCACGGTTGCCCTTACCAAGACGATTGCCATGACCACCTTGCAAAAATTCACCATTACGATCGCGCTGGCTGCCACGCTGGGCGTCGGCCTGTATGAAGCGGATCAAGCCGCCGCGGCGCGCACGGCGCTGCGACAATTCCAGGGCGGGGCATCATCGGTGGCCGGGCCAGGCGAGTCGTGGCCGTCTGACTACGCGGGGGTCACGAACCGGCTGGCGCAGACCCTTGCGGAAATCGAACGACTGAAAGCCAGTCCGCAAGGCTTGGAATTGTTGAAATTGCGCGGGGACGTGGGACAATTGCAAAACCAGTTGCAAGCAGCGGCGCGCGACGCGGCGGCCAAGGGCAGCAATGCGCCGACGCTTATGCGGCATCCCACCCTGTACCTTGCGCAATATCCTGATTCGGCGGGCGGATTTAACTTAAAGAGTGCCACCAACGCCGGTCTGTTGACGCCGACCGCCACAATCCAAACCTGGCTTTGGGCACTGCGGCATGGCAGCGACGAGGACCTGCTGAACATCTGTGATTTTCCACCCGGCCTTTCCGAAGAGGCCAAACGGGAGACTACGCAAAGCGACCTCAAGAATGTGGAGGATTATTATGCCGGAGCACATTTGGTCAAGTTGATTGCCATGTATCCTTTGGACGATGGCGAATACTATGTTTGGGTCGCCGACTCTGCTATTCACACCAATTGTGTGATGAGAAAGGTGCTCCGCCAAGAGGGTGGCGAATGGAAAATGTGCATCGATCCTGCTCTATGACCTCCTGGCATAAAATCGCCCTCACGATCTCGCTGACCATCATGCTTGGCGCCGGTCTGTATGAAGCCAATCAAGCCGCCGCCGCGCGAGCGGCGCTGCGGCAAATCCAGGGCGACTCATTGCCACAGGCTGGGCCAATCCAGTTTGTGCAGTCCAAGTATAGGGCCGCGACGAACGAGTTGGCGCAGGCTCTGGCGGAGATGGATCGGCTGAAAGCCGGTTCGCAAGGCGTGGAAATAGAGAAACTGCGGCGGGAAAAGGAGCAACTGACGAGCCGGTTGCTAGCCGCGGCGCAGGTCGCGGCGGCGGGAAGCAGCAATTCCCTCCCCGCCACGCCGCCGCTCGCGATGGAACTGTACAAATATCCCGATACGGCAATCGGATTCAACGCTTGGACCACGGCCACCAATGTCGGTCTGGCCACCCCGGCGGCCATGATCCAAACGTGGCTTTGGGCAATCCGGCACGGCAGCCAAGGCGACATGCGAAGCATCTTTGATTTTTCTCCCGGAACCTCCGAGGAGCTTAAAAAGGAACTGATTGGAGGCGCTTCCAGGGGGACGAACAATGGCTGGGATTATCACCAGCTGATTGCGATGTTTCCGCTGGGGAATGATGAATACTATGTATGGATCGCCGAATCTGGGTTGGTCAGCCCTAATGTAATGAAACAGGTTTTGCGCCGGGAAGGTGGCGAATGGAAAATGTACATTGACCCGGTCGCCTACCATGGAACAGATAATTAGCTCCGCTTTCGAAAAATGCTTGGGCGCTGGGAGGGAGCAATTAATAATTCGCGCCCGAATGTCCGGCGGCGAACGGTGGCGGCAAGTCACGAGCCTTGTCGGTTTGGTGTTCAGGGCCCGCCTCCTTACGTCGTCGCCTACAAACGGGGATTGTAGGGCACGACGTAAGGAGTGCC
>CAYTJG010000212.1:0-11506 GCA_964437865.1 uncultured Bifidobacteriaceae bacterium | reverse complement strand
AGGCGGCGGCGCTGGCCTGGGCCTGCTCGCGCGCCGCCCGGAAAGAGCGGCGGACCCGTCCCCACAAGTCCACTTCATAACTCAAATCCAGCGGCAGAAAGAATTCGTTGCCGGTGTAGCCCGCCAAGGCGGTTCCCGGTTGCGCGGTCCGGCTGGGCGAATAGCGTGTGCGGTTTCCGTTGGGATCAAAACTGAGGCCGGGCATGAGATTCGCCCGGGTGATGCGGGCCGCCGCCCGCGCCTGTTCCACCCGTTCAAATGCGGCCGCCACGTCAGGACTGTTCGTGGTGGCCTGCTGCTCCAGTTCCGTCAGGACCGGATCATCAAAGATCTCCCAAAACTTCTGTTTGATCGCCGCGTCCTGCGGCTGGCCTTCTTTCCACGGCGGGCTGGCCTTCCACTGGGCCGGAACGGCCGTGGGCGTTGACCGATGATAATCCGGCCCCACGGCACAGCCTGCCAGGATCAGCAGGCACAAGACGGTGGCGAGCTTGCCCCGGTTGGAACGCTGCTCAGTCATGGGCGGTTTTGTTGGTATTCGTGCCACCGGCCACCACCTGCACCTGGAGGCCGGACTCGAGGGAGTCGGAGGGGTTGAGGATGATCCGGTCACTTTCCGCCAGGCCGTGGACGATCTCGACGGTGGTGCCGAAATCGCGGCCCACCTTCACCGAAGTCAGATGCACAATGTCCTGGGCATCCACCACGCCCGCCTGCATTCCTTGTTCGTTGCGAAACAACAGGGTGTTGACGGGCACAATCACCGGTTCTTCCGCGTTGGCCAGCTTCACCCGGACCATGGCATGGGCACCTGGCAACAGCTTGCCGCCCGGGTTGGCGACGAGAATTTCCGTCCGCAGCGTGCGCGACACCGGGTCGATCGCCCCGGCCGTGCGGTCCACCCGGCCGGTAAACAACTGGCCGGGCAGCTCGGATAGGGTGAGTTCTGCCTCGTCGTTGGTTTTGATCATCTGGCTGTAGGCCTGGGGCAGACTGATGTAGACCCGCAACGGATCCGTCTTGGCCAGGCGAAATATTTCCCGGGACGACCCGGCCGTGATAAGGTTACCCGCATCCATGGTGCGCACGGTGATGATGCCGGAGAATGGAGCGACCAACTTCTTGAAATTGGCGGTTTCCTTCAACCGCTGGACGTTGGCCTCCGCGGCTTGAACATTCGCTTCCCCCGCCCGCCAGGTGGCCACCTTCACATCGGTATCCTGCTGGGAAACCGCATCACTCTTGCGAAGAGTTTGCCAGCGTTCCGCGGAAATGCGGGCGATTTCCAGATTGGCCTTGGCTTGGGCCAGCGCGGCGTTGGCCTGGAGGAGTTCCTGATCCAACTCGGGTGTTTCAATCTCGGCCAGCTCCTGCCCCTCGACCACGGGCGTGCCGATATCCGTGAACCATTTGCTGAGGTAACCGCTGACGCGGGCGTAGATGGGGGTTTCCTCAAACGCGGTCAGGTCGCCCGGCAACTCAAGCTGGATCTGGGCCGGCGTGCGTTTGGGGTGCACGACGCTCACCGTGGGCAGCCGGTTCGCCACGGTGTCCCGCTCCAGTTCCCCGCGTGCGCGCATCCGGGAGAGCACCGTCATGGCCGACCCAATGGCCAGCAGGAGGATGACGCCAGCCAGCAGGAACCACGGCGTGCGACTGGCGGTTTTGGTCGCAGGGGCGGGGTCAGTGCGGCGGGCAGCGGTAGGTTCGGTCTCCATGGGCATTATTGGGTGGAATTGGGGCTCGTCGCGGTGGCGGAATCAAGGGCGGCGGGTTTTGCCACGCGCCGGCTGCGGATCAGACAAAACACCACCGGGACGAAAAAGAGCGTCGCCACGGTCGCAAAAATCAATCCGCCGATCACCGCCCGGCCGAGGGGCGCGTTCTGCTCGCCGCCTTCACCCAACCCGAGCGACATGGGGATCATGCCGATAATCATTGCCAACGCGGTCATCAGCACCGGCCGCAAGCGAATGTAACCGGCGTCCAACGCGGCGGCGAAGGCGTCGCCGGTTTCAGCCAGGCGTTCCTTCGCAAAGGTGACCACCAAAATGCTGTTGGCGGTGGCCACGCCGATGCTCATGATCGCCCCCATGAGCGACGGCACGTTGAGGGTCGTGTGCGTGAGGAACAACATCCAGACGATGCCGCACAGCGCGCCCGGCAGCGCGGTGATGATGATGAACGGATCGGTCCAGGATTGGAAGTTCACCACAATGAGCAAATAGACCAGCACGATGGCGAAGATGAGTCCCAGCCCCAGCCCGAGGAAGGACGAGTGCATCGTCTCCACCTGCCCCCGCACGATGATGGAACTGCTGGCGGGGAGCTTTTTCTCGGCCGCCTGGACAATGCCCTGAAAGCCTTTGGCCACGCTGCCCAAGTCGCGGCCTTGCACATCGGCATAAACGTCGATCACCGGCTGGATATTGTAATGGCTCACCACGCCTTGCTCGGTGCCGCGGGAAAACGTGGCCAGGTTGCCCAGCAATTGGGGTACGGCCTGACTGGCCCCCGTCACCGGAATGCCCGCCAGGGCCTGCAAGGAATCCAGCGCGTATTGGGGCGTTTGCGACGCCACCTGATAGCTCACGCCATTGACGGGATTCAGATAAAAGGAGGGCGTGGTTTGGAAACTGCCACTGAGCGACACCAGCAGACTGTTGGCCACGTCCCGTTCGGTGAAGCCCACCTCCTGAATTTTGGTGCGATCGGCTTTCACTTGCAGGTTCGGCAGATCAAACATCTGCTGCACATGCACGTCCACCGCGCCCGGAACCTGGCGCAACTGGTCGGCAATCTCATTGGCCACGTGATAATTCGCCTTTTGCTCCCGGCCAACGACCTGAATGTCAATGGGCGATGGCAGCCCGAAGTTCAGGACCTGGCTCACGATGTCGGCCGGTTGAAAAAAGAAGGCCACTCCGGGAAACGCCAGGTTCAGGTCGTGGCGGAGCTTGCGAATATAGCCGGCGGTGGGATGGTGGTGTTCCGGGTCGAGGGAAATGAGAATCTCGGCGTCGAAGGGCCCAACGGTGCCGCCGTTGTTGTAGGAGACATTGATGCCGCTGGTGGGCAACCCGATGTTGTCCACGATGGTCTCCAATTCGCGGGCGGGGATGGTCTGCCGGATCAACTGTTCCACCCGGTCGCACAAGGCGGCGGTTTCCTCCACGCGCGTGCCGGTCCGCGCCCGGACATGGAGGCGCATCTGACCGGCGTCCACTTTGGGAAAGAAATCCTGCCCCAGAAAAGGCGCCAAAAGGCACGAAGCCATGCAGAAAGCCAGAAAACAACCACCGAACATCAGCCGATGGTGCAAACAGCGCGCCAGCCAGTCCCGGTAAGCGCTCCGCAACCGCTCAAATTGGATTTCAAACCAGGCGTGAAATCGAGCGAACCAGTTTTTCGCTGCCGGGCTGCTGCCGGGCTCATGGTGGCGGAGAAGAAACAGCACCAGTGTGGGCACCAATGTACGGGAGAGCACGTACGACGCCAGCATGGCAAACACCACCGCTTCCGCCAGCGGCACAAACAGGTACCGGGCCGTGCCGGTCAGAAAAAACATGGGCACAAAGACAATGCAAATGCACAGCGTCGAGACAAAGGCGGGCACCGCAATCTGCGCGGCGCCGTCCAAAATCGCCGTGTACAATTGTTTTCCCTCCCGAATATGCCGTTCGATGTTCTCAATGGTCACCGTGGCATCGTCCACCAGGATGCCCACCGCCAGCGCCAGCCCGCCGAGGGTCATGATGTTCATCGTCTCTCCCAGGGCACTGAGCGTGATGACGGAACAGAGGATGGCCAGGGGAATGGAAATAACGATGACGAACGTGGTGCGCCAATTGCCCAGGAAAACCAAAATCATGATGGCCGTCAGACAGGCGGCCATGACGGCTTCCTTGATCACCGACTGGACCGCCGCACGCACGAACAGGGATTGATCCAACAGCGTGCGGATTTCCAATCCGGGCGGCAGGGTTTTGGCCACCTGCGGCACAGCTGCCTTGATGCGCGCCACAATATCCAAAGTGGAAGCGGCCCCGGATTTGATCACCGTTAGCAGCGTGGCGCGCACCCCATCGCTGCGCACAATGTTTTGCTGCACCGCAAACCCGTCCCGCACATGCGCCACATCCCGCAGGTAGATCATGTGACCATTGATTTGCTTAAGCGGAATGTCGTTGAGTTCCTGGATGGTGGACGGACTGCCGTTTAGCTCCACGGCATATTCGGTGCTGCCGATCTTTTGCGTGCCGGCCGGCAAAATCAGGTTTTCCGCGCTGACGGCATTCACCACATCGCTGGGCGATAGTCCTGCCGCAGTCAAGGCGGAAAGGTCGATATCCACCATGATCTGGCGGGTCTTGCCGCCGTAGGGGTTCGGCATGGACGCCCCCTGCACCGTCGCCAGGCCGACGCGCAGGAAATTCACGCCCAGGTCATTGACCTGGGATTCGGACAGGGTCTTGCTGCTCAGGCTGAGCTGCAAAATGGGCACACTGGACGCATTGTAAGTAATGATCAGCGGCGGTGTAATCCCCGGCGGCAGCGTCCGGGTGGCTGCCTGGCAGATCGCCGTAATCTGCGCGATCGCCATGTCGATCTTCACGCTGGGATGAAAAAACACCTTGATCACCCCCATCCCGTTGAGCGATTGGGATTCGATGTGCTCGATGTCATTGACCGTGGTCGTCAACCCGCGTTCGCTGACGGTCACGATGCGCGCTGACATTTGCTCGGCCGACATGCCGTTGTAACCCCAGACAATACTCACCACCGGGATATTGATGTTGGGAAAAATGTCCGTGGGGGTGCGCAAAATGGCCACCGGGCTGATGAGAAAAATCACCAGTGCCGCCACCACAAACGTATAAGGCCGGTTCAGGGCCAGTCGGACGATCCACATAACCGATCAGGTCTTCGGCACGCGCGGGGAGTACTCCAGGTTTGGGTCAGCCGCGTGGGTTGAGACCAGCACCGATGAGGTCCGCGGCCAGCAGAAGTTCTTCACCATGAGAATATCAAAACAATCCCAACCATTCATTTGTAAAATACTAATTTCGAGCAGGATTAAATCAATTGTTTTGAATGATTATTTGCGGCGGCCGCTCCGCCGACCGTCACCCGGCCCCAACGATCGTCCCTTTCAGAAAAAGAGGACCGGATTTCCCGCGCCAAAGAATCATCCTCAACCAGCAGCTTTCTTACGTTCATAAATGAACCTTTTCTCGGAGCCTAAACCATGCCACGTTCAATTTTGGCCAGCCAACCGGCGGTTTCAGGCAACTTTTGGCCGGCCGGAAATTTACGGAAGGAATTGGCTGCAAAGACAATTTGCTGGGCTGCATATTTGCTTGGCCAATTTATCCACCAGATTCGCCATCCCGGCTATTGCCACGAGTCGATAACCGCGACAAACTCGGCGGTAGATCTCTCGTTGCGAGGAATAAATCGAATGCCAAAAAAAAGTTCCACCAGCCCCCTGCCCGTCCGGCTTGCCGCCGCAGCGTTTCTGTTCTTCTGCGCTTCGCTTGCCGCCTGGGGCCAACCGGAAATAATCCAAGATCCCGACCATCAGCTGGTGACCTTGCGTGAGGGCGATGGCCAACTCACGCTGCGGCTCAATTACGGGACCGGCTGTGTGCTCGATCAGGTCCAGGTACGCGGACGCGAGGTCGCCGGCGCGGGCGGCGTGGCCACCGGCGTCTGCCCGGGCACCGAATGGTTTACCTCCCAGACCATGACCGGAGCCACCCTTGAAACGGGCCCGCACACGGTCACGGTTAAGGGCATACAATTTGGCCCCAGCGGTCATGAGATCCGCGAGACCTGGAAGTTCACGACCGGGCCGGACCGGATTGTCTGGCAAATCAGGCGCCGGTGTGCCGCGGATGAGACCGTCGCCGACCTGGCGTTTCCCCGGTGGAATTTCAAGAACCTATCTACGTGGACCGGCGGCCTGCTGGATAACGGCGGGGTCGTGTGGAACAAGTATCTCGACCAGGTCAACGCCACCTACGGCGGCCATTTTGGAGCCGTAACTTTTTGGAATACCGCATCCAACGATTGTCTGCGCATCACTCCCCGCCTTCCTCCCGGCAGCTTCGGCGCCGGCCGTTGCTCACGCCTGCCCGGGGATGTGTTCTCGTTCTGCTATACGATCAGCGATGAACCAGTGCAGCCCAAGCATGGGCAAAGCCGTTTCCTGGGCGGCCGGCAGGACTTGTGGCAACCGGTTCAGGTTCATCCCGCCGAGGTCACCGCCGAGTTTGTGCTGCAAGCGTTCGCCTACGACCAAGCCTACGATCGCGGCACCTTTGTGGGGGTGGATGGCAACAACGTTCGCGAGCTACTCAACACCGTCGCCCGCTATGGCGTGATTGATTCCCATTTGGTCGGCGGCAACGGCTGGCGCTCAGGCTATATCTGCCTGCACGAACCGTTTTTCGCACAGATGGCCGCCACGCTGGACGCGCCGGACTATACGGCCAACCTCTCGGCGGCGCTGGATTTTGCCCGCGACCACGCCATCGCACCGGATGGACGGGTCAAATCCCGCTGGACCTACGGCCCCGGCGACGCCATGCCCGGAACCTATGACACCAATGGCTTTTACGAGGCGCAGTGGGGCTATCTCCTGGATTCCCAGCCGGATTACGTGATGAATGTCGTGGAACAATTTCATCTCACCGGCGACCAGGAATGGCTCGCGCGGCACAAATCCGCCTGCGAGCGGGCACTGGCCTATCTCACCCGCCGCGAAGTGGCCGGCAGCGGGCTGGTGGCCGTGCTGACCGATTCCCATCAGCAGCAGCGCGGCAGCGATTGGATCGATATCATCTGGGCCGCCTACGAAAACGCCTTCATCAACGCCCAGCTTTACGCCGCACTCGGTTTGTGGGCCGGGGCCGAGGACACCTTGGGCGACGCCCGCCAGGCCCAAGACTACCGTGTTTTTGCCGCGCGGCTCAAAGCGAGTTTCAATCACACCACGGCCGAGGGCGGCTTCTGGGACCCGACCAACCAGTGGTATGCTTACTGGCGCGACCGGGATGGTTCCATTCATGGCAACAACCTGGTCACGCCTGTCAATTTCGCCGCCATCGCTTATGGTTTGTGCGACCAACCGGACCGCCGGCAAGCCATCCTCGACCGCATCGAATCCGAAATGCAAAAGGAGCGTCTATTCTACTGGCCGCTCTCCTTCTTTCCCTACGCGCCCACGGAAGGCGCCGACAGCAATTATCCGTTTCCGAAGTACGAAAACGGCGACCTTTTCCTTTCCTGGGGCGAACTGGGCGTGCGTGCTTATGCCAGTTATGATCCCGCGCTGGCGCTGAAATACGTGAAGAACGTCCTGGACCGATACGGCAAGGACGGCTTGTCCTACCAGCGTTATCTGCGCACCTCGCAACGGGGTGAAGGCGACGATATCCTGGCCGGCAACTGCCTGCCGATCGTGGGGCTCTATCGCGACCTTTATGGAATCCAGCCCCAGCCCAACCGGCTTTATCTCGAGCCACACCTAACCGGCGAGTTGGCTGGCACCCGGCTACGCTACCCGTTGCGCGGGCGGCTATATGAAATCGGCCTCGGCACCAACGCCAGCAGCATCACCGCCGGAAACTGCACCGTCCGCGCCACGCCGCCTTTCGGCGCCAACGCGACCGACTCAGCGTTCCAATATTTTCACGGCGCAAATCCGGATTGGACCCTGTCCGTAACCGCGCCCACCGCCACGCAGGTGGCCATTGAAATCACAGCCTGGCCCGAAGCCGCCGATTCACCGCGCGTCTGGATTGAGTCCGCCACGCAAGGCGGCGTCCCGATTTCGCATGTCCTCAAAGGACTTACCCCCGGAGCCCGTTACCGACTCGACGTGGATGGCCAACCCGCTGAACCACTCGCGGCCGACCAAGCCGGGCAAATCACCTTCGTACACAGCTCAAGTTCCGGCCCAGCCCAGCAATTTAAGCTCGCTCGCGACAGTTGAATCATGGCCCCGGGATACTCGCGGCGGTACGAGGGGGGGGCGTGGCGTTTGTTAAACTCTCTTTTCTACGTGAGCGCCTGAGTTCGGTTCGTTTATTTGGCTCCTCGACGCTTATCGTGGGTAAAATCTTCAAGGCGCCCTTCGGCGGTCGCGGAGCGACGCTGGAAATAAGCCCGGCACAGCGTGCCGGGTAGTGGTGAAAATAATGAAAACGTCCTGAAGGGACGGGGGAAATCCGGCGTCCCACCAAGGGGACGGCGGAGACCGAGACAGCGAACCTCTGATGGCTCCCCAGCGTTTTCGGCGGCTACTTCTTTTTCCCACTCAGGCCCCAGATCAGCCAGGCGGCGATCAGGACCAAAAAGACCAGCCACCAGAGATAGCGCACTTCGCGCGCCGCCAGTTCGACAAATTCCAGCACCGGCGGAAACAGCGCCGCGATCAGGGCAATCAGGAGCAGCGCGCCCAGCAGCTTGAGGACGAACGCGTAGCGCGGATTCATTGATTGGTCACGGTGGTGGACGCGGCGCGCTGCTTTTGCAGGTCCGCCATCGGCAGCAGCATGTTCACCCCGCCCCCGGTGGCGCCCCCCACGACCAGCGGGGCCTTGCCATCCCATTTCTCCACGATCTGCAAATCGATGAACGCCGGCGTCTGCTTCAGCGCCTCGCCCCGGATGCGAATGGACTCCGCGTCGCCCTTGGCCTTAATGACCACGGTGTCGGCTTCGATCTGGGCCTTCTGCTGGGTGAACTTCGCCTTGGCGGCCTCCTGCTCCTGCACCATCTTCGCTTCGATGGCCGTTTCCAGTTCCGGGGAAAGATCGATGTTCTGGATTACCACATCTTCCACGAGCAGAATCGTCCCGATCTTGGCCCGCGCGGCAGTCAGGGCCTTGGTCTTGATTTCCTCCCGGTTCTTCACGATCTGTTCCGCGCTTTCCATGGCGGAAACCTCCTTCATGGCCTCCTGCACGCGCGGCGCGATCAGGCTGTCGAACGGGTCGCCGGCGTAGCCTTGATAAATCTGCACGACCGACGCCTCCGGAATCCGGTACAGCACCCGCAAATCCATCTTCACCTGCTGCAAATCCGAAGAATAGCAAGCCGCCTGGGCCTCGCGGGTCTGCTGCCGGATGTTTACCGGCACAATGGTGGAGATGAACGGCGTCTTGGAACCGAACCCTTCCGGCTTGAACACCGGCGATACCTTGCCCAAAGTCACTTCCACCCCGCGATAGCCGGGCTGGACGACATACGAACTGGTGGAAGCGACGATGACCACCACGAATATAAGGATGGCGACCCCGATGAGTTTGGCGACATTTTGAGCACGCATAAGAATAATCCGTTAAACCAGCATTTATCAGAGCGCCTGGGGGAGCAAGAAAAATACAATCAACGGGGACACGGGAAAGGGGTCAAAAAGGCCTCACCCCATAGATGGGTTCTTCGTCCTGAAGGAAAGGTTAGGATAAGGGCGGGCTCTCTTTTCCCCCCCCGGGCCATCTTCGGGTTTCGGGAAAGTTCGCCAGCCGGCCAAAAGTCTGGGTGACGCCCGCCCTCACCTAAATTCTCTCCCTCCGGGGCGAGGACTTTCACGTGGCACGTGTTCTGGCTTGCGGTGGCCTTTCGCCCTATGCCGCCGCATGATTCGCGAGCAACGCGGGAACAACAATTCCCTTCCCATGACCACCTCGAACCTGGGCCGGTGGCGCTGGTTACCAGGTTTTCCACGCGGGGCATCATTAGTGGGCTGATTGACTGTAATGGCGACAATGAATCAAAAATCGGCCGATTCTGAGCAACCTTTAAGGATGGCCGCAAAGACCGGGCGATAGTCGCGAGATTCGCCCGTGCGGGTCTGGGTTTCCGAAGGATGCTGCCCCCCATTTCTGCTTGTGCGGCTCCAAACCACCCGATATCTCTCCTCCGTGTGCTTCCATCGTCCACGATTTGCTGACACGAGCGACGAAGCTTTGGCGCGCTGGAACCGCGACCACCAGCCCAATCGTTGAAGATTGGCAACGCTGGGTGTGAGAAAACCCTTCTGGACTCCCATGATTCTGGATGGGTCTGGGGTTCAGGGCATCCCCCCGAGCGGATGAACCAAATTAAATTGACTCGTTGTTAAAATGCCGTTATTAATCATTGTCTTCAACAAACGGGACAATCATTAGTCAATGACCGTATGAAACGGCATATTTTTCTTTGGGCGGCAGCCATTCTGGGTGCATTACTTGTGGCCGATGGCGCGTCCGGTCAAACTTGGACCAAGACCAGCGCACCCGCATACTTTTGGAAATCCATGGCCTCATCGGCGGACGGAAGCAACATAATCGCCGCAAGCATGTTCTACGGCTTCGTCTTCATTTCGACGAATTCGGGAACATCCTGGGCTCAAACGGGTCTGCCCTCCTCGGGGAATTGGGTATCGGTGGCTTGTTCTACCAATTTTGTCAAACTCATTGCGGCTGACGACGGACAATATGGTTCTGGTGGGCGTATTTATACTTCCAGCAACTCGGGGAACAGCTGGCTTTCTAACAATGTACCCCATACGAATTGGAACGCAGTCGTTAGCTCGGCGGACGGAGCCACGCTGGTTATTGGCGCCTGGGGTGGCACCAACCCTCCGCTCTATACTTCAACAGATTCTGGGCAGAATTGGAGGTCAAATAATGTCAATATATTTGGGAATTGGCAGGCTGTGACAACTTCGGCCGACGGCACGAAACTGGCCGCCAGTTCCAGCTTAAACATTTATACTTCATCGAACTCGGGGACCAACTGGACAGCAACACGCGCGCCGCTCGGCGGCTGGTGGATTGCGCTGGCATCTTCGAGCGATGGCGTCAAATTGGCAGCCGCCGAAAACTACGGCTATAATGCCGTTGCGGGCAGGATTTACACGTCCACAAATTCCGGCGCCAACTGGGCTGTGACAACGGCTCCCGCCACCAACTGGACATCGATTGCATCGTCAGCAGATGGAACCCGATTGGTGGCCGCAGCCGGCGGATATTCCGGTGGATTCGTTGGTCCCATATACACTTCGGCCGATTCAGGAAAAACGTGGGCTCTTTGTAATGCGCCCGTTACAAATTGGACGGCGGTTACGTGTTCGGCGGACGGCACAAAAATGGTGGCGGCCAGCGCATACAGCGGAATTTACGTGGCGCGAAGTCTTCCGCCATTGAGCATGCAACCGATTCCTCCGTGCCTGCAGTTTGCCTGGACCGGAACCCTTTCAAATGTTGTGCTGCAAAGCAATTCAAATTTGAACACCACAAATTGGGTAACGCTCACCAACGTGCCTTCTTTTAACCCCGCGACTTTCGTAAACTCGGTAATTCTTTCACCGTCAAACCAGAGCAGCTTTTACCGTCTGGCATGTCCTTAACGATTCAAGGGCTTAAAGCGAAAAGCACACGGATGGCCGGAAAGACCCGGCGATGGTCGCGAGCTTTGACGACGATGGCTTCTGTTTGCTGAGGTCGGCACCCTA
>CAYTJG010000211.1:9203-11507 GCA_964437865.1 uncultured Bifidobacteriaceae bacterium | reverse complement strand
GCTCCGATGCGAACTTGCCGCTCGATGGAAATCGTCTTGGGCCCGCGCACCACCGATAATCCGGCGGCGGCCCAGGCATTGGTGCCACCGGCCACCACCACCACGTCATCGAGTCCCTCGCGCTTAAGCTGCTCCGCGGCCTTGGTGGCGCGAATGCCCGAGGCGCAGAGGAGATAGACGGGGCCGGCCTGGGTTCCGCGGGCGGCCTCCACGGCCCGGCGATCCAGCACATCGAGTGAAACCAGTTGCGCCCCGAGCGCATGAATCTCCCGGAATTCCGCCGGTGTCCGCACGTCCACCAGCGTTCCCCGTCCGCTGCTCACCGCCGCCGAGGCTTCGGCCGGAGCAATGGTTGTGGTTTGGTTTGACATAAATTCTCCTGGTTAAAAGGTTGGTGATCAGAATACTCAGAATATCCAGCCCAAGGCGAGGCCAACGGTATTCTCGCTCATGGCCAGGTCGGCGTTGGCGCCGCCGAAATTGCCGCTGCCGTTCACCCGCTGTTCAAAGGCATGGGCGTAAAAGACGGAGACCTCCCAGCTCTTGTTGAATTGCCAGGTGGCCCCGGCCGTCACGTGGTGCTGCACCACCGCCGGCGCGAGAATATTGAAATAGGTCTGATTGTCAGGTATCGGCTGCGTGCTGTAATTGTAGCCGAGCCGCAAGGTCAAACTTTCAATCGGCGCATAGGCGATGCCCGTCTTGATCGCGGTTACGTCGCGCCAGCCAAAACCCGGACCGTCATCCGCTCCGAGGCCGTTGGCATAGGTGGACCCCGAGAGGTTGTTGCCCACCGCGTTGATGTCGCTGTACAGAATCTCTTCAACGTCGAGGGCCAAAGTGACTTGCTTGACCGGTTTCACGGCGATGCCCGCGGCAAAATTGGAGGGAATGTCAAAGGAACCTTGTTCGGCAAAAAGATGCTCATATTCCTTGAAACGGGTGGTGAAAACCGGACTTTGATAAGTCAAGCCCACCGTCAGCCAATCCGTCAGCCGACCGGTGTAGCCGATGCGAACCCCGACGCCGTACGAATTATCATAGCCCTGGTCGGGAATGCCAAAATTCTCCAGTCCATACGCCTTGAACCGTTGATACGCGAAAATTGGCGCGATTCCGAACGCGTGGTCCTCCGTCAGCTTATAGGTGAGCGTCGGCGCGAAGAAGAGTTGGTCAAGATCCACGCCGGCGTGCGTGGTGCCAAAGGCGGCGATGGGCGTTTTGTAATCCGTATTCATGCCGCCATTGCCGTAAACGGCCAGCCCGAAGTCAAAGTTTTCTGAAAGTGAATGCTTGTAGCCGATTTCCGGCTCGTAGAATTGCTCCTTCCCATTGCCATCATAATTCTGGCCGCCGAGCGAAGCGGATCGGTCGGGCTGAAAGTAGGTCAAGCCGACGTCCAACCGGTTGGTGAGAAAGGCGTCGCCGGCGGGATTGGAAGCCGGCGCCAGCGAATCTTGCGGGAAGGCGACCCCCGCGCCGCCGATGCCTTTGGCCTGGGTGCCGTAGCCATAATCAAAGTATCCGTCCGTGGCATGGATCCGTCCGGCGGCCAAAGCGGTCAGGCCGAGGATGGCAGAGATGGCGACGTGGTGAACCGACTTTCCATGGGTGTGTGATTTCATGTTTTTGGATTTGGTTGTGGACATCGAGAGAGGGGTGCGGCTCCGCGACGGGGCGGAAAAGCCGGAAGGATTCTTGGAAACGGCCGAAACCAGCGCGGTTGGCTGCGCCGGGAAAAGGGAAGGGGCATCGCGGCGGAACTCCCCCGCCGGCAGCTCCCAGCTTTTTTGCCGGAAATCAAACCGGCAATGCAAAAGCAGGCGGTTTAAACCGCCGCGGACACCGAACGGTTGAGGCTGCCTTGGAGGTTGGTCACTAAGCATCTTTTTTTGCCGATTTAGCATTCTCCAATATAAAACTATATATACGATACAACTAGTAGTTATTAAAGGCGTTTCAACGTAAACAGAATGCTTACTTGGAAAAACGTCCTTTTTACCAATTAGTAATAACTACTATTATAGTCGTAGTTTAATCTAAAGGGGGTTCCTGTCAACACCCTTTTGGAAAATTGTGCCTGGCTGGGCGCACGGCCGGCTTCGCGCCTTTCAGCAGCACCTAGCCGTCAGGAGGGTTGTGGGTTGTCTTCAAACCAGGGGTTACGGCCGGCCGTGGGCGCTACGAGTGATTTTAGACCAGGTGTCCCCAGCTCAGAACGTCCAAGGCGGAGAGTCCCGGGGACCGCCCCGTGCTGGTGACGCGAAGACCGGCTGGCGCCGGGGAAAATCCGTGGCTTCAAGG
>CAYTJG010000211.1:0-9103 GCA_964437865.1 uncultured Bifidobacteriaceae bacterium | reverse complement strand
CTCGGGTGGTTGCTCCGGTCCCACGCCTTGCACCAGCTCAAACAGATCCGCCTGGCCCTGGAAACGCTCCAGCCGGCCTTGGAGGCCTTCCCGGATGAGATTGAAATTCGTCAGCGACTGGCCCTCTACGATTGCCTCTTGGGCGACTTGAACCGGGCCCAGCAGCGCCTGGCCGAAACCATCCAATTGGCACGGGAACAAAAGTGCGTTGATTTTTGGCGTCAGGCGATCCTGAACGAACCAGGCTTAATGCCGCTCTGGCCGATGCTGGACTCAGCAGCTTCCTGAGGTGCGCTTTTTCCGCCTGGTCAGAGCTCGATCATGGCGCCCGGATTAAAGCCCGCCAGGACCTTGTCGGGGCGGCCGCGCTGGTTGGTGTAGATGCGCGTGGCGCCGACGCGGTAATCCACATTGTGGTGGGTGTGGCCGTGGATCCACAGCGGCACGCCGCTTTCCGCGATCAGCGCTTCCAAATCGGAGGCAAACGCCGCACTGAGCGATTTGCTGGCATGCGCGGTGTCAATCGAACGCCTGCTAGGCGCGTGGTGGGTGACCACCACCGTCCGGCTGGGATCATGCCGGGCCAGTTCGGTCTTCAACCAGGCCACGGAATCTGCAAACATTTTGGCCGAACGCCAAGGGCGGAAGAAGCGCTCCTCGGATCGGCATTGGATCGTGGTGTAATCGGGCATCCCCTGATCCGCCACCGCCATGGCGACTTCCCGATTTCCAAAAAGGGCAAAATCCGTCCAGAGCGTGCAGCCCAGGATGGTGCAGCCGGCGATTTCAACGGCGTCGTTTTCCAGGACCCGGATGTGGCTGCCGTCGGTTTCCCGTTTCAGCGTCAGGGTGAGATCTGGAATGGAATGCCGATAAAACTCGTGATTCCCCAAGATGTAAACGACGGGTTGCCGCGGAAAGTGGCGGCGAATCCATTCGAGTCCGGCCCGGCCCACGTGAATGTCGCCCGCCAGCACCACGACATCCGCCTCCGTGGCGGTCGGGTCATAATTTCCGAATTCCAGGTGCAGGTCGCTGAGAATATGCAGGCGCATGGCAGGGCTGGTTTACAGGCAGATCAGAGGCATAACCCGGCGGTATTTTTATGCGATCGACCGGGAGGTGCAAGCGGGAAGATTTTTATGCGGGACAGCAATTTCGGCCGGGTTTATCATGGCTTTTGCCAACCGGATAGGCTGCCAAGTCGGCCGACTTATGGTGGTATCAGGCCATGAACCAGGACGAAATCAACCAAAATGAATGGAGCGATCCAAAGAATTGGTCGCTGCTTTCCTATAGCAGTCGTTTAGATAGCCGGCTTTTTGTGCCGAAGCGGCGGGGTTTTGGTGAGACGATGAACTTTGGCCACAAGAAGGCGAGGATCGTGTCGCTTACGTTTATGGGCTTGATTCTGTCGTCGCTTATCTTTGCACTGGTGGACATTGCGATTAAGCATTAGTCAGTTGGCGAGTTGGCGGTGAAACTGGCGACTGGAAAACCGCCTTCACCCGGAGACATGGGTGTTTGAGTTACTGACCGGTTTTTGCGCTTTGCGGCTTGATAAACCTGGATTCCGGCCGGCTGGGATGTTCGGTGCTCCAAGCGTATCCGGTCCGCGGCCGTCTCGGCTACTGAGAGTGTGTAAGCGTTGCCGCTGTGTGCAATTCGAGCAAGACGTGGCAAAGCAGCCGTTCGTTTCGGAACCTGCGATTGGGTGACGCCTCGCTCAAGATTACATCTCAGCGCCCGAGGACGGGCCCTGGGGAAGGCGCTCCTCACGTCGTGCCCTACAAACGGGAGCTCCGGTTGGCGACGGTGTGCGGTGTTGCCTGCGTCTTGGCGCGCGGGCCGAGCGATGCTCGGCGCTCCGGGGGGGCCGTGTTCCTCATGTCGCGCCCTGCAGACTGACCCTGGCGTCAGGGTGGCGCGTCCAGCGCGGAAGTCCCGGCGGGTGGCGGCTCGCGACTGGTGCCGGTGGTGGATTCAGTTGCTTTTCAAGCAGATCAAGCCGATGTTGCGGCATCGGATTTCCCGGACCCCAACGCCAACGTTCTGTCTCATCAAGTGCAGGCGACATTGATGTGCTGGACTGGCGGCGGGCTGGGCATTCTAATTGTGTAAGAAATGTAAATTCCGATGACTAATGAGCGCGATTTTTCCACATAATAAAATTTAATTTTGCGCTCTAAGAATTGACATCAGACTGATTCAGGTTTAAATAGAGACAGGTTTATTGATAAAAGTTTCTCGATATGAGCGATGAAGACCAAAGCCAGCGCCATCGGGTACCGAACAAGACGGTTTCGGCTCCGACGTTGAAGCGGCTGCCATTGTATCATCGATTTCTCAAGGAGTTGGCGGCAGCGGGCCAGACTTCGTTTTCCTGTACGGACATCGGTGAGGAGATGGATCTGGATCCGACCCAGGTGCGAAAAGACCTGGAATCCATCGGGGTGGTGGGCCGGCCGCGCGTGGGCTATCTGCTGGCCAATGTGATTCCGCTGTTGGAGGAGTTTCTGGGCTGGCACAACGTGCACGATGCCTTTCTGGCCGGCGCGGGCAGCATGGGTTCGGCGCTGCTGGGGTACCGGAGATTTGAGCAGTGCGGTTTGAATATTGTGGCGGCCTTTGACACGGACCCGGGGAAAATCGGGTTGCGTATCCAGGGCAAGCAGATTCTGCCCTTGGACAAGCTGGCCGATCTGGCCGGTCGCATGCACGTCTGGATGGGCATCATCACCGTGCCCGCCGCTGAGGCTCAGTCCGTGGCGGACCTGATGGTGGAGGGCGGCATTCGCGCCATCTGGAATTTTGCGCCCATCCGCCTGCGCGTGCCGGAACATGTCATTGTCCGCAATGAGGACCTTTACTGTTCCCTGGCCGAGCTTTCCCAAAAACTTTCCGAATCGCTCAAAAACGGTCCTGTAGGCCTGGATTCACCCAGGAAATTGCAGACGGCTGGCAAGAATTAAAACGACCCATTGGTAAAACCAATACTTTGCTGACATGAAAACAAAACCTGTGCTCTTCAACAACACCGTGCTGCGGGATGGCCATCAGTCCATGGCCGCGACACGCATGGCCACCTCGCAAATGCTCGAACCCGCGCGCATTCTGGACGAGATGGGTTTCGCGGGGCTTGAGACCTGGGGTGGCGCCACGATTGATGCGTGCTTGCGCTACTTGAAGGAAAATCCGTTTGATCGGCTGCGCGCGCTCAAGCAGGCTGCGCCCAAGACGCCGCAGATCATGCTGCTGCGCGGGCAGAACATCGTGCAATATGCCAGCTTTCCCGATGACATCGTGGAGGCGTTTGTGCGCGCGACCTGCGAGAACGGGCAGGATATCCTGCGCATTTTTGATGCGCTCAACGATGTGCGCAATCTGGCGACTTCCATCAAGACCACCAAGCGGTGCGGCAAACACGCGCGCGGCGAGCTGTGCTACACGACCAGCCCGGTGCATACGGTGGAAAACTTCGTCAAGCTGGGTGTCGAGCTGGAAAAAATGGGCTGCGATTCGATCGGCATCAAGGACATGTCGGGTATTTTGCAGCCGCAAACCGCCTTCCATCTGGTCCGTGAACTGAAGAGCAAGGTCGGCATTCCGATCACGCTGCACACGCACGACACGGCCGGTTTGGGTGCCTCCACCTATCTGGCCGCCATCGAGGCGGGCGTGGATTGCGTGGAAGTGTCCATCGTGCCGTTTGCCAACGGCACCGCCCAGCCCGATACGCGGCGCATGCTGGCGTTGCTGGAGGGCCATCCGCGGTGTCCGAAGTTTGACTTGGAAAAACTGGCGAAACTGCGCGAATACTTTGAAGGCGTTTACCGCGACCTGAGTAAATTCACCAGCCCGGCCAACGAGCGCGTGGACAGCGACATTCTCATTTATCAGGTGCCCGGCGGCATGCTTTCGAATTTCCGCACGCAGCTCAAGGAACAGGGCATGTCCGATAAAATCGACCAGGTCGTGCGGGAAATCCCGGTGGTGCGCGAAGCCCTCGGCTGGATCCCGCTGGTGACGCCCACGTCACAGATCGTCGGCACGCAGGCGATGATGAACGTGAAGTTCGGCCGCTGGAAAATGGTCTGCCAGCCCGCGCAGGACATTGCGCTGGGCAAATACGGTCTCACGCCGGGCCCGATTGACCCGAACGTGCTGGCCATGGTGGAAAAACAAACCGGCAAGAAGCGCGTCACCGAGCGTCCGGCCGATTTGCTCTCACCCGGCCTGGAAAAATGCCGGGCGCAATGCGCGGAGAAAGGCCTGCCGACCACGGACGAAATCGTCGTTTTGTTCGCCATGTTCCCGCAGCAGGTTGAGGAATTGCTCAAACCCAAGGCGGTGCCCGCCGCGCCGCCGGTACCCACCCCCACCCCGTCCACGACGACCACCGTACGCGCCAACGGCCCGGGCAAACATTTGTTTGTCACCGTCAATGGCAAGCGTCACGATGTCACGGTTGAAACCCTGGAAGCCTGATTATGAGTTCTCCCAATACCTCAGACGTTAATGGCAAGCTGCTCGCGGAGTTTCCGGCGGTCAGCTACGAGGCCTGGCGCAAGCTGGTCGAGTCGGAGCTGAAAGGTGCTCCGTTCGACAAGAAGATGTACACGGCCACCTACGAGGGCATCACGCTCAAGCCGCTTTACCAGCGGGGGGACGTGGCGGCCTGGCCGCACCTGAATTCGCTGCCGGGTTTTGCGCCGTTCGTGCGCGGCACCACCGCGAGCGGCTTCGTGAAGGAGCCTTGGGCGGTGTCGCAGGAAATTGCCTGCGCCAGCCCCACGGAATTCAACCAGGCCGCGCGCAATTCGATCACCCGCGGGCTGAATGCGTTGAACATGGTGCTCGACCGCGCCACCCGCGACGGCCACGACCCTGATTGGGCGCAGCCGGAAGATGTGGGCTGCGGCGGCCTCTCCATTGCCACCCTGAGCGATCTCGATCGTGCCTTGGAAGGCGTGGATCTGGAAAAGACCTCGCTTTTTGTCCGTTCCGGCGCGTCGGCGCTCCCGTTCGCCGCGCTGTTGATCGCGCTGGCCAGGAAACGTAAAAAGACCTCCGCCCAATTGCGCGGCTGCATCGAGGCGGATCCGCTCGGTGTGCTGGCGCATGAAGGCCGCCTGCCGCAGTCACTCGCCAGCGCGTATCGTGAAATGGCCGCGCTCACCCGCTGGGCCGCTACGCAGGCGCCGCAGTTGCAAACCGTCTGCGTTCATAGTCGCGCCTGGCATGAATCCGGCGGCAGCGCCGTGCAGGAACTGGCTTTCACGCTGGCAACCGGCGTCGATTATCTGCGCCAGTTGAACGAACTCGGACTGGAAGTGAATGTTGCCGCGCCGCGCATCCGGTTTGCCGTGACGGTCGGCGTGAATTTTTTCATGGAGATTGCGAAGCTGCGGGCGTTGCGCATGCTTTGGGCGCGGGCGGTCGCCGCGGCCGGCGGCAACGAAGCCGCGCAGAAAATCTCGCTGCATGTGCGCACGGCCCAGTGGAACCAGACGGTGGTGGATCCCTACAACAACTTGCTCCGTTCCACCGTGGAGGCGTTTGCCGGTGTGTTGGGCGGCTGCGACAGCATGCAAGTGGCCACGTTTGACGCCGCGATCCGTCCGGCGGATGACTTCAGCCAGCGCATTGCGCGCAACACCCAGTTGGTGCTGCAAAAGGAATGTTCCCTCGATCACGTGGTGGATCCCGCCGGTGGATCGTGGTATGTGGAGAGTTTGACGGGCGAACTGGCCACGCGCGCCTGGACGCTGTTCCAGGAAGTCGAGAAGCAAGGGGGCATGGAGGCCGCCTTGCGGGCCGGTTTCCCCCAAAAGACAGTGGCTGCCACCGCGGCGGAACGGCTCAAGGCCGTGTCCCGGCGGCGCGATTCCATCGTGGGCGTCAACCAATATGCCAACCCGAAGGAAAAGCCGCTGGAAGTGCCGGTGGTGGATGCCAAGGCTTTTCACAAGCGGCGGGTGCAGCAGATCGCCTCGCACCGCACGTCGTTGGAAGACGCCGAGAATCAAGTCGTGCTCGACCGCCTCGCGGAAGTGATTGGACCCAAGATCGCGGACGGATTTGAAGCCTGCGTGGCGGCGGCCGCCGCCGGGGCAACGCTCGGTGAACTCACCCGGGCCGTCCGCATCGTGGATTCGCCCTGTGTGCCCATCACGCCCGTCTGCCTCACCCGCGCTTCCGCGCAGTTCGAGCGGCTGCGGGCCGCGATGAACCGGCAGCCGGCGCCGGCAAAAGTATTCCTCTGCAACATGGGTTCGCTCAAGGAACACAAGGCCCGGGCCGATTTCTCACGCGGCTTTTTCAGCGTGGGCGGATTCGAAGTGCAATCGCCCGCGGGTTTCAAGACGCCCGAGGACGCCGTCGCCGCGTTCATCAAATCCAAGGCGACCGTCGCGGTCATTTGTTCGACGGACGACAATTATCCCGTCCTGGTGCCGGCGCTGACCGCCGGGATCCGGGCGCAAAAGCCGGACGCCATCATCGTGCTGGCCGGTTATCCGACCGAGCAGATCGAGGCGCATAAAAAATCCGGGGTAAACGAGTTTATCCATATCCGGGCCGATGCGCTCGAAGTGCTCACTAAAATTCAAAACCAACTTGGGATCGCCTAATGAAAACCTTTCCTGATTTTACCAAAATTGCTTTTGACAGCGCGCCGGCCAAAGCGAGCTACGCAGATTGGTGCGCGCAGTTCAAGGCCGAGACCGGCAAGTCCGTGGAGGAATGGGCCTTCATGACCCTGGAACAGATTGAACTGAAGCCGCTGTACACCGCCGCCGACCTGGCGGGTTGCGAAGGGCTGGACTCGGTGCCGGGCATCGCGCCGTATCTGCGCGGGCCGTACGGCTCGATGTATGTGACCAAGCCGTGGACCGTGCGCCAGTATGCCGGCTTCTCCACCGCGGAGGCGTCCAACGCCTTTTACCGGCGCAACATCGCCGCCGGCCAGCAGGGTTTGTCCGTGGCCTTCGATTTGCCGACGCACCGCGGTTACGACTCGGATCATCCGCGCGCCTTTGCCGACGTGGGCAAGGCCGGTGTGGCCGTAGATTCGATTGCGGACATGAAGATCCTGTTCGACAGCATTCCGCTGGATCGCATTTCGGTTTCGATGACCATGAACGGGGCGGTGCTGCCGATCCTGGCGTTTTACATTGTGGCCGCCGAGGAACAGGGCGCGAAGCTGGAGCAATTGGCGGGCACCATCCAGAACGATATTCTCAAGGAATACATGGTGCGCAACACATATATTTATCCGCCGGCGCCTTCAATGCGCATCATCGCGGATATTTTCAGCTTCACCTCGAAGTTCATGCCCAAGTTCAACTCAATCTCGATCTCCGGCTATCACATGCAGGAAGCGGGCGCCACGGCGGACTTGGAAATGGCCTACACCCTGGCTGATGGTCTGGAATATGTCCGCACCGGCATCAAGGCGGGCATTGATATAGACGCCTTCGCGCCGCGGCTGTCGTTCTTCTGGGCGCAGGGTAAAAACTTTTTCATGGAGATCGCCAAAATGCGCGCGGCGCGCGCGCTGTGGGCGAAGATGATCAAGGAGTTCAATCCCAAGAATCCGAAGTCCATGGCCTTGCGTACGCATTCGCAAACCTCGGGGTGGTCGCTCACGGAGCAGGACCCCTACAATAACGTCGCGCGCACCTGCGTGGAGGCCATGGCCGCCGCGCTGGGCCACACGCAGTCGCTCCACACCAACTCGCTGGACGAAGCCATTGCGCTGCCCACCGATTTCTCGGCGCGCATCGCCCGCAACACGCAATTGCTCCTGCAGGAGGAAACGGGCATCACCAAGGTGATCGACCCGTGGGGCGGTTCGTTCTTCGTGGAGGCGCTCACGCAGGAAATCATGCGGCGGGCGTGGCATCACATCCAGGAGGTGGAGACGCTGGGCGGCATGGCCAAGGCGATTGAAACCGGCCTGCCCAAATTGCGCATCGAGGAAGCGGCGGCGCGGCGGCAGGCGCACATTGATTCCGGCAAGGAAGCCATCATCGGGGTGAACACGCTGCGGCTGGAAAAGGCCGATCAACTCGAAGTGCTGGACGTGGACAACGCGGCAGTGCGCGAAGCGCAACTCAAGCGGTTGGCCACCGTGAAAGCCGGGCGCGATGCGGCGCGGGTGCAGGCGACGCTGGAGGCCCTCACGCGTTCGGCGGCCAGCGGCGAGGGCAATCTGCTGGCGCTCGCCATCGATGCGGCGCGGGCGCGGGCCACGCTGGGAGAAATCTCATTTGCATTGGAAAAACAATTCAACCGGCACAAAGCCGTCATCCGTTCTGTGAGTGGCGTTTATCAATCCGAATTTGGCGCGGCCCCGCAAATCCAGGAGGTCCGCAAACTAACCGACGAGTTCGCCGAGAAGCAGGGCCGCCGGCCCCGCATTCTCATCGCCAAGATGGGCCAGGATGGCCATGATCGCGGCGCCAAAGTGGTGGCCACGGCCTATGCCGACCTCGGTTTTGACGTGGACATCGGCCCGCTCTTCCAGCAGCCCGAGGAAGCGGCGCGCATGGCGGCGGAAAACGACGTGCACGTGGTGGGCATCAGCTCGCTGGCGGGCGGCCACAAGACCTTGCTGGTCCAGTTGCGGGATGAACTCAAAAAGATCAACCGCGAGGACATCATGATCGTGGTGGGCGGGGTCATTCCGCCGCAGGATTATGCGTTTTTGAAAGCCAGCGGCGCGGCGGCCGTGTTTGGTCCCGGCACCTTCATTCCCGATGCCGCCAAGGAAATGTTGACCCAGTTGAATCGTACGCTCGACTGATGAATGAACATGCCCACGGCATTTGTCAAACTGTCCGCCGCCGGCAGCGGGGCGGCGGGTTTGCCGGCGCAACGGTGTTTCCACCGCTGCCCGGGAAAGGCCGTTGGCCCATGAGTGAGGAAGCATCCAGCATGCCCCAGCGCCGGCGGCAGTTGACGGTGGACGATTACGTAGCCGGGATTCGGGCGGGCGATCGCACCATCCTGGCCCGCGCCATCACGCTGGTGGAAAGCGATTCGCGGCGGCACGAAGTCCAGGCGCAGGAAGTGTTGCATCAAGTGCTGCCATTCACCG
>CAYTJG010000210.1:0-11558 GCA_964437865.1 uncultured Bifidobacteriaceae bacterium | reverse complement strand
GTGTTCCAAAGCGGTGGAGGGCCACCGCACTCGGGGGCGGACGGAGTCGGCTTGCGGGGGGGGAAAGGTTGGCGAGTTGGTCGGGGGCCGTGGGCACACGGGCCGAGCAATGCTCGGCGCTCCGGACCGCTGGCGCGTTCGCCCTGCACCTCGCCATCGCGAAGGACCTTGGTCCGCCCCCCCATTCCCGCCTTGCCGACGGGCGTTGCCCGGTCAAAATACGCCCCCCACTGTGGCGGAAAACCAGCCGATCGACAAACGCCGCATGCACAATGAACTTGCCAGTCTGGCCTCGCTTTGCGTAATTAGCGGACGCGAGATGCGTGGATGAAACGGCGCTGGAAAATATTGATCGGCTTGGGAATTCTCCTGGTTCTCCTGTGCGCGAGCCTGTTTGTGAGCTTGCACGTGCAACCGGCCAACGAAGTGGAGGCGTACAAGCAGCTCCTGCGCGCCAAGGGCGAGAAACTCGACTGGTCGGAATTGGTGACGCGGCCGGCCGCCGCGGAGGACAACAGCGCCGACGCCGTCCAAAAGGCATTTTCGATGTTCGACTCTGGAAGTGAACTGATGCCGTATGCGATGCAAATGGTGGGGCCGGGCCGGGCGCTGGTGGGTTGGCAGCAGCCGGACGCCCGCAATTCGGATTTTACCAATTCCTGGGAGGAATACGCCGCCAAGGTGGCCGCGGACCGGCCGGCGCTCGCGTTGCTGGGGGAAGTCCGGCAGCGGCCCAAACTGGAGTTTCCATTTGAGGAACAAAACGCCAGCGTGACGCTCTTCACCAATCTGTCCCATAGGAGGCGGGCCGCGCAAAAGTTGGACGCCACCGCCATTTTCGAATTGCACAGTGGCCATGCCGACGCCGCCACCACCAACATCCTGACGATCCTTGCGCTCGTGCAGAAGAACGCGGCGCAAGGAGTGGAGATTTCTCATTTGGTCCGCCTGGCCATGGTCAACCTGGCGGTGGCGACAACCTGGGAACTGCTGCAGGCGACCAATGTGGCCGACCCACCGCTGGCCATGGTTGAAAAGGCGTGGCAGCAACTGGATTTTCTGCAGGATGCCGAAAATTCGCTCACTTGGGAACGCGCTTGGGCTTCGGCTCAGGTGGTGGCCGCGCGCCAATCGCACGCCGGGTTCACAAACCTGTTTGGCGACCTGATGGACACGGGCAGCTCGGGCGGCGGTGCCGGCGCCAGTTGGGATTGGTCGGACCTGCTTGAAGACGTTACCTCCGGTTCACGCGGGGCCATCAGTGAATCGCTCTGGCGCTCCTCGTGGAGCTACGAGAGCGAACTCAACGGACTCAAGACCACGCAGATCCGGTTGGAAACCGTGCGGACCATGCGGACCAACCGGAGCGGTTTCTACCAGGCCGATTTCGATGCCTCGACGGTGCGTTTGGGGTTGCTCGCTCCCACTAACTTCGGGACCACCGTGTTCGACGTGTTGAAAATCCCCGATTTACGCCGGTCCTTTGACGACTTCTCGCCGAATTCGATGCTGCGCAAAACCCTTCAGGCCGAGGCCGGGCGCAACGTCGTGATCTCGGCCATCGCGTTAAAACGGTTTCAACTCAAACAGGGCCGGCTGCCGGATTCGCTCGCCGAACTGGCGCCGGATTATCTGCCCGCCGTACCCATTGACCCGTACGATGGGAAGCCGCTCAAATATCATCCGAACGACGACGGGACGTATCTCTTATATTCGGTGGGCGACGATGGCGTGGACGACGGCGGCGATGCCAGCCCTCCCTCGGGCAAGACCGGGAGTTGGTATTGGCAGCGGGGCCGCGATTGGGTGTGGCCCCAGCCCGCCAGCCCCGCCGAGGTGGAGAACTTTTACGCGCATCCGCCGAAGTAAGCCCCAATTCCCGCCTTGCGGCCGGACGATTCCCGGTTAAAATGCTCCTCCGGCTGTGGCGGACAACCAGCCGACAAACAAACACCGCATGAATAAAGACCTTGCCAATTTTGCCTCGCGCCTGCGCGAGACGATCTCCCAGCGCCCCTCAACCCTCGGCGATCCGCAATTTGCCAAGCTGGCCCGGGAGCTGTTCGTACTCCAGTTTCAGGGTAATCCGGCCTATCGTCGCCTGTGCGAAGCCCGGCAACAGACACCCGCCACGGTGCAGCAGTGGACCCAGATCCCCTGCGTGCCCACCAGCGCATTCAAAGAACTGGAGCTCACGAGTATTCCGCCGGTGGAGCGGACGGCGGTCTTCCTATCCAGCGGCACCACCGGCCAAAAAAACAGCCGCCACTTTCATGGCACCGAGTCGCTGGCGCTCTATGAAGCCTCGCTGTGGCATTGGTTCCAGCCCCATTTCCGGGTGCAGCAGGAATTTCTGTTCCTGACGCCTGACCGGGCAGCCGCGCCCGGTTCATCCCTGGTGCACATGTTCGAGACCGTGGCGCAAGCCGGCCCGGGAGCAGAACGCCACGCCTTTTGCGGCCGGGTGGCCGACGACGGCGTCTGGACGGTGGATTTTGAACAGGCAGTCCAGCGGTTGGCCTCGGCCGTTGCTGGCGCCCGGCCACTGATCCTTTTGGGCACGGCGTTTTCCTTTGTGCACTTGCTGGATTTTCTGGCGGCCAATGGGCGGCGCTTCCAGCTTCCACCGGGATCGCAGGTAATGGAGACGGGCGGTTACAAGAACCGTTCCCGGGTGTTACCCAAGGCGGAACTGCATGCGCTGATTACCACCCGCCTGGGCGTGGAGCGGGCCGATATCATCTGCGAATACGGCATGAGCGAGCTAAGTTCGCAGGCGTATGACGCGACGGTGGCGCCGCCCTCCGCCAGCGCCTCGCCGCGCGTTTTCCGCTTCCCCCCGTGGGCGCGGGTGCAGATCATCTCGCCCGAAACCGGCCGTGAAACCGCGGAGGGGGAACCGGGGCTCATCCGGGTTTTTGACCTGGCCAACGTGTTCTCCGTGGCCGCGCTCCAGACCGAGGACCTGGGCGTCCGCCGGGGCGATGGCTTTGAATTGGTGGGCCGCGCCACCCAGGCCGAGCCGCGCGGCTGCTCGCTGATGTCGGCTTGAAACCGGGAGCCAGATGTGGAAATCATACAGTCCATGGACCTGCCCAACTATTTCCTGGCCGACCTGCCACCTGAAGCCACGCTTTCGCCGGCCATGATCGAGGCGGCGTGCGATACGCTGCGGCACAATCGCGAAAAATACCTGGTCCCGCGCCGGACGCAGGACCTCGTGCAAATCCTGTGCGAGGTGGCGGCCGAATGGCGGCGGCCGGATAATTTGTATCGCCGCCTGGCGCTGGCCTCGGCCACCGGCTTTTCCGCGCCGGTCGTGGCGCGCGGCCTGGACGATTTCTTCAGCCATTTCACCCCGGAAAATTTCGCGGCGCTGTTGCGCCAGGATCTCGGCGACCGCGTCATCACCGGCGACGGCCCCAAGGCGCCGCACCCGGCGACGCTCGTGCACCACCATTTCTGCCACGGCCCGGGCCTGCTGGCGCATGTGGCGGCCGGCAATATCCCCAATCCGGCCCTGATGAGCCTCACGCTGGGGCTGCTGACGCGTTCGGCGCAATTCATGAAGTGCGCGAGCGGGGCCTCCTTGCTGCCGCGGCTGTTTGCGCATTCGCTCTACGAAGCCGATCATAAACTGGGCACGTGTCTGGAGCTGGCCGAATGGCCCGGCGGCCACGCGGAATTGGAAGGCGCGCTGTTCGCCGCGGCCGATTGCGTGACCGCCACCGGGAGCGATGAAACACTGGCCGCCATTCGCGCGCGGGTGCCGGCGGCCACGCGCCTGCTCGGCTACGGCCAGCGCGTGAGCTTCGGCCTGATCACCCGCGAGGTGTTGCAGACCGAAACCATCGCGGAACTGGTGGCCGGCGTGGCGGACGACGTGATTGCCTGGGACCAAAACGGCTGCCTCTCGCCCCACGCCATTTATGTGGAAGAGCGCGGCGCGGTCGAATCGGACCAGTTTGCCGCGCTGCTGGCGGCCGAGTTGATGCAGCGCGAGACGGTGGCCCCGCGCGGCGCCATTTCGGTGGCGGCCGCCGCGGAGATCGCCACCCGCCGCGCCCTGTACGAAACGCTGGCCGCGCACCGGGGCGACGTGAAGCTCTGGCAAAGCCAGGGGTCCACCGCCTGGACGGTGGTCTTTGAGCATGAAGTGCGGTTCCATTTTTCGCCGTTGAACCGGTTTGTTTTTGTAAAGCCGGTGCGGGATCTGGCGGCGGTGTTCCAGGGCGTGGATGAATTGAAGGGACGGGTTTCCACCGTGGCGGTGGCGGCGCTGCCGGGCCGGCGCCCGGAGCTGGCGGCGCAACTGGCACGCTGGGGTGTCACCCGCATTTGCGCGCCGGGTCGCATGCAAGACCCGCCGCTCACCTGGCGCCACGACGGCCGCCCGGCCCTGGGCGACCTGGTGACCTGGACCGACTATGAATGGGAACCGCCCCGGGAGGCGGAGAGCCACGAGAATTTATGAGAATGGAATTGAGAAAGACGTTTCAATTTGAGGCGGCGCACCTGTTGCCACATTTGCCCCTCACGCACAAATGCCGGCGGCTGCACGGCCACAGTTTCCAGGTGGAAATTGTGGTGGCCGGCGAATGCGACCCCCAAATGGGCTGGCTGATGGACTACGCGGATATCACGGCGGCGTTCCAGCCCCTCTGGGCGAAGCTGGACCATTATTATTTGAATGAGGTGCCCGGCTTGGAGAATCCCACCAGCGAGCACGTGGCCGCCTGGATCTGGGCCGGCTTGAAACCCCGGCTGCCGTTGCTCACGGAGGTGGTGGTGGCGGAAACCTGCACCGCCCGCGCGGTTTACCGGGGCGAATGAGCCTTTTTCATTTGCCCTTTGGGGCCGGGTGGGAAAGAATCCAGTATGAAGATATTTTCCGAGGTTGCGTGCTGCGGATTGCTGGGCGCTTTGCTGCTGCCGACGGCCGGGGCGGCGGACATGGGCGCGGCCCAACTGCTCCAATTCAAGTTTGAACTCAATCATCCCGTGGTCTTGTCCGCCGAGTCCACGACGCAGACCAAGACCGAACGCAGTGTGCAGTTGGAGACCGGGGCCAAATCGGCGGCCGCCACCAACTCCATGGTGAACCGGTATAAGTTGCGGCTCACCCCGGTGAAGAAATCGGCGGACGGCGTGTGGACGCTGCATTATGAGCCCTTCGATTTCGAGGAAGACCTGGAAACGTCCGGCTCCAACGGTCACGTGGACACCACCATCCGCGGGTTGGACGTCAAGAGCACGCAAAACGGCATTGTGGTGGTGGACACCACCAAGGGCGTGGGCATGGCCCAGGCCAAGGCCATCAAGCAGGGCGCCTATGCCCGCATGGTCAGCGGCAATTTTGAATTTCAGCCGGTGGGCGCCATCACCAAGGTGGAGGGCGATCTGCCGTTCGTCGATTATTGGACGGAAAGCACCAAGTACCAGGTCGGCTTTTTTGATATCCTCTTTTCCACGGACGCGGTATCGGCCGGGGGAAGCTGGACCAAGACTCTCGCCGTGAAGGATCTGGAAGGCATCAAACTGGGCGAAGCCGGCCTCATGGAGACCAACACCTTTGTCTGGCAGGCCAACCCCGGGGCCACCAACCACCTCATCCCCATCACGGTGAACATGGCGGCGGAGCCCAAGAACATCTTCGGCAGCATGGATACCATGGGGCAAAACACCGCCCTGAACATTTCCCAGTTCAGCCACCAAAAATCAGGCCAGTTCCTGTTTGACCCGGCTGCCGGCGTGCTCAACAGCGGTGACGAGACGGAAACCCTGAAGATGTCCATGGACATGCTCGTCCAGGGTCACACCATGACGGTTGCGACCGAGTTGACCATTCGCTCAAAGTTCGACTTGCTCCCGAACTAGGCTAGCCCTTGTGCTGCATGTCGGCGTGCACCTTGAGGATGGCCTTGAGCAATGCCTCCCAATCGGCCTCATAGGTCTCCCAGCCGGCGCTGAAACGCACGGCGCGCATGGCCTGGGCTGACTTGTAGCCCATGGCCGAGAGCACGTGGGAAGGTTCCTCCTTGCCCGTCGTGCAGGCCGACCCGGTGGAAACGGCAAAGCCGGCCTTGTCCAGCCGCACCACCCATTGCGACTTGCGGTCGCCCTCGGGCATGAGGGCGGAGACGGTGTTCCAAAGGCGCGGCTGATTCTGCCCGAGGATGGTGGCGCCCGGCAGGGCGCGCAGGAACTGGGCCTCGAAATTATCGCGCCAGACCTTGCGCAGCAGGTGCTCGCTGCGGAACATCTGCTTCTCGCGCACTTCCAGCGCGGCGATCATGGCGGCGATGATGGGCACATTCTCGGTGCCGGCCCGCCGGCCGCCTTCCTGCTTGCCGCCCAACAACAACGGCGTGAGCTGGCTGCGATGCGGGACCTTCAAGAAACCCACGCCCCGCGGACCGCCGAATTTGTGCGCCGCGCCGCTCACGTACGAGCAGTCGCCCAATCCCTTGCCCGGCTGCTTGCCCAGGTATTGGACCGCGTCGGTGAAAAACGGGATGTCATAGGCCTGGCAGATGGCCAGGATCTCGCGCCAGGGCTGGAGAACGCCGGTCTCATTGTTCGCCGCCATCACGGCCACCAGACCCGGCCGCGCATCGGCCAGCTCGGACGTGAGCCAGTCCAGATCCACCACGCCCTCGCGGGTCACCGGAATGGTCTTCACGCGCTTGCCAAAATAAAATTTCGACGACTCGTCCACGCAGGGATGTTCGATGGCGGAGACAAACACGCGTTCCGTGGGCGCCAGTCGGGCCGCGAAATGGTGCATCACCGTGTTGTTCGCCTCGGTGGCCCCGCTGGTCCAGACCAGGTCCAACGGATGGCAGCCCAGGAACGCCGCCAGCTTCTCGCGCGCCTCCGCCAGCACGATGGCCGCCCGGGTGCCCGCCTGATGCATGGACGACGGATTGCCGCCGAGCTTCTCGGTGACACTCAACCAGGCCTCGCGCGCCTCCCGCATGACCGGCGCGGTGGCGTTATAATCAAAGTAAATCATCGTCAGAATGATAGGAAATCCCCGTCCGCGCGCGAGTCTATAAATTGACGCTCAATGAGGCAGGTGGTCGCGATTCCAACGCACCAGCGCCGCATCGCTGGGGTCTTCAAAAAGAAACCGCAGGGTTGGCGATTCCACATGACCATCACAGAATACCACCTCGGCTTTCCCCTGGTGACGCGCCGACGCATGGGCGGTGCTCCCCGCATAACCGGTCACCCCGGCAGACCGCCACAGCCAGTTATCACCATCCTCGATGACGCCCGGGCCGCCCTTGAAGCCATCTCCAATCGCCATCATTTCGCTGGGATTCACCACGGCCGACTCGGCGACCGGCGGGGCCGGGTAACGGGCGGCGCTCCAAACGTATTGTCCGCCCAGGCCAAGCGAATTGGTGTCCGTGCGGGCACTGGTGCCTTGGACGTTGTAACCGTAGCTGAAAAACGCTCCGGAATTGGTCGGCCAACTGGACGGTTTGTTTGCGGCGGGGCATTTCCAAACGGTCTGGCTGGCCCATTGGGCGAAGGGAATGCGATTGGTGGAGCTGCCCGATCCTGAAAGCTCGGTTAATTGCAGGGCGGTGCTCCACATCGTCAGGTGCTCCGGGTAAGCGCCCTGGCGATACCCGGGATTTCCTTCCAAGACATAGACTCCGTTGTCAGCCACGAAGGCCCGCAAAGCGATCCCGAGTTGGCGCACATTGTTGAGGCAGACCGCCCGTTGAGCCCTGGCCTTGGCGTGAGCGATGGCCAGCAGCAGGAGCGCCGACAAGACGCCGATGATGGCGATGACGGTCAAGAGTTCCACCAAAGAAAAGGCACGCGGCGAACTGAAGCGCCAGACCGAATGGCGTCTGGCCGGGAGATGGGCTGCGCCAGCACCCATTCCCGGTGTGAAGAAGGTAGTTCTCACGTATGGCTGTTTTGACCGAGCCATACCCAATCACTCACACGCCGTGAATGGAATCGTCCGCCAAGGCGGCCTGAAATCAAGGAACGGTCGGCGGGGCGGAAATAGCCGGCGTGGGCGCGGGAGGATCGCCCGGCAAAACAGTGTTCTCCTGCCCGGGCACCGCCTTCGCCGGGGGGAGCGGGGAAATCAGGGTGGCGCCTTTGAGCAGGCGGCAGAAGTCTTTTTTGCTCGTGTGCCGATGCTCGCCGTCGGTGAACTTGGGATTCGTGGCGGATTTGTAGCCGACCTCGAGCCGTTCGAGCTGCACGATCCGCACGTATTCCTGGCCGCAGTGCCAGACCTGACCTTGTTGAAGTTTCATGCGATGGGGACGCATCTCCCTTGAATTTCACTCCAAGGGAGATGTCAAAGCCGGCGTTACTTTTTCTTGCCGACGGCCTGCTTGGCAGCCACCGCCTGGCTTTTCTTCGCCGCGGCTGCTTTGCTCTTGTCTTGCTTCTGGTTGGTCTTCTTCTGGTTCGCTTTCGGGGATTTATCGCCCATAGGTTATATCTTTTTTTGACTGCGGTTTACCTGCCGGCGGCATATTAGTTTCTCCGCCCGCAGGAGTAATGATGGACATTAACCGGGCGGCTGTAAATGATTGTCGTGCATTATCGGGCATTCGGTGATGGCGGACCGGGAGGTTAGTGGTCAGCCGGGACGCCGGCGGGGCGCGAAGAAAATCGGTAATTGCCGGAACCAATGGCGTAGGCCGCGGCGCCATGAGCGAGACCCAGGAATTGAATGCCCGGCACTTCGGCGACGGGCCGGCCTGACTCGGTCACGGCAGTTTCGGTTTCGGCCGGCACATAGACCGTGGCCGTGGTATTGGGCGGAATGGAGATCTCCAGGGTCAGCACGTTGCCTTGCCGGCTCCAGTTGCTGACGATGCGCCCGCGAATTGAATCATAGCAGGCCTTAACCCACGTCAGGTCGCCGACCGGCTGCGGCCGGAGGATGATATGCTTAAAGCCCGGCTGCGCCGGGTCGCAATTGATCCCCGCCAGCCATTGGTAAAACCAGCCGCTGACGGACCCAAACATGATGTGGTTGCGCGAGTGCGGTTCCTGCCACTGTTCCCACAACGTCTTGGAATCCTGCGCCATACTGATCCAGCCGGGCTGGTTGGGGTAGGACGCCAGCGAATAGGCCAGATCACTGCGGCCGCCGGCTGAGAGGGCCGGCAACAGCCACTTGGCGCCCAGAATGCCCGTATCGATGTGCCCGAGCGTGGCCACCTGCCGGGCGAGACGGGCCAACACGGCCGCCTGCCGATCCGCCGGCACGAGGTCAAAGTAGAGAGCGGCCGCAAGAGCGGTCTGGCTGCCATTGGCATAGGAATTATTCGCCGCGTCAAAAAACTTCTGGTTGAACGCGGCTCTCGTCCTTTCGGCCAGGGCGGCGTATTGCGTGGCCTCCCCGGCCCGGCCCAGCAGCGTCGCCGCCAGCGACACGATCCGGGCGTCCTCATACAAGAAGGCGGTGGCCGTCAACTGGCTGGGCGTGGCCGTTGACCACGGACACCAATCGCCCAAGGTATCGGTCAGGGCGACGATGCCGTTGGTCGTCTGGCCGGTCAGATAATCCACATAGAGTCGCAGCCGATCGTAATGTTGGGCCAGAATGCGCCGGTCGCCGCAGTAGGTAAACAAGTCCCAGGCGATCAACGGATAGGCGCTATCCCAGGCCGGCTGGCAGTCGCCCCGCCCCCAGCCCGCGCTGGGCACAACGACCCCGATGCGGCCGTCCGGCAACTGGTTGTCACGGAGATCGTCCAGCCATTTGGTATAGAAAGTGGCGGAACGGAAATTCATCAACCCGGCTTCCGCCGCCAGATGCGCGTCGCCGGTCCAGCCGTTCTTCTCGCGCGTGGGACAATCGGTGGGGATGTTTTGCGCGTTGCACAAATAGGATTGCCGGGTGGCTTGCTGCACCTGATTGAGGCCGTCGTTGGAGCAGGAGAATTCGCCGGCCGGCTCGAAATCGGTGTGGGCAAACCGGCCGCGAAAGTTATCGCATGTCGGCTGGCCGGGAAACCCGGTCACTTCCACGTAACGGAAACCGCTGTAAGAAAAACGCTGTTCCCAAGTCTCGGTGCCGGCGCCTTTGCAAATGTAGGTATCCACCTGGAACGGCTTGGGTGGGTGCATGAACTCCGTGATGGTGGTGCGGTCGATCATGCCATTGGTGGCCAGGCACTCGGCATAGCGCATCTGAATGGTGGCGCCGGCCGGTCCCTGCACGGTCAACTGCGCATGGCCGGCAAAATTCTCGCCCATGTCCACCACATAGACCCCCGGTTGTGGCTGGGTGATGGCCCGGGGTGTGATCGTTTTAACCACGGCAATGGGCGGACACCGCAAGGCCGTCAATTTCCCGGCGGGCGCGGGCAGCACATCGGCTGCGGTCCACGCCTCGTCCGCAAAACCCGGTTCATCCCAACCGGGCATTTCCCGGCGGGCATCGTAGATTTCCCCGCTGTAAATGCCGTCAAAGCGAATCGGTCCCTCGCGGGTCGCCCGCCACGAACTATCGCTGGCAAGCGTTTGGGTGTGGCCATCCTGGTAATCCACCACCAACAGCAATTGCAGCCGGGGACGTCCCCGCCAGGAGGCATGTTCGAAGCCCCACACGGCCACATCGTGAACGTCGTACCAGCCGGTTCCCAAAACGGCGCCGAGGGTGTTCGTGGTGCCGGGCCGGAGCAGGGAGGTGACATCATGGGTCACATAGAGCACACGTTGGTTGAAATCGGTGTAGCCGGGATCGCGCTCGCGGTTGCCGCCCACCTTTTGGCCGTTGAGATGCAACTCCAGACTGCCCACGCCGCTGGCGTACAGCCGCGCCCGTTTGAGACCGCGCTGCAACTGAAAATCGCGACGTAGAAACGGCGCCGGGTTCGCGGCCAAGTCGTTGGTGGGCGTGGGCAGGTTGATCCCAATCCAGGACCCGGGCCAATCCTGCGGCTGGAGCAGCCCCATTTCCCAGGTGGCCGGCGGGCTCCAGGCCGATTGCCGGTGGTGCTCATCCCAAACTTCCACCTTCCAATAGCAGGACTGGCGGGACGCGAGCGTCCGTCCGGCATAGGCAATCTGCGCGGTGTCATCGGCGGCCACTTTGCCCGAATCCCAGAGGTCACCCTGATTGGCGGCCAGTTTCTCCGCGCTGCTGGCCACCAGAATGCGATAGGCGGTTTGTTGCTTGCCGCGTGTCTCTTCGCGGTTAGTAAAGAGTCGTCCCAGCCACGTGGGAGAGGGCAAGGTTAGCACCCAACTCAACCGCGGTTGAACCACCTCGATGCCCATCGGGTCGGCCAGATACTCACAGCGCAACTCACTTGGTTGGAGGGCCAGCGAGGCGCCGGCGGGCAAGACCACGCCCGCCAGGATTGCCAGGGCGAGGACCAGGCGGAGGCCCGGCCACCGGTTCATCATTTTAAGTGTCATGATCATGAGTGCAACCACCACCGAGATGGAATATAGGGATCACCTCCAAATCTGCACAATCCCCAAAACCGGTGTCAGCAGGGTTAAGGCATATTGGGCACGATGGGGCGGCCGTTCGTTGCGGGGCGCGCGGTTGGGTGACG
>CAYTJG010000209.1:0-11596 GCA_964437865.1 uncultured Bifidobacteriaceae bacterium | reverse complement strand
GCGTTCAGGAACAGGCACCAGAGGAAGTTCACGGTGAACCCGCCCAGCAGCGCCACAACCAGCACGGGCATGCCCGCCCAGGCCACCGGCGTCGCCGGCGGGGTCGTCAACGCCAGTTTCTCAAGCGTCGGGCCGCCCACCAGGCCGAAGCCGAGCGCGGCGCTCATCAGGCCCGAGAACACGGCCACCAGCATCCCCTTGCTGAAATTGTATTCCGCCACGGCCTTCTTCTTCTCCGCTTCCGGCAATTCCTTTTCCTTGGACATGCCCGCGAGGCCGACCAGCACGATGCCGACGAGCGACACCAGAACACCGATCAGGGAAACGATGCCCGCGTTGGATTGGAACAACCCGCCAAATTCGCCCTTGAGGACCTTCGGCACGATGGTTCCCGCGGCCGAACACAGGCCGCAGCCGATCGCCAGTCCGAGACCGACGCCGAGGTAACGGATCATCAGCCCCCACGTGAGCCCGCCAAAACCCCACGCCGCGCCGCAAAGGTAGCAGTACCAGAGCTCCCGGGTCGGGGCGGCCCGGAGGACGCTCAACGTATTCGGCGACTGGATGAAAGCCAGCGCCCAAGGCACGATCAGCAGCGCAAACAGCGCGTAGAAAAGCCAGTAGCTTTCCCAGGCCCAGTTTTTCACTTTCTTGAGCGGCAGATAAAAGACGGCGCCGGCGAGTCCGCCCAGGGCGAAAATGGCGATGCCGAGGGCCGGATTGGTGGTTGCAACTTCATTCATATTTTTTGTCTACCATGGTTGGACGCCGGCCGCCGGGCGGCCACTCGGGCCGCCGGCGGCTTCATTTCCGCCGATATTGATGTCGCGCTCAGGCGCGTTTGGAGAGCACGGTCTGCTCGTATTTTTTGACTTCCGCCAGCCATTGTTCGCCGATCGGCGCGCCCTGCTGGAGACAATAATAATCCCACACCGCCGCAAACGGCATGGACTTGGATTCCTCCATCAGGGCCAGGCGCGAGGTGTAGTCGCCCGCCAGTTCGAGCTTTTTGAGTTGGTCCACGGGTTCGAGCATGGCCAGGCCGAGGGCGCGGAGCATGTTGCGCGCGCCAATGGTCCAGGCCGCCACGCGGTTGATGCTGGCGTCGAAGTAATCCAAGCCGATGTGCGTACGGCTGAGATAATCGCCGCGCACCAGTTCCTGCGCAATGGCCAGCAGGTCGTCGTTCAGTATCACCACGTGGTCGCTGTCCCAGCGGACGCCGCGGCTCACGTGCAGGAGGATTTCCGGGACAAAACAGAGCACCGATGAAATTTTGTCCGAGACGTTTTCCGTGGGATGAAAATGGCCGGCGTCGAGGGTGACCAGCTTCTGGTTTTTCACCGCGTAGCCCAGGTAGAATTCATGCATGCCGACCGTGTAACTTTCCGCACCGATGCCAAACAGCTTGCCTTCGATGGCGTCGAGATGATGTTTGGGATTCAGCGGCTTCTTGAACACCTCGTCCAGCGCGGAGGCGAGCCGTTCGCGCGGGTCGCGGCGATCCGCCGGCGTGTCTTTCATGCCGTCGGGAATCCAGATGTTGGTGACGGTGGTGGAACCGAGCGCCTTGCCCATGGCCGCGCCGATTCCGCGGCAGGCCTGGCAATGCTCGATCCAGAACCGGCGGATGGCCTTGTCCGGGTGCGACAGGGTGAACCCGCTGGCGGCGTTCGGATGCGAGAAACAGGTGGGATTGAAATCCAAACCGATGCCGATGGACTTGGCCCAGTCAATCCAGCCCTTGAAATGCTCCGGCTTGATTTCGTTGCGATCCACTTTCTTGCCGCCGAACTCGCCGTAAAAGGCGTGCAGGTTGAAGCGGTGCTTGCCGGGGATGAGCGACAACGCCTTTTCGGCGTCGGCGCGCAGTTCGGCGGGGGTGCGCGCCTTGCCGGGATAATTGCCGGTGGCCACCAGTCCGCCGCCCAGCGTGCCGCCGAAGTTTTCAAAGCCGCCCACGTCATCGCCCTGCCAGCAGTGCAGGGAAACGGGGACTTTTTCCAGGTTCTTTAAAACGCGTTCCGCGTCCACGCCTATTTCAGCGTAACGTTCCTTGGCCAGGGTGAAGGATTTTTCGATGCTATTTTTTGAGCTCATGGTGGTAATGGGAATTCGCGGGTAAATTAGTGGGAACAGGTGGGCTCTGGCAATCACTGATTCCGGTGATGTGTCCGGCCGGCCGCGGCATCGGCAAAGCGCGCGTATCCCGTTGGAGCCCCGTTATTTTCCCGGCCGGCTGGGGCTGACCCCGCAGTCGTTTCACAGAATTTCCCCATTGCCCGGCCAGGGGTGAAAGTGTTCGGCCCCGGGGCAGCAACGGCGCGTGAACCGGGCCGATTCAACTAAACTTGCGACCCTGATTACCGATATTGAGAGTAGTGCATTCAGACGTGACCGCCAACGCAGCGACCGATTCAACCGCCACTCTGGCCCAACAGACTGTGGGCCGGATCAATGCTGGCATGGATGAGAACCGGGTGCCGATGGTGGGCCAGATCCTGCGGATCATCCGCGACATCAGCGGCAAGAGCGAACGCATGTCCGTGGGCGACCTCGTGGAGTTCATTAATGGCGACCCGACCATCATGGGCCGCATCGTTTCCATCGCCAGTTCGGTGGGCTATAACACCCGCGGTGTGGAAATCAATTCCATCCATCACGCCATCAGTCTGATCGGCTTTGACCAGGTGCGGACGCTGGCCATCTCCCTGCTGTTGCTGGAAGGGGCGCACTCGGAATCGGTGGCCAAATCCAATCGCGAGTTGGCGGGCATGTCGCTGATCAGTGGTCTGGTGGCCGCGGAAATCTGCCGGCGCCGCGGTGGCTCCGATCCCGATCTGGCCTTCATTTGCGGCGCCCTGCGGAATTATGGCCGCATGCTGGCCGCCACGTTTTTGCCGGAGGAATATGCCACCGTACTGACTTCCGACCAGCCCGGGGCGGTGGAATCGTTCCAGTCGGTCTTTGGGCTCACGCCGATCGAGTTGGGCCGGGACATCATGACCAGCCGCCTGTTGCCGAAATCGATTTTAAACACCCTGGTGGGTCTGTCGGCGATGGACCGCCGGCATTGTTGTACGACCGCCACGGGCGTACTGACCGGCGTGGCTGATTTTGGCGTGCGCTTTGCCGAGTTGCTGCAGACGCAGGACTTGAACCGCGGCAATTTTGAGCGGCGGATTGAAGGGCTTAGCCGCGAATATGACGTGGATTTTTATCTCACGCGACCGGAGGCCCGCGAGTTATTAAACAGCCTGGTCGGCGTGTTGACTTGCTTTCGTTTTCGCGCCGGCTCCTATGTCGGCACCGTGGCCCTGTTTCGCCGGTTGGAAAACCTGGCCGCCGAGCGGGTGCTGTCAGCCGCCGTTGAGCTCGAAGCCCGTCCGGTCGTGCCGAAGCCAGTTTTGGTGGCGCCGCCGGTGGAAACCGCCGACGGCTACGAAATTTGAGACTGGGCGACCAGTGGCTCCGCGCTGAGAAAACGGGGCGAGGTTTGTAATGGACTCGCAATTCGAGCGGCCTGTATCTTGCCGGCCATGATATCAGAAGGCGTGCCATGGCTGGTGGCGGGCGTGGTGGTGGTTGGCGGGGGCTATGTGCTCTGGACCTACAACCGCCTGGTGGGTTTGCGCAACCAATTGCGCGAGGCTTGGAGCGGCGTGGACGTGCAGCTCAAACGCCGGCACGACCTCATTCCCAACCTGGTCGAATGCGTCAAAGGCTATCGGACTCACGAGCAAAGCGTGTTTGAATCCGTCGCTCGCGAACGCGGTCAGGCGCAGTCGGTGCGGGATGTTCCCGGCACCAGCGCGGCGGAAAACAACCTGACGCAAAGCCTCCGCTCTCTCTTTGCCGTTGCGGAGGCGTATCCGGACCTGAAAGCAGACCAGAACTTCCGCCAGTTGAGTGCCACCCTGGTGGCGGTGGAAAACGACATCCAATTTTCCCGGCGCTATTACAACGGCTCCGTGCGCGATCTGAACAATCTGATCCAGACTTTTCCCAGCCTGCTGGTGGCGCGGGGATTCAAATTTGCCCCGGCGGAATTCTTTGAACTGGAGACCACCGCCGAACGCAATGCGCCGGAGGTGAAAATTTGAAATCAATACTATTCGCGGCCGTTCTGTGCGCCGCGTTGATCTGGCCGGCTCGCAGCCAAGCCGAGGGCCAATTTGAACATATTCTGCAGTTCGACAGCCAGATTGATGTGCGGACCGATGGCGCGCTGGAGGTCGCAGAAACCATCCGGGTCTATGCGGCGGGCAACCAGATTCAGCATGGCATCTATCGGGATTTTCCGCAGCTCTACCATTCGCTGGCCGGCCTGCGCACCCAAACCGGCTTTGCCGTGGAGCGCGTGTTGTGCGATGGCCAGCCGGAGGAATATCACCTGGCGAACCGGGAAAACGGCACCCGTGTATATTTGGGTTCGGCGTCCCGCCTGGTCCAACCGGGAATTCATGTTTATCAGTTGGCTTACACCACGGACCGGCAGCTCGGATTTTTTCGGGACCACGACGAACTCTATTGGAACGTAACGGGCAACGGCTGGAATTACCCGATGGACTCGGTCACGGCCACGGTGGCCTTGCCGGCCGGCGCCAAGGTTACCAGCCTCACGGCCTACACCGGCCCGCAAGGCGCAGTTGGTCGTGATTTCGCGGCCACCAACTTGAATGACGGCGCCAGCTTCGCCACCACGCGCCGGCTGCCGGCTGGGGAAGGGTTGACCATCGAGGTGGAATGGCCCAAGGGAATTGTCCATCCGCCGACAATGCTGGCCAGCGTGTTGGACACGCTGAGGGATAATCTGGGACTGGCGCTGGGCTTGGCCGGCAGTCTGCTGGCGCTGGTGTATTATTTCATCGTTTGGCAACGGGTTGGTCGTCATCCGCGCCGGGGCGTCATCATTCCCCGCTACGCGCCGCCGGCGGATTTCTCGCCGGCGGCCGTGCGTTATCTCTGGCGCATGGGGTACGACAACAAAATCCTCACCGCCACCATCATGAACCTCGCCGTTCTGGGCGTGCTCAAAATCATCGAGCGCAAAGACGGCGTTTTCCAAAAGAGAGCGTACACCCTGCAGCCGCTGCCGGGGGGGCTGGCCGGGATTTCCGCCGCCGAGGACATCGTGCGCCGCGAATTGGTCGGCGGCGGCTTTCCGCTCGCCTTGCGGCAGGAGAATTACGACCGACTCCAAGACGCGCAAAAGAAACAGAGAGAATTTCTGGCTGGGAATTTCCAAGGCACCCTCTTCAATCACCACCTCGCATACAGCCTGTTGGGTTTCCTCCTCTGCCTCGCCAGCCTCGCGGTTTCGTTGCCGGACCGGGTCGATCCGACGCCGGTCGCAATTCTGATGGCAGGTTTCTTTTTGGGGCCGGTGTTTGCCATCGCTGCCGGGCGCGCGAATTGGATCGCCGGCTTCGTCCTGGCGGGAGCAGTTCTATTGGCTGCGGGAGTGGCCTTGATACTTTTTGGGCAGCCAGTTCTGTGGATTGCCTGGCCAGTGGTCATGGGCATCCTGGCCGGCACCGCCCACTTTGTTCTGAAGGTGTACACGCGCGAAGGCCGGAAGCTGGTGGATGAAATTGAAGGGTTCAGGAGGTATTTGGGCGTGGCGGAGAAAGACCGTTTGAATCTCGAGAACCCGCCGGAACGCACGCCGCAGTTGTTTGAGACCTTCCTGCCTTACGCCTTGGCTTTGGGCGTGGAACAGCGCTGGGCCGAGCAATTTGCCGATGTGCTCGCGGCGGCGGCCACGGGCCCCAACCAAACGCAATATTCCCCAGCTTGGTACTCCGGAGATTCCTGGAGCCATGCCAACATGGCGGTTTTTGCCGCGTCGCTTGGGAGTTCGCTGGCGGGAGCCATTTCGGCGGCCTCGACCGCGCCGGGATCCAGCTCGGGCGGCAGCGGGGGAGGGGGCGGCGGCGGGGGTGGTTCGTCCGGCGGGGGTGGCGGTGGTGGTGGCGGCGGTGGCTGGTGAATTGGGTCGGATTTGCTGGGGGCCAGCCAACCCACATTGCCGGTGAGCCAACTCTTGCCGGATGATCCCAACAACCCGGCTCCGCTCCGGAATTGAGCCCAGCAGTTGCACCCGGAATGGTGGATACCAGAATGAATCCACTGTTTCTGTCGCGTTTTAAGACATTGTTTCAGCAAGCCTCACCATCTTTGTCTATTGTTCAGAACCGAAAACTCGCGTTGTCGGACCAGCCCAGATGAGTCCAGACCATCAGAAGGCAAACTGTTTCATGGCTGGATGTGGCTCCAAGCTAACGCATTCACCAAGTTTTTTGGGGAAACCGTGGGGCGTCGATAGTAGACCGGCCGCCCGGGGATAAGTTCTTCGATCCCCAAGACACAGACTTGGTTTGAAATCTGCTACCAAGCCCGTCGGCTCAGGTGGTTCAGGAGTCTTTTTTTGGCGGGAAGCGCGAAACAATCCAGAGTTACTGAAAATGAAATCAGACATTAAACATTTGCTGGTGGCGGTTTGGGCAATATTCATCGCGGTGGCGGCCGCCCGCTCCGAAACGTCGTTTTATTTCTCGGGTCCCCATGCCTGGGTGGCCGGTGGCGAGACGGAATGGATTGGTACCAACGACGGGACGTTCGAATTCGATGACGCCACCTACAGTTACGATCAGGGGTTTCACATGATCATCAACACCACGGCCGGCGAGTGGTGGATGATTGACATGGGGGCGACGGATCGCGGCCAGCTTCAGGTGGGCACGTATACCAACGCGACCCGGTTTCCATTTAACCAGGGCAGCAGTCCCGGTTTGGATTTTAGCGGCTGTGGCCGGGGCGATAACCAGCTCACTGGGTCATTCAATGTTTTGAGTATTGCCTATTCCAACGACGTCCTGGTTTCGGCGGCGATCGACTTTGTGCAATATGACGAAGGCAATACGGATGAAAAAAACATCGGTTCCGTGCGCTACAACTATACGCCGCCACCGAACCTGTCCTTTGCCCCCGCCAGTGGCTTTGCGAGCAGCGGGCCGGTGGGGGGACCGTTCAGTTCGCCGACGCAGACTTTTGAACTGACCAATGCCGGCGGTGGCACGTTGAACTGGAGCATCATCAACACCTCGGTCTGGCTCAATGTATCCCAATCCCTTGGTTCGCTGGCGGCGGGCGATACCAGCGCCGTTACGGTAACGGCGACGAGTGCCGCGGCTTCGCTGGCGGCGGGGGATTACCAAGCGTTTCTGGTGTTTTCCAATGCCACCGGAACGGCCGTGGCGGTGCCCTTTGAATTGTCCGTCGGGCAACTGGTTTTGAACAGTGGCTTCGAGACGGGGGATCTTTCCGACTGGGTCGCCTCCGGGACCACCAATTTCACGTTCGTCACCAACGGGGTCAGCGCCGATGCCCATTTCGGAACTTGCGGGGCGTTGCTGGGCGCCGTGCCTTCACCAGGGTATCTCACGCAAGACCTGGCGACCACCCCGGGCCAAAGCTATGTCTTCTCGTTCTGGCTCCGTAATCCCACCGGCGGTTCCATCAACAAGGCCACGCCCAATATGTTCCAGGCGCGCTGGGACGGCAATTTGGTCTGCGCGCAAACCAATATCACCACCGCCACCTGGACCCAGTATCAGTTCAACGTCACGGCCAGCAGCGCGGTGACGCCGATCCAGTTCTGTTTTGAGGACGAACCGGCCTTCCTGGCCTTGGACGATGTGAGCGTGTCTCTGCCCAGCAGCGGCACCACCACGACGACCACGGCCACCGTGGCCGGGTTTTCGTTGACCGCCTCGGCTTGCCTGCAAATGACGTGGGCCACCGTTTCCGGCCAGAACTATCAGCTTCAGTACGCCACCAAATTGTCGCCGCCGGACTGGACCAACCAGGGCAGCCCGGTGACGGCCAGTGCGTCCACGTTGACGCTGACCGATACCAACAGCGTGGCTGCGGCGCCCCAACGATTCTACCGGCTGTCGGTGGTGCCGTGAGTGGGGAAGTGCTTTTGGCTGTGGCCACCATCGGCGACGCCCAAGGGCCTCGGCGTCGGCTTCGGCAATGACCGGTGTTGCCCGGCCGGCGCAACACATCCTGGCTGCCTTCCGTCTGAGCCACCAAGCATGGTGGATGGATGCTCAGAAAGCATTCATCACACTAAACATAATTGAAGGCCTTGGGCCGGGGCTCACCCGTTCGGGACTGAAACATTTTTGCGAGGTGTACTTTCGGCTCGCGGGCGCCGCCTCGTCGCTTTAGGCTCCGGTTCGCCTTCTGCAACCGTTTGCATTGGGCGAGCATGACGCCAGAAATCGACGCGACCGAGGGTATGGGCAATTCGACCAGCACTGCCGACAGAAAAAATCTCCGGGTGGCGGCCGCGTTTGCCGGACCGGCCCTGATCGGCGTCCTCTTTGTGCTGCTCGCCGCCCTGTCGTGGCGTAAATGGCCGGATTGCCTTATTGATTTTGGCGTCCAACTTTACATTCCCTGGCGGATCGATGAGGGGGAAGTGCTGTATCGCGACCTGTTTTATATGTCCGGTGGCCCGCTCTCGCAATACTTCAATGCGCTGCTCTTCAAGGTCTTTGGAGTCTCCTTTTCCACGTTAATCTGGGCGAATCTGGCTTTGGCGGCGGTCCTGCTGGGCATCCTCTATCGCCGTTTCCTCGCCGTTTCCGACGCCCTCACGGCCACCACCATCTGCTCGGGCGTGGTGACGATCTTCATCTTCGCCAACTACACGACCATCGGCAATTACAACTATATTGCCCCCTACACTCACGATGTTGTCCATGGGGCCTTTCTGGCCATCCTGGTGGTCGGGCTGCTCGCTGACTGGCTGACGCAACCCCGGTTGCTCCGGGCTTGTCTGGCGGGCCTGGGTGCCGGCTTGGTCTTCCTGACCAAACCCGACATCTTTATTGCACTCATGGTGACCGCGGCTGCCACCCTCGCCCTCTATTGGGCTGGCCGCCGCGAATGGCGTTGTTTGGCCCGCTCGGTGGCGGGCTTTGTCGCCGCCTCGCTGCTGGCGCCGCTGTTCTTTTTCCTGTTGTTTTTGCGGGTCGAGAATTGGCGGGCCAGCCTCCAGGCCGTCGTCTTTGGCTGGGTTCCACTGCTCAACACCACGGTGGCGCGTAACCCCTTTTACACGCGATACAGCGGTATGGATCATCCGGCCGCCCATGTGCAGGAAATGGCCACGCACTTCCTCTGCGCCGCGCTGATCATCGGTGTTTATGCGATGTTGTTCCGCCGCCTGGGACGTTGGCTGCCGCACCGCCCGGTGTGGCGGTGGCTGGTCTGGCTGGGATTGGTCCTGCCGTTGCTGGTCTGTGCCTGGCAGTTTGATTGGACGTCCTGCGGTGCTTCGTTGCCCTTGTGGTGTGTGGTGATCATCGCGTGTCTGGTCTGGCGCCTGCGGCGCGCCGCCTGCGCCCCACAATTCACCTTCCCGTTGGTGTGGACCGTGTTCGCCCTGATGTTGACGGCTAAAATGGGGTTGCTTTGCCGCGTCTGGCAATACGGTTTCGTACTGGCCATGCCGGCTTTCGCGGCCGCCGTTTATTTTCTCCTGTGGCTGCTGCCCCGCTTGTTGGAAGAACGGTGCCAGGCGCCGGCGAAATATTTTCGCGCCATGTTCTTGCCGGCGTTGCTCATTGGGTTCCTCTTCCTCTGGGGATTTTCCGAGCACATGTATTCCTTCAAGCACCAGCCAATCGGCAGCGGCGGCGACCAAATCGTCACTTTCGGCCCCGGCGTGGACATGGGCGACGACGCGAAAATCGCCCTGGACTGGATGAAGCAAAATCTGCCCGCCAACGCCACGTTAGGCGGCGTGCCCACTGGTAACATGCTGAACTATCTCACGCGCCACGTGAATCCCACCCCTTGCGTGTTTTGGGATCCGAATATCCTGGCCGTCTGCGGACAGAAGGAAATGACCGACCGTTTCGAGGCTCACGCGCCCGATTATGTGTTGCTGGTCGGTGGCGACCATACCGGCTGGAATATCCCGTATTTCGGCAGCGACCCGAGCGATGGCGCCGAGGTGATGGCTTGGATTCGGAAGAACTATCAAGCCGTGTCGGTGATTGGCCGTGAGCCCCTGCACGACGGTCAGTTTGGCCTGGAGTTCCTCAAGCACGCGCCGCCGTCCGGTAGCGTGCCAGCCACCACCGCGAATCATTAAATGACTGTCGTGGCGGGGCGAGAAGTGGGCCCAGCCGGAGCGCCGAGAGTTGCTCGGCCCGGGCGCGCCTCCGGCGGCGCTACCCAATACATCCGCTGTACGTTTGAGCCAGGAAGAGTCTTGTGTCACCGCCACGCAGGCCGGGTCCGACATGGCAATCCGCTTGACATACATATAGAGGCTATGTATAGTGCCTCTATGATCCGCAAAGAACTCGTGGCTGCCTCCGCTGAACCGATGATCCTATCCCTGCTCGGCCGGGGCGAGAGCTATGGCTATGCCATCATTCAGGAGGTCAAGGCGCGTTCCGGCGGCAAGCTGCAATGGACGGACGGTATGCTTTATCCGGTGCTGCACCGCCTCGAGCGGCGCGGCCTCATCAAGGCGCGCTGGGGTGAAAGCGACACCGGCCGGAAACGTAAATATTATTCCCTCAAGCAGGATGGAAAACGGGCCTTGGAGCAGCATCATGAGGAATGGTCGCTAGTTCATGAGGTTTTGTCCGGACTGAGAAAGAAACAATATGTTTGACCTGGAAAAAGCCATCGTCCAATGGCGGCAAAAGATGTTTGCTGCCGGAGTCAGGGCGCCGGTGCCGTTGGAGGAACTGGAAACGCATTTGCGGGAAGACATTGAGCAGCAGCTACGGGCGGGAACGGAACCGGCTCAAGCGTTCGAATTAGCCGTCCGGCAGATGGGCGAGGCGGTCGAGTTGAACGAGGAATTCAAGAAAGCCGGGAATGGGAAGTGGATTCTTTTTCGGAAATTGAGGGGTATTCTCCTGGGCGACAATGATATTCAGATCCCCGCGCTGGAGAGTTTTGAACAGGCAGCGAGGCGGACACTGGCCTTGGCGCCGGAGGAGGCGCGGCATTTCAATCACGCCTTTGTGGGTACGGAACACATTTTATTGGGTCTCCTGCGGTCGGAGTCAACGTCCCTTTCGAACGTGATGCGAAAACTCGGGGTGAGCAGCGCGGCCGTGCGGTTGGGAATTGAGCAGATCGTTACCGCTGGCTCGGGTGCCGAGGTCTCGACCACTCTTCCATTCACCGCGCGCGCCCGGCGGGCGTTGCTGCTGGCGTCCCAGGAAGCCACAAAACTAAACGAGCGTCAGGTCAGGGCGGAGCATGTTTTTCTGGGATTGCTGCGCGAAGGTGGCGGGGTGGCGGCGCGGGTATTGAAAAAGCTCGGGGTACGAACGGAAAGTGCACGCGCTGAAATTCTGAAGGAAACCAACCCGCCTCCCGGAGCGAGTTAAAACGCGAAATTTTCCATGAAATCAAATAACCGGTTTGACCTCGAAAAAGTCATCGCCCAATGGCGGCAACAGATGTTGGCCGCCGGCATCAAAGCGCCGTCGACCTTGCAGGAACTTGAAAGCCATTTGCGCGAGGATATCGGCAATCTGGTAGCCGCTGG
>CAYTJG010000208.1:0-11640 GCA_964437865.1 uncultured Bifidobacteriaceae bacterium | reverse complement strand
GAATAGCCGCCGATGGAAATCGGCGAATTGGTGTTCGCCACGAAAGTTCCCTCTTCCGGCGCAGTCTCCGCCGCCACTTCCACGCCGTCCAGATACAGGGTGGCGGAAGGCACGGCGGCGTCGTAGACCGCCACCAAATGGCACCATTGACCAACCGTGTAAGGGCCGCCAGTGATGTTAAACACGCGGTCGTGGCCGATGCCATTGAACATCCGGAAATTCCAGCCCGTGGTCGAGGAGCGCTGGAAGAAATCCCAACCTTCGCGATTGGGCGCCTCGGAATCATTGGGATTGCGATTGAACATGGGGCACTGCGCGTTGCCGTTGCCGTCTTCCGTGGGGCGCAGCCACGCTTCCACCGAGAACGAGCCGCTGGGATTCAGCGCCGCATTAAAGGGAATGAGCGTGGGCACACCGCCGTCATCCGAGTTGGTGTCGATCGCCCAATAGCGCATGGCCAAGTCGGAATCGCCTGCGATGGCACCGGGAACACTGTGAATGACGCCGGGGCTGTGAGCGCCGTCGCCGGCCGCTCCCAGCAAGCCGCTGTTGCCGGCCGCATTGTAGGTGGGATTTAGTTCGTTCAGGCGCAAATACTCCACCGCGCCATCCGCCAGGACCAGGCTGCGATAAGGCGTGGCCGGACTGGCGCTCAATGCATTCGTATAATGATTGCCGATCTGCGCCGCCGTGAGCGCGTTGGTGTAGAACGCCACTTCATCGATATCACCCGTGTAAGGATTGTCGCCCGGATTGTTGGTGGCATACGCTCCCGCAGAGAACGGGCAGTCCGTATTGGCCACATAGGACCCGCTTTCCGAGCCTACATTCGCGCCGTTGACGTACAGGGTTGCCGTGCTGCCGTCCCACACCGCCGCCAGATGCGTCCACTCACCGACCACATAAGAGCCGCCCGTGATATCGATGGATTGGGTGCTGCCGTTTTCATCATACATCCGGAAATTGAAGCCGGTGCTGGAGGCCCGCTGGAAGAACACCCAGCCCTGCCGGTTGCCGTTGGAATGGCGATTGAACAGTGGCGCTTGCGCGTTGCTCAAACCGTCGATCGTGGGCAGGACCCACGCCTCAACGGTGAACGGCTTGGACGCCGTTGGATTCAGCGCCGACGTAAACGGCACCACCACCCGGGCACCGCTGCCATCGAAACTCGCCGCGGCGTCCGGATCCGCTGCCAGCGCCCCGAGGGCACGATGGCCGGCGCCCACGTAAAGGCCGTTCCCGGCCGCCCCCAGGCTGCCGCTATTGGTGGCCAAGTCCGCCGGAGGCACATCCGCCAGGCGATAATAGGCCAGCGGTTGGTCGTGAAGTACCACCGTCGCATAATTGTCGGTGGCTTGAGCGCTGCCGGCGCTCGAGGCCATTAGGGTCAGCGCGAGGGCGCTGATAGTTGGTTGAAGCAAAGATCTCATATTTCGTTTCGTTCGCAGTTGGTCTTAATCGTCGTCCTTTTCAATTCCGACAGCGGCATTTTCCGCCGCCAACGGAGTCCGGCGATCCTCCGTTTAAATTGTTGAGATCCAAAGACGAACGTGTCACGTTTTCGCGACTAAAATAATCTATCGAAGTCCGCAAAGTGGATGGTTCCGCGCCCTTGGAAGCCATTCAATGATGGGGCCACTACTGGAAGTCGCCGGAGAAAAACACAGTCAGGCAACCGTTCGTTTTGGGAAGCTTTCGGTAAGTTGGCGCCCGGTTCAAAGTCACGGCTCAGCGGCCGAGATGGACGCCGATGGGGAAGGACACGCGACTTCCTGCATGGGTGTCACCGGCGCTTGCGCCACCCGGGGGACGGGAGAAACAGGGACGACCGCACTCGCCTCGATAGCCATCGCGGGCTTGGCGGAACCGCCTAGTCCATCGAGCGTCTGGCGGATCAGCCGGGCCGCCGCCTGGGGCTGGTAGGGTTTCGGCAAAAAACACGTGTCGCCGGTACTGAAATCCCGGCCAACCAATTCTGCACTGTAACCACTGGTGATAATGACCTTCAACGCCGGCTTGCGCTGCCGAAGTTCGTTCACCAGATCGTTGCCGCTCATCGAGCCCGGCATGACCATGTCCGTGAGCAACACATCCACCCGCCCCTCGTGCTCATCCCAGACACGCAAGGCGTCGGCCGCTGAACCGGCCGCCAGGACCCGGTATTGATATTGTTGCAGCCCCCGGCTCACCACCGACAGCAGCCCCAACTCGTCCTCCACCACCAGAATGGTCTCCTGTCCATTCGGTGCCGCCTCCTCCCGGGTGGGCTGGTTGGTCGGACATTCGCAGGTCCCAGCCACCGCCGCCGGCAGGAAAACTTTGAATGTGGTGCCCACGCCAATTTCGCTTTCCACTTCAATCCACCCTTGGTGCTGTCGCACAATGCCATACACGGTGGAAAGCCCCAGGCCCGTACCCTTGCCAACTTCTTTGGTGGTGAAAAATGGCTCAAATATCCGCTGCATCACCCGGCGTTCCATGCCACAACCGGTATCACTCACCCGCAGACAGACGAATTTACCCGCATATGCGTCGGGATTTTGACGGGCCAGGGCCACGGGGATCTCCACGGCGGTGGTTCTGATATCGAGGGTGCCGCCGCGCGGCATGGCATCGCGCGCGTTGATCGCCAGGTTCATGACGATTTGCTCGGTCATGTTGACATCCCCGGCCAGCAGCGGCAGGCCGGCCTGGCACGAAAACTTCAAGGTGATCATTTCGCCCAACATCCGGGGCAGCATTGATTGCAGATTCTGCAAGACAGCGTTGAGGTCAATCAGGTGGGTCTGGACCACCTGCTTGCGGCTGAACATCAGCAGATGGCGGACAAAGCTCGCGGCTCGGTCCGAAGCCGCGGCGATTTGTTTCAACGACTTCATCGTGTGGGAGTCGGCCGTGGCGGTTTGCAAAAGCAGCCCGGTATGCCCTTGGATGATGGTTAAAATATTATTGATGTCGTGGGCCACACCGGCGGCCAGCCGGCCGACCAACTCCATTTTTTGCGATTGCCGCAATTGCGCCTGCAGCGCCAACCGCCCCGTAATGTCCTCCACCGTGACGACCAGGCCATCGCTCCGGCCAACGGCGTCAAACAACGGCGTGGCGTTCGTTGAGAGCACAATGCGCTGCCCGGCGACTTCGACCGTATGGCGCGCATGGACCACCGGCGGACCGCCGGCCAGCAATTGCCCCAACGGCAACGGCCGGCCTTCTTGCGGCACTCCCTCCGCGTCCGCCACCTGCCATTCCAACACGCTGCGCGCACGTTGGGCAATCGCCTCCCGCGTCAGCCCCAACACCTCCTCCGCACAATGATTGGCAAAAGTGATTTTCCCGGCTTGATCCGTCACCACAATCCCCACCGGGCTGGTCTCCATGATGCGGCTAATCAGATCGCGCTCCCGGCGCAGGGTTTCCTCGCTCCGCGTGCGTTCGAGCGCATAACGTATGGCGCGGTCCAGTTGGTGGGCGGTGATCTGCCCTTTGACCAAAAAATCCGCGGCCCCGGCCTTCATGGCCTCGAGGTCTATCTCATGGTCGCCCTGACCGGTAAGCAGGATCAGGGGCGGCCGCAGGCCCAGGCGTTTGGATTCCTCCAGCAGCTCCAAGCCGGTGTGGGCGCCCAATCGATAGTCCAGCAGGCAGACATCGTGATCACCTCGCTGAATGGCAGCCAGGCCGCCGATAAAAGTACTTTCCCAATCCAGCTCATACCGCCGACCGGCGATCCCGGCAAACAGATCGCGCGTGATGACGAAATCATCCTCGTCGTCGTCCACCAGCAGCACTCTCACGGGCGGTTCGTTCATCTGGGTCAGTTGTCCTCGGGCGGCAGTTCCACCACCTCGAACCAATAGCGGCCGAGGACTTTCACCAGTTCCACCAGCGACTTGAACGTCACCGGCTTCGTCACGTAGGAATTCACGCCCAAATCATAGCTGCGCAGAATATCCTCCTCGGCCTTGGAGGTGGTGAGCACCACGATGGGAATCCGCCGCAAGTTGGGGTCGGCCTTGATTTCCTTGAGCGCCTCGCGCCCGTCCTTCCGCGGCATGTTCAGATCCAGCAGGACCAGACCCGGCAGCGGTTCGCCGCGCAGCCGCTCATACTGGCCGCGGCGATGGAGGTAATCCAACAGTTCTTCGCCATCCTCCACGCAGTGCAGTTGGTTGGCGAGACGGTTTTCTGTAAACGCCTCCTCCGTCAATTGACGATCATCCGGATCGTCGTCCGCCAGTACGATGGTGATTAATTTGGCATCATTCTTCATGGTTTCTCCTTCGCTTGATTTTCTTTCGTCCGGTTCTGGGTCACCGGCAAGGTGACGATAAAAGTGGCCCCCTGGTCCGGCTGGCTGCGGGCCGTCACCTCGCCGCCATGGTGCAACGCGATTTTCCTGACGATCGCCAGCCCCATGCCCGTGCCTTCGTATTCACTGCGCGAGTGCAACCGCTGAAAGACGTTAAAAATCCGGTCCAGATACTTTTCCTCGAACCCGATGCCGTTGTCAGCCACGGTCAGCACGCACTGGGACAGTCCGCCGACATCCGTGAACAGACGGCCCGCCACCTGCACCACCGGCGCCGTATCCGGCCGGCGAAACTTCAGCGCATTGCCAATCAGGTTTTGCAGGAGCTGGCGCATTTGGAGGGCGTCGGCTTCGATCACCGGCAGTTCGCCGATGATCACCCGTCCCTGGACCTGCTCGATCCGGCTTTCCAGGTCCTCGATCACCTCGCGCCCAATTTCGGTCAGCTTGACCGGCGCAAACGGGTTGGTCCGCGTGGTGAGCCGGGAAAACGCCAGCAGATCGTTGATCAAAGTCTGCATGCGGCAGGCCGACTTCTGGATTCGCTCGAGGTAATCCCGGGGCTCGGGCGGCAGCGTCTCGCCGCATTTCTCCTTGAGGCGCTCGCCGAAGACCACGATCTTGCGCAGCGGCTCCTGCAGATCGTGCGAGGCCACGTAGGCAAAATCCTGCAACTCCCGGTTGCTTAGCTTCAGTTGCGCCGTCGAGCGCCGCAGCTCTTCATCGCTCAACCGCAACTTCTGCTCGCTCCGCTTCAGGTCCGTGATATCGGAGGTGATGCCGAATATCCGCCAGCGGCGCTCGGCCACCTTTTCCACCGTCACCATCTGTTGCATCCAGTGCTCCACCCCGTGTTTGTCGGTGCAGCGAAATTCATTCCGGTAATACGGGAGGTCATGCAGCAACGCCTGGCCGGAATTCTGGTTCATTTGGCGGTCATCTTCCGGATTGCGGCTGGCCACCCACGCATCGCGGTAAGTCTGGCCGTGCTTCACCTCGAGCGGACACACCTCCTGCGCGCCTTCTGCATTCTGCACGGGAAAATTCCAGGTGAAGGGCGATTGCTCGTCCAGCGCATGCTCGCGCCAGTCGACCGGCGCCTCCACCGTCCCAGAGGCGATGATACAGCGCGTCCGCCGCAAGACCGCGCGCAGCCGTTCCTCCGTCCGCCGCAAGGCCTCTTGCGTGAGCTTGAACTCGTGAATGTTTCGCGTCACGCCCGCGGTCCCGAGTATATTCCCCTGCCGGTCGCGCCAGAGCACTTTGCTCGATAGCGACCAGACCTTTTCGCCGGATGCGGAACCGGGACGGGCTTTATATTGTTCCTGATTGATGACCGGCTCGCCGGTGGCGATGATTTGTTGTTCGTCGTTAAAAAACTGCTTCGCCAGCTCCGGGGGAAAATAATCGAAGTCGCTCTTGCCCTTCATTTCCGCGGGCGACGAAGCCCCGAGGTCGCGCGCATGCGCCGGATTGTTCAAGACGAACCGCCCCTGTCGGTCCTTGGCATAAATGAAATCGGGCAGCACATCGATGATGGTGTGCAACAAATCACGCTCCTCGAGCAGCCGCGTATTCGCGGTGGCCAGCCGTTGACTTTCCTCCTGCACCCGCCGGCCATGGATCATGGTGCCCGCCGCCAGACCGAGTGTGGACAAACAAAGGCCCAGCAGCCCGGCAACGGCTATTTGCCCCCGGTCCGAGTACGTCGGCCAGGCGTGGAGAATACTCCAGCCGGTGCCCAGCAACACCAGCACCACCACCGCCAGCAACGCCAGCAACCACTGCCGCCCGCGCGCCAACTGGCGACCAGCGGCAGGCGGCGTGGCCAGGACAAATTCCGTTCCCTGACCACCTGCCGCAGCCTCGCGGGGCAACACGAGATTCATTTCGGTCGTTTGATTTCCCGTATTCATGTTAATCACCCCTCTACCGGTAAGTCATTGGTCGGGTGTGGCTAAGATAAGAGCAGATTAAGTGCCGAGCCATTTCAGCCTTAAGGCTGCTTATGAGGTGTCCCAAGGCAGGCAAATTATGCCAAACTCAACGCGCCAAATGCCCAAAATTGAGGCATTTAGAACGTTCTCTTGCCTAGCGCACGCAGCAAGCGGGTGCGCCTGTCGCGCAGGTGGGGCTGAGATACGGAATGCCCAAACCCAGCCCGCGCAGGATCAACAAGCCGGCCACCACGCACACTCCCGCAGGAATCACGCCGCGCAACTTGACGCGCCAAGCCAAGGGAAACATGCGCCCGGACAGGCCGATGGCCAGCATGGTGGGCAGGGTGCCCAAACCGAAGCATGCCATATAGGTTACCGCCGCTGAGAGCGAGCCGCGGGCCGCCGCGCCGGCCAGCGCCACGTATACCAGTCCGCATGGCAAAAGGCCATTGAGCGCGCCCAACAGCGCCAGGGAACGAAACGTGCGCCGTTGCAGTTGAATCGCCATGGCCCGCTTCAGACGCGCCACCAACGCCACCACGGGCGCGGCGAGCGACACCTTCCGGGATAGGAGGAAACCCAACAGGATAACCGCGCCAAGTGAAATGGAGAGCCAGCGTTGCGCCCCGGCCAACAGCAGCGTCCGGCCAGCCAGACCGGCAGCCGCGCCCAGCAGACAATAGGTGGCCACCCGCCCGGCCTGATAGATCAGCCGGCCGCCCAGAAAGGCCGCCGGCCCGCGCCCGGACGCCGGCAGCGCCAGCATGAGCGGGCCACACATGGCCGCGCAATGCAGGCTGCCCAGCAATCCCAACGCGATGGCCACGGTCAGTTCCATGCCCTCAAAGATCCAGTTTCTGCTCCAAATAGTAGCCCTGCCCGCCCGCCGTCCACTTGACGAACACCTTCCACAACCCCGGCCGGAGCTTGGAAACATCCACCGTCTGCACCCCGTCGGCATTCAGCGCCAGCGGAAACTGGCAGTCCAATTCCGCCGCCGAGGGGCGGAAAAATTCAATCGTCCCCGCGGCCTCGTGCGCCGCCTGTCCCGCCGGCACCGTCACCAGCAGATGGCCGGCCCGGCTGTCCAGTTGCACGCGGGCGCCACACTTCTGGGCGCGCGCGGCGCCATCGATCTGGTCCTGGAATTTCAATTCCTGCTCGTAATAGTTCTCGCTCACCATGCTCTCGCGGTGCGTGGTTGCAATGACCAGCACCGTGGCGATGCCGCATAACAGCAGAATGAAGAAGGCAATGATGCCGTACGGCCACGGATTGAAATTGGGTTTCATAAGTCAGTTGCGCGGCCCGATAAAGGCCGTTTTCAAGGTTTGTAGTTTTCGCTCGCCGGAGTAGACGCCAATGACCAGCGGCGTGGTGCCGGATTTCATCACCGCCGGATCCAGTTCGATCAAGACGGAATTGCCGGACAGCTTCTCCGGCGGCACCACCAGGTTATCCACCCCCATGATGTTCAGGCTGCCGGCCGGGCTTTCCAGCCGCAATTGCACCGGCATCTCGCGCGAGGTTTTGTTCACCAGCCGCACCGTATACAGGTTGCTGTACCGGCCGTCGGGCATTTGCTGAAACAGGGAGCCGGGCGCGCGCAGCACCGTGACCTCCACATCGGAACGCAGGGACAGCATCAACCCGAAGACGGCGGTCAGCGCCACCAGCAACAGCGTGTAACCGGCCAGCCGCGGAGTGAAGCGCAGCGGTTTCCCAAACTCGATGCCGTTAAGCGAAGCGTACCGGATCAGGCCGGGCCGGCCGCCGGTTTTGGCCATGACCGCGTCGCAAGCATCCATGCAGGCGGTGCAGTGCACGCACTCCATCTGCGTGCCGTTGCGAATGTCGACGCCTGTGGGGCACACCGACACGCACTGGTTGCAGGCCACACAATCGCCCTGGCCCGCCCGGCGGCGTTCGGCGGGCGGCTGCGGGCGCCGGAGCGGTCCGCGCTTTTCACCGCGCTTGTAATCGTAAGCCACCACGATCGAGTTCTCGTCCAACAGGAGCGCTTGCAGCCGGCCGTAAGGGCAGACAAAGGTGCAGGCCTGCTCGCGAAATCGCGCGAAGATGCCGTAAAAGAGCAGCGAGAAGGCAATCATGAAGCCCAGCCCCACCAAATGCTTGGCGGGTGGATCGGTGATGATCTGCCCAAGCTCCCGCCAGCCGATGATATAACTCAGCAGGACGTTGCCCACGATGAAAGAGATGACGTAGAAGAGGGCATGTTTGACGAACTTCTTGAAAATCTTCCCGGCCGTCCAGGGGGCGCGGTTCAACTGCTTTTGCGCGGGCGCATCGCCCTCGATAGCGTACTCGAGTTTGCGAAAGACCATTTCCATCATCACCGTCTGCGGGCACGCCCAGCCACACCAAAGCCGGCCGAAAGCCGTGGTAAACACCACGATGCTCACCGCGCCAATCAACAGCGTCAGCGCAAAGAAGATCATGTCCTGCGGCCAGAAAATATGACCCAGCACCACGAACTTGCGCTCGACGATATTCAGCAGCAGCAGCGGGTTGCCGTGGATCGTCACAAACGGCCCACCCAGCATGATGAGCAGCAGCAGCCAGCTAAACCAAGTGCGCCAGCGAAAGTACCGCCCGTGGACCTTGCGCGGATACATCCACTTGCGGCGGCCCGTTTCGTCGGCCGTGGCGATATGGTCGCGGAAATCCTGCCAATTGACGGTCTTGGCCGCCGAACTGGCTGGGACATCGCGCTTTTCCGGCGCTACGTTTTTTTCGTTCACATCGTGCCTTGCCAATCTACTCGAACTGGCTCGGGGCGGCCGGCTGGGTCACCTGTTGGTTCTCCGGTGGTTTGCCCGGCGTGGCCAGCTTGGCGCCGCGCAACGTGTAAATATAGCTCGCCACCGACTCAATTTCACTCGGTTTCAACATCGTCTTCCACGTGATCATGCCCTTGGCCGGCACGCCATCCCAGATCACCTTCACCGTGTCCACGTAGTTGCTACCGTGGATCCAGTAGTTGTCCGTCAGGTTCGGCCCCACCAAGCCGCCGCCGTCCACGCGATGGCACGGAGCGCAGAGTTTGGCGTAGGTCTGGCGCCCGTTCTCCAGCACCGCCGCGTCCGTCAAGGGCGTCAGCGTGGGCAGGTTGGCTTCGAACTTTGACATGGCGGACGCCTTGAGCGCGGTGCCCGCCTTAACTTCCTTCACATATTCCTGCGCCGAGAGATCACCGGCCTTGGCCACATGGTAATAAACCAGGTAGACCGCGGAGAAGATGATGGTGATGTAAAACAGCCACACCCACCAGCGCGGCAGGTTGTTGTCGAGTTCCTGGATGCCGTCGTATTCGTGATCCAGCAGCAGGGGGTCTTTGGGATCATTGCTCATAGTTTCTCCGCGTTGGATTTTTCTTTGGCTTCCGCCTCGCCGCTGTCCAGCGGCAAGTTGCCCATTTTGTCAAGATAGCCTGCCTTTTTGCTGAAGGCCCAGATCAACATGCCGGCAAAAAAGGAGACGAATATGCCGATGGAAATGATGCCATACCATTCCACGCCGTTCAGACTGCCGATGATTTTCTCTTCCATATGGTTTTCTCCTTCGGTTGTTTATTGGACCGCGGCCACCGGCGCGGACTTGATATCCGTGCCCAGCCGTTGCAGATACGCGATCAAGGCCACGATTTCCTTGTCCGGCTCCGCGGTGGTAATGGCGCCCTGTTTCAAATCGGCCACCACTTTGGCCGCCTGCGCTTCGAGGTCCTTCTCCGCCGGACCGTTCTCGTAACCGGTCGGATACGGCACGCCCACGCGCCGCAAGGCGGCAATTCGTGAGGGCATCGCCTCCCGATCCTGCTTTTGCCTCAGCAGCCATGAATACTGCGGCATGATGGAGCCCGGCGAGGTGGACCGCGGATCGTCCATGTGATTGTAGTGCCAGGCGTCAGGATATTTGCCACCTTCGCGCGCCAGATCGGGGCCTTTGCGTTCAGACCCCCACAGGAACGGATGGTCATACACAAATTCGCCCGCCTTCGAATAATCTCCGTAACGTTCCGTTTCCGAGCGGAACGGTCGGATCATCTGCGAGTGGCAACCCAGACAGCCTTCGCGGATGTAAATGTCGCGTCCCAGCACCTCCAGCGGCGTGTACGGTTTCACGCTGGAGATAGTCGGCACGTTGGCTTTGATAAGGTACAAGGGAATCACTTCCACCAATCCGCCAATCAGGATGGCGATGATCGCCAACACGGTGAAAAACATCGGCCGGCCTTCCAGCATCCGGTGGAAAGACAACTTGCCGTGCACCGCGGGCGTCTTTTCCAACGCCGCCGCCTGCGCTTCCGTGTCCGGCTCAAACTGGCCCGCTTTGGCCGTGCGGTAGAGGTTGTAAGTCATTATGAATACGCCCACGATGTACAGCGTGCCGCCAATGGCGCGCAGCTCAAACATCGGCACCACATGCACGATGGTTTCGAGGAAGTTGGGATACATCAGGAAGCCGTCGGCGTTGAATTGCTTCCACATCAGGCCTTCGGTGATGCCCGCTACATAGATCGGGAGCACGTAGAAAATAAGGCCCAGCATCGAGATCCAGAAATGGTAGTTGGCCAGCTTGGTGGACCAGAGCTGTGTCTTGTACAGCCGCGGGAACAGGTAATAGAGCATCGAAAACGTCAAAAAACCATTCCAGCCCAGGGCGCCCGTGTGCACGTGGGCGATGGTCCAGTCCGAGTAGTGCGAGAGCGAATTGACGGTCTTGATGGAAAGCAAGGGTCCTTCCAGCGTGGCCATGCCGTAGGCCGTCACCGCGGCCACCATGAACTTGAGCACGGGATCCTGCCGCACCTTGTCCCAGGCGCCGCGCAGCGTCAGCAAGCCGTTCAACATGCCGCCCCAGGAAGGCGCAATGAGCATCAGCGAGAACACCATCCCCAGCGATTGCGCCCAGTCCGGCAGCGCCGTGTACAACAGGTGATGCGGTCCGGCCCAAATATAGATGAACACCAGCGCCCAAAAATGGATGATCGACAGGCGATAGCTGAAAATCGGCCGGTTCGCCGCCTTGGGCAGAAAGTAATACATCAAGCCCAGGTACGGCGTGGTCAGGAAAAAGGCCACCGCGTTGTGGCCATACCACCATTGCACCAGCGCGTCCTGCACGCCGGCGTACATCGAATAGCTCTTCAGGAAGGAAGCCGGCATCGTCATCGAGTTCACCACATGCAGCACCGTGATGGTCACCACGGTGGCAATGTAAAACCAGATGGCCACGTACATGTGCTTCTCGCGACGCTTGGCGATGGTGCCAAACAGGTTCACGCCAAACGCCACCCACACGACGGCGATGGCGATCTTGATGGGCCATTCCAGTTCCGCGTATTCCTTGCTGGTGGTGAAGCCCAGCGGC
>CAYTJG010000207.1:0-11759 GCA_964437865.1 uncultured Bifidobacteriaceae bacterium | reverse complement strand
AGATGCTTCATCCCCTTCACCGTTTTTTCATCGGATTCGGATCACAATGGTCGCCGAATTCAGGCCGTCGGCTTCGGCTTTAAGTGTGATTTTGCCCACATCACCCGTGGGCCGGAGAATGGCCAAGGCCCGGCCTTGGTAGGTCTTGCGCAACGGCGATCGGAAACTGGCCGCATCGTCCGGGGCGGAACTTCCGCTGGCGGCCAGTTCACCCGCGCCAGCCACGGTGAAGCGCACCGGAATTTCCGCGTTCGGAACCACCACCCCACGCGGGTCAACGACCTCGACCGTCACGTACGAAAGGTCGTCGCGATCCGCTCGAAGGTCGGCGCGGTCGGCAGTCAGCCTCAATGCCTTCGCCGGGCCGGCCGTCTGCAGCGTGGTGTGCGCGACTTCTTTTCCGTTGCTCAAACCAATCGCGCGCAGTTCGCCGGGTTGATACGGCACCTCGAACCTGGCCGTGAGTTTGGTCGCGGCGGAGACCGGTTTCTCCCCCATCACTTTGCCGTTCAGTTCCAGGCGCACGCTTTCGCAACGCGAATAAACAGCCACCGCCAACGGCTTGCCTTCCTGACCGGACCAATTCCAACTGCGAGTTTCATCCGGCCAACCCCAGCCGCTCACGCGTTCGGAAACGCCCGCCGGCAGCGGCGTGTGAACCGCCAGCTCAATTTGACTCCGACGCCAGACCACGTCGCGATAATAAGACTGCGGTTTTTTGAAACCGCACACGTCCAAGTCGCCGCACCACGCGTCGAACCACGGCCACGACTTGAGAAAACTGTCCTGCTCGTTGCTCAACGTGCTGTGCCCGATGCCCGACTCGCCGAAATAGTCCATCCCCGTCCACACGAAATCACCGATGACGTAGGGATGCTGCTCCACCTGCGACCAGTAATCGAAGCAGTCCTTGGGAAACGATTCCGTGGCCATCATCACGCGCTGCGGATTCCGCGCATGATCGGATTCGTATTTGTCCGGGAGATAATTGTAGCCGCCAATGTCGAGGTGACGGAAGGCGACGTCCGAAAGCTGATCCCAATTCCGCATGACATCTCCCCAATCCGAGCAGATGGCCTGCGTGATGGGGCGCGTGGTATCGAGCGCGAGCACCGTTTCGCGCAGCATCTGCGCGGTCGGTTCGGCGCGGAACTGGTCGGGAATCTCGTTGCCGATGGACCAGATCACGACGGCCGGATGATTGCGGTCGCGCCGGACCATGGATGTAATGTCACGCCCGGCCCACTCCTTGAAATACAGGTGGTAATCCTGTCCGTTCTTGCCCTCGTTCCAACAGTCGAACGCCTCGTCGATCACGAGCATTCCCAGCCGGTCGCACGCGTCGAGAAACGCGGGTGACGGCGGATTGTGGCTCGTGCGGATCGCGTTGAATCCGTTCGCCTTCAGCAATTCCACGCGGCGCTCCTCGGCGCGATCAATCGCCGCGGATCCCAGCGGTCCGTTGTCATGATGCACACAGCCACCCTTGAGCTTGAGCGACTGGCCGTTGAGCCGGAAACCGCTCTCGGCGTCCACTTCGATCCGCCTGATTCCAAAATGCGTTGAAACCTCGTCCACGGTTTTGCCGCCCGCCGTGATCTGGATTTCCGCCGAATAAAGTTCCGGCGAATCGGGCGACCACAACTTCGGCGCCCGCACCTCCATTAACTGCTCCACGGTACGGGTTTCCTGGCCGGCGAGATGCCATTGGCGCTCACTGGTTTGCACCGGCTTGCCCTTGGGATTCAGCACCCGGGTGCGCACGACCACGTCCGCCTCAGCGCCGGTGCGGTTGCGCACTTCGCTCGCCACCTTGACCACGGCCCGGTCTTTCGCAACTTCCGGCGTCGTCACAAACAGGCCCCAAGTCGGCACGTAAATCGGGTCGGTGACGGTCAGCCAGGTGTGGCGATAGATTCCCGAGCCGGAATACCAGCGGCTGTTCTTGCCCTCGTTGCGCACGCGCACGGCCAGGACGTTTTCCTCGCCCGCCGGTTTGAGGTAAGGCGTCAGGTCAAATTCAAAACTCGTGTAGCCGTAGGGATGGTTGCCGAGGAGCTGGCCGTTGAGCCAGAAATCCGCGTTCATGTAAACGCCGTCAAACCGCACCGCCACGCATTTGCCGTGGTCTGCCGGCGCCAGCCGGAAGTGCTTGCGATACCAACCCACCCCGCCCAGCACATGTCCCGTGGACGAGCCGCCTTCGCTTTGACCCGGGTCGAATGGACCGACGCGAATGGATTTCACGCCCGCCACGTAGATACCGCCGTTGCCGGTCCCGTTGAAAACGCGCACCGCGAGCACGTCCGAGCCGTCGCCGCGCACGAGCGCAACCGGAACGCGATAGCGCCGCGGGGTGTCCCACGCCGTGCGGTAATCCGGCGGAAACGACCCCAAACCACCGATGCGCTGGCCGTTCAGGAACGTCTCGTCCACGTCATCAACGCAGCCCAGCAGCAGGTCAAAGTCCTTGCCTTTGCACTCGGCGGGAATTTCGATGTGGCGGCGAAACCAGCCGTAAACATTGTCGTTGGTGTAATTCGAATGATGTTCCCAGGTGTCCGGCAGCACCACCGATTGCCAGCTGTGGTCATCCCATTCGCGCGCCTTCCAGGCGGCATCATCGCCTTTTTGAAAACGCCATGGTCCAGCTACCACCGACAACTCGGCAACGGACGATTTTCCCAACGGCGGCAAATCCTCGATGCTCCAGTCATGCGGCACCTCGAGCGGGCGCCATTGGGTGTCATCAAAACCGGCCGCTTCGGCGCCGGCAGCGTCCGCGCGCAGAAAACGCCAGCCCGAGTCGAAGGAACGGTCCCGGCTTTCGGCGGCATTCGCAATCACCGCACCGGAATACAAAACGCCCGTCACAGTGATGACCCACGCAAAACCCGCGAGACGACGAATGTTCATTTTCATAGATTCAGGCAACCGAGGATTATGTGGGATGAAATCACGGACGCCCCTTCAGCGTAAAGGCGATTTTGCCGCTAAATTTCTCCCGCTGCAAAACCCGCAACCCCGTTTCGTCCCCGTTGTGCGCGGAAACTGGCCCCTGTAGGGCATGAGGTGACGAATGCTCCCCTCTTCATTTCCCACTTCAGCCTTGGACGCTGAATGTTGAGCGTTGAATTTTTTGGCCACCTGACCTCTGACCCTGAACTTCGCGTTGCGCGCTCAATTAGCCTTGCTTTCCGCTCACCCTGAAGCAATGGCAATCATCCAGCCCAACAGTGTTGGCCAATGGCATTGGCTTACGCCGGGCAAACGCCCGCCCCAGCGCCGTAGGCGCGGCCTATTGGAGAATCAAACGAAAATAATTTCAAGCGCCGTTTGGCGCGACCTAGATGGGCGCAAGGGTCTAGTTGGTAAAACAACAGAATCAGGCAAAGAACACGAACCGAACTAAGGCCTGGCCCCTTCAACAAATGAACACCCGATATTTTCCCGGAGGAGTTTTCCTAATGCCGCCAAATCTCCACAATAGTCGCTCCTGAGCCGCCCATCATCGTCCAAATTTCTGCGGTCAGCAGAATGAAAAAAGTGATGATCAATGCTCGCAAAAAGAACCGGTTCACTGCCCGATTGGCAGTTTCATGCCTCACCTCACGTTCGAAGGATGGGCGATGAAGTGTACGGTGGAAAACAAGCCCTTGTGCTGAGCCAGATCGCCTATGCCTCCGTACATGACGGACAGCATAATGAAATGCAGTTGGGTGATCCCCGATCATAGCATTCTTCCGACTAATTGATAGTCCCACAAGAGTGGAATCGTGTCAACCCAGGCAAGAACCTGACCTCTTAGTCACCAAAAGCAATTGTCCGCTAAAGTCCACCAGCGACGTGCCGATACATGAGTTGTTCGACGGGATACGATTCACGGTGTGGTTCACCGGAAGCCCCCCGCTGAAGTCGTAAACCGGTACCCGGCGGCCACTAGCGCCGGCGTACAATCACGGGAAAGGCGTTGACTCACGGAAGGAGTCAGCAGGGTCGTTAATACGAACGGAACGGTACAAAATGCAGCCAGGTGCTGCAACAGAACAGCGTCAATTGAGCGCCTCGATGGTGTGCTCCGCCTGTTCTTGCACTTCAGTGGAATGCCGCGCCGGCGCTCAAAGGCGCCAGCGCGATCATCTGGGGTCACATCTCGACATTCGACATTTGCCATTCGCTTTGCCCGTTTTGCAAATGCAATTCATTAAAAGTGTCCGAGAAAAATGACGCTTCTTGCCTTTTCCACCCCTGGTCTTCCAGTAGCCGCACGGGCCGAGCAATGCTCGGCGCTCCGACCCTCTCCCGCCTTTTCGCTCTCCGATTTTCCCTGAAAGGGTTCCGTCCCCTGCGTGCCAATTCGTGAAATTGGGGTCTCGCTTTTCCGCTTTTGCTTCCGAATCCGGCACCGCTATATTGGCGGCTTGAATGCTTACGAATTACTGGAGCGGGTTCGCCGGCGCGGGCCGGTGGTGCACCATCTGACCAACTGGGTGACGATTTATGACTGCGCCCAAATCGTAAAAATCCTCGGCGCCTCGCCGGTGATGGCCCATGCGCCGGAAGAAGTGGCGGACATGGCGCGCATCGCTTCCGCGCTGGTGCTGAACATTGGGACGCTCACCGTGGATATCGTGCAGGCGATGAAGCTGGCGGCGCAGGCGGCCAATGCGCAGGGTATTCCCGTGGTGCTGGACGCCTGCGGCGCGGGCGCCACGCCGTTGCGCGACGCCAAGGTGTTTGAACTGCTCGACCAGACCCGGATCGATGTCATCAAAGGCAACGCGTCGGAGATCGCGCGCGTGGCCGGCGAGAATGTGCGCACCCGGGGGGTGGACAGCACGGAGGTGACCGGCGATCTCAGCCAACTGGCGCAAGCCCTGGCGGTCCGGCGGCAAGCCACGGTGGTGATCACCGGCCGGGTGGACGTGGTGGCCAATGCCGCCGGCGTGACCCTGGTGCACAACGGCGACGTCCTGATGACGCGGGTGGTGGGCACCGGCTGCATGGCGGCCTCCGTGATCGGCACGTTTGTGGCGGTGGAGCCGGATTATCGGCGGGCGGCCGCAGCCGGCCTGGCCTGCTACGGCATCGCGGCGGAACTCGCGGCGCAGCACGCGTCCGGCCCGGCCTCGTTCAAACAAGCGCTCTTCGATTGCCTCTATCGCTTGGATGAACCGACCGTCAGTCGGCTCAAGCGCCTGGAGGAGGCGGCATGAGAGAACTGAATCGATCCAAGCAAATCCAGGGCTATTATTTCATCACGGACGCGCAGTTAAGCTGCGCGGGCAACGCGCGGGACGTAAAGCAAGCGGTCGCGGCGGGGGTCAAGGTGGTGCAATACCGGAGCAAGGAGGGTTCCACGGCGGCGCTGTACACCGAGGCGCTGGCGTTGAAAAAAATCTGCCGCCAAACCTTATTCCTCGTCAACGACCGGCTGGACATTGCGCTGGCGGTGGATGCCGACGGGGTGCACGTGGGCCAGGACGACCTGCCGTTGCTGGTGACCCGCAGCGTGCTGGGTCCGCACAAGGTCATTGGCGTGACGGTGCATTCCGTGCTGGAGGCCCGGCAGGCCGCCATAATGGGGGCGGATTACCTGGGCGTGTCGCCGATCTTCGCCACGCGCACGAAACGGGATGCCGGCCGGGCGGTCGGGATTGAGCTCCTCCGGCAAATCAAGTCGGTCGTGGACGTTCCCGTGGTGGCGATTGGCGGCATCAACTTGGACAACGCGCCGGACGTGGTCCGCGCGGGCGCAGACAGCCTATGCGCCATTTCCGCAGTGGTCAGCCGGGCGGACGTCAAGGGGGAGATCGTCCGGTTTCAGCGGCTGTTTAGGTGAAAAATTGCCGCCGGCCGGCCACGCCGCGCTTGCCTTCGGGCATTTGAATGGCAACTTGTAAACCACATGCTTTCTCAAGACAAGATTCTGGAGGCGCTGAAGGCCGTGAAGTATCCCGGCTATTCGCGCGATATTGTTTCCTTTGGCCTGGTCAAGGACATCGCCGTGGCCAACGGGGCCGTGAGCGTGGCGCTGCAATTGACCTCGGCCAACCCGGAGGCGGCCCGGCAGATCAAAGCCGAAGCCGAACAGGTGCTCAAGCAATTGCCCGGGGCCACCCAAGTGGTGGTGGAAGTGCGCCAGCCAGCGGGCGGTCCGGGCGCCGGCGCGGGCGCGCTGGGCCACCAGACCAAAGTGCCGGGCGTCCGCTCCGTGGTCGCCGTGGCCAGCGGCAAGGGCGGCGTGGGCAAATCCACCTGCTCGGTCAACCTGGCCTGCGCGTTGCAACAGCTCGGCGGCCGCGTGGGGCTCCTGGATTGCGATATCTACGGCCCGAGCATCCCGCTCATGATGGGCCTGTACGAACGGCCCACCGTCACCGCCGATGAACGACTTGTGCCACCGGTGGCGCACGGGGTGAAGGTGATGAGCATCGGCCTGCTCTTGAATGACGACCAACCGGTGATCTGGCGCGGACCGATGATCACCAAGACGATTCAACAGTTCCTACTGGCGGTGGCATGGGGCGATCTCGATTACCTGGTGGTGGATCTGCCGCCGGGCACGGGCGACGCGCAATTATCGCTCTGCCAGACGGTGCCGCTGGATGGTGGCGTGATCATCAGCACCCCGCAGGAGGCGTCGTTGGGCGTGGTGCGCAAGGGCATCGCCATGTTCCGCAAGGTGCACGTGCCGATTTTGGGCCTGGTGGAAAACATGAGTTATTTCACCACGCCGGCCGGCGAGCGCGTGGAAATCTTCGGCCACGGCGGCTGCCAGGCGGAAGCCGCCCGGCAGGACGCGCCGTTTCTGGGCGAAGTGCCCCTCTTCACCGAGATCCGCGAAGCCGGCGACCGCGGCACGCCGGTGGTGGTGTCCGCGCCGAACCATCCCGCGTCCCGGGCCTTCGTGCAAATTGCCAAGGCGCTCCGGCAAAAGTTGGTTTAAATTAGCCTATGCCGGAAATCGATGCCCAAACACCGATGCGCGCCGTGCTGGAGAAATTTCCCGGCGCGCAGCGGGCCATGTTCCGTCAATATCACATCGGCGGCTGCAGCAGTTGCGGCTTCAGCCCGGATGAAACGCTCGGCCAGGTTTGCGCCCGCAACGGCGGGCTGAACGTAGACGAGGTGAGCGCGCACATCCAGGCGAGCCACGAACTGGATGCCAAAATCTTGCTGGCGCCCGCCGAGCTGGCGGCATTGCTCCAAGCGGACCCGGCGGTAAAGCTGGTGGATGTGCGGTCGCGCGAGGAATTTGAGGCCGTGCGCATCCCGGGTTCGGTGCTATTGTCACAGGACGTGATGCGCGAACTAATGGCCAGCGGCACCAACACGCAGCCGGTGGTGGTCATCGATCACGCCGGGAAGACCGGTCTGGATGCGGCGGCGTATTTCCTGGGGCACGGCCTGCAAAACGTGCGCTGCCTGCGCGGCGGCATCGATGCCTGGGCGCAAACGGTGGACCGCACGCTGCGCCGTTACCGGGTGACGGCCTAGCGGGGAGCCGGGCTGCGGCCGTTCGTTGCGGGGCGTCCGGTTGGGAGGCGGCTGGTTCAAAATCGGGTCGCAGCGCCCGGGACGGGCGCAGACCGGAGTGCAGCCGTCCCGGCTGCTGAGACGTGCGAACGTTGCGACCGCTCGACCATTTGAGAAAGGCGTATGGGAGCGGCTGTTCGTTGCGGGGCGTTTGGTCGCTGGACGGCAGGTCCAAAATCGTGTCGCAGCGCCCGGGACGGGCGCGGACCGGAGCGCGGCCGTCCCGGCCGCTGCGACGTGCGAACGTTGCGGCCGCTGGGCCACGGAGCGAGGCGTATTAGAGCGGCCGTTCGTTGCGGGGCGTCCGGTTGGGAGGCGGCTCGTCCAAAATCGCGCCTCAGCGCCCGAGACGGGCGCGGACCGCAAAACCCGGCCATTGATTTTAGCGTCGTTTAAAGCGATGATAGCTGACAATAATATCGAATTTGAATTATGAGTTCCGAACCAAAAGTTCTCTTGCGCGATGTCGAAGCCTCGGTGGTGCCCATCGGCACCAAAGTCACCCTCCAAAAGGGGGAGACGGCGCACATCACGCAATCGCTGGGAGGCAGTTACACCGTGGTCGTCAATGGCAACATGTTCCGCATCGCTGAGAAGGACTCCGATGCGCTGGGCTTGCAGTCCGCGGCCGACCCCCAAGCCGCCGCCGCGCCCGCCGCGCCCGCGGGGCCGCTGACCCTGGAACATCTTGAGAAGCAGGTCTGGGAATCGCTCAAGACGTGTTACGACCCGGAAATCCCGGTCAACGTCGTGGACTTGGGCCTGATTTACGATTGTCATCTGACGCCCATTGGCGGGAACAACTACAAGGCGGACGTGAAAATGACGCTCACGGCGCCGGGCTGCGGCATGGGTCCCGTGCTGGCGCAGGACGTGCAGAACAAGTTGATTTCGCTCGAACCCATCGACGAGGCGAACGTGGAATTGGTCTGGGATCCCCCGTGGAACCAGAGCATGATGACCGAGGCGGCCAAGCTGCAACTGGGCCTGATGTAAGGCCGGTCGGCGGGACGGATGATCGACGCCGGTGAAAACCGGCCTTTTCTGCTTTGCATGGAAATAACTGAATCCAATGGTTATAGTTCGCCCATGAATGGTTCCGTGTTTATCAAGCGGGTGGTGCTGAAGAACTATAAGAGCATCGCCACCTGTTCGGTCACGCTTGGGCCGCTGGTGTTCCTGGTCGGCCAGAACGGTTCGGGCAAGAGCAACTTCCTGGACGCCCTTCGCTTGGTGAGTGAGTCCCTGAATACTTCCCTGGACCATGCCTTGCGGGAACGAGGCGGCATCAACGAAGTCCGCCGCCGTTCTTCGGGTCACCCCACCCATTTTGGGATCCGGTTGGAGTTTAAATTGGCCGATGGCACTGATGGCGTGTATGCGTTCCGGGTGGGAGCCAAGCCGAAGGGTGGTTTCGAGGTCCAAAAAGAAGAGTGCCGAATCTTTGCGTTGCCGGAAAAGTACTATGTGGTTGAAGGTGGCAAAGTGCAGGAATCCAATCCCACGGTGTTGCCGGCGGCCTCTGCGGACAGGCTCTTTTTAGTGATCGCTTCAGGTTTGCCGGAATTTCGTCCGCTTTACGATGCCCTGACGCGCATGGGATTCTACAATTTGAATCCGGACGAGATCCGCGACTTACAGCCGTCGGATGCCGGGGAAGTGTTGCTGCGAGACGGGCGCAACCTGGCGAGTGTGCTGCGGTTGCAAGATCCCGAGGCCACGGCGCAGGTGGTGGAGTTGCTTTCCAAGGTTGTTCCCGGGGTGGTTGGCGTTGCGGCCTGTCACGTGGGCAAAAAGGAAACGCTGGAGTTTCGGCAGCGGGTGGGCGAGAACGATGCGCCCTGGCGTTTCCTGGCGGAGAACATGTCGGATGGCACGCTGCGCGCGCTGGGTGTGCTGACTGCCCTGTTTCAATGTTCGAATGGGGGGCCGCTCAAAAAGGTGCCGTTGGTTGGCATTGAAGAGCCGGAAGTCGCTTTGCATCCCGGGGCGGCGGGCGTTCTTCGCGATGCGCTCAAAGCCGCCTCCCGTCACACGCAAGTCCTCGTCACCAGCCACAGCCCGGATCTGCTGGATGACAAATCCATTTCCGACGAAAACCTCCTGGCCGTCAGCAACCAAAACGGCGTGACCTTGATCGGCCCGGTCAATGCGGCCGGGCGAAGCGCCATTCAGGAAAGACTTTTCACGGCGGGCGAGTTGCTTCGCCTAAGCCAACTGGTCCCCGATCTCGAGGCGATCGGAGTCACGCCTGAATCACAGCCGGATCTGTTCGGAAAGGATCTGCCCTGAAATGTTAAGACTCGCGTCGATCGTTGAGGGCCATGGAGAGCTGGAGGCCGTACCGATCCTGATCCGGCGCATTGCGCAGACATTGGATCCGGCGCTGGTGCCGGAGGTGCATCCGATCATTCGGGTGCCCGCCGCCAAACTGGTTAGACCGGGTGAAATTGAACGTGCCGTGCAATTCACCGCCCGCGCGATCGCCGGTCAAGGCGGCATTCTTGTGCTCTTGGATTGTGATGATGGTTGCCCCGCCCATGACGGTCCGGCGCTGCTGGCCCGAGCCCAGCGGGCCCGGCCGGACGTTCCGGTTTCCGTGGTGCTGGCCAAGCGGGAATTCGAGGCTTGGTTCCTCGCGGCGGCGATCTCACTGCGCGGCCAACGCGGCTTGCTGTCCAATTTGATGCCGCCGTCCGATCCGGAGGCCATTCGGGGGGCCAAGGAATGGTTGCAAGATCGTATGGCGCCCGGCAGAAGCTACACCGTGGCGACCGACCAGCCGGCCTTGGCGGCGACGTTTGATTTGCAGGCGGCCCGGCGCGCGGATTCCTTTGACAAGTGCCATCGTGAGATCGTTCGCTTGCTCGACCAATTGCGGCACGCTCCACCGGGAGGCGGCGGACCCGGCGGCGTTTTCACCTGAGGGCGCTTCATTTGTTGATGCCAATCATGGATGTAATCAGTTATCCTACAACGGAGTTTTCAATGAACGCTGACAAGAAAATCGATTGGTCGGAGTTGCGCCAGGATTTCCCCATCCTGGACCAGCAGGTGCACGGCAAGCCGCTGGTGTATTTTGACAACGCCGCCACGTCGCAGAAGCCGCGCGCGGTGATTGCCGCGCTCACCCATTACTACGAGCGGGACAACGCCAATGTGCACCGCGGCATTCATGAATTGAGCAACCGCGCCACCAGCGCCTACGAGGCGGCGCGCGTCCGATCGGCCAAGTTCATCAACGCGCGGAGCGCCGATGAGATCGTGTTCACCCGCGGCACCACCGAAGGCATCAACCTGGTGGCCGCCACCTGGGGCGCCGCCAACTTGAAGCCGGGCGATGTCATCCTGCTGACCGAGTTGGAACACCACAGCAACCTGGTGCCGTGGCAAATGGTGGCCCAGCGCACCGGCGCCACCATCGCCTACGTACCGGTCACCGGCGACGAAGGCCTGCTCGATCTGTCAGGGCTGGATGCGTTGCTGACCTCCCGCGTGAAGCTGTTCGCCATGGTCCATATCTCGAACTCGATGGGCACGGTGAATCCGGTGGCGGAAATGTGCGCGCGGGCGCGCCGGCGCGGCATCGTCACGCTGGTGGACGGGGCGCAGAGCGCCGGGCATCAGCCGGTGGATGTCCAGGCCATCGGCTGTGATTTCTTCGCCTTCTCCGGCCACAAGATCTGCGGGCCCACCGGCGTGGGCGTGCTCTACGGCCGGCAGGAATTGCTCAACCAGATGCCACCCTATCAGGGCGGCGGCGAAATGATCCTGACGGTGGGTTACGACAAAACCGAGTATAAGCAGGCGCCCCATCGCTTCGAGGCCGGCACGCCGGACATCTCCGGGCCCATCGGTTTGCACGCCGCGATGGATTATCTGGATGCCATCGGCCGCGAAAACATCTGGCGCCATGACCAGGAACTGGCGGCCTATGCCTTCGAGCAACTGTCAGCACTGAAGGACATCCGCATTTTCGGGCCCCGCCAGGGGCGGGCCGGGCTGGTTAGCTTTTTGCTCAAGGACGTGCATGCCCACGACGTGGTGACGCTGGCGGACCAGGGCGGCGTGGCGTTGCGGGGCGGCCACCATTGCACGCAGCCGCTCATGCACAAACTGGGCGTGGAATCCACCGCCCGGGCCAGTTTCTACTTCTACAACACTCGCGCCGAGGTGGACCGGCTCATCGACGTCATCCGCGAAATACAAAAGTTCTTCGC
>CAYTJG010000206.1:0-11785 GCA_964437865.1 uncultured Bifidobacteriaceae bacterium | reverse complement strand
CGAGTTCACCGACTGGATGGTTGTTTGGGTGCGATCGCGATGGCGTCGCGGTTGAGGCGGCGAGCCGGCGGCTGGCGGCGCAGTTTGCGGGGCGTTTCGAGGTGCGGCGCGGGAATTACACGGAGCTGGCGGATTGGCTGCCGGCGGCGAGTTGTGACGGGGTGCTGCTGGATTTGGGGGTGAGTTCTCCGCAACTGGATGCGCCGGAACGCGGGTTCAGTTTCCAGCAGGACGGTCCGCTGGACATGCGGATGGATGACCGCCAGAAGCTGACGGCGGCGGATCTGGTGAATGGCGAGGCGGCGGAGGCGCTGGCGCGGATTTTTTGGGAATACGGCGACGAGCGCGAATCGCGGCGGTTTGCGCGGGCCATTGTGCATGACCGCGCGGAACGGAGCTTTGCGACGACGCGGCAGTTGGCGGAATTGATCGAGCGTCTCTCGCCGCGCGGCGGACGGAGGGCGCATCCGGCCACGAGGATTTTTCAGGCGCTGCGCATTGCGGTGAACGACGAAATCGGTTCGTTGCAGCGCGGCCTGGCGGCGGCGGTGCAGGTATTGAAACCGGGCGGGCGGTTGGCGGTGATCACGTTTCACTCGCTGGAAGACCGCACGGCCAAGGAATTTGGGCGGGAGCGGACGCGCGACTACACGTTCACCGGGCCGGTGGACGTGCCGGAATTGCGGCAGCCGCGGGCGCCCGAGTTGAGTTGGGTTTCGCGCAAGGCCATTTTGCCCCGCGCGGAGGAAATCGCGGAGAATCCCCGCGCCCGCAGCGCCCAGTTGCGCGTGTGGGAGAAGCTTTGAGCGTTTCGCGCCGTCGGGGCGGAAAACCGGCACGTGGTGAGCAACCTATAATTTAGATGGCTAAGAACAGAAGAAATCAAGCGGCGGAGATCCGGTTCGGACCGGTGATGAAGGTGGTATTGCTGTGCCTGCTCATTGGCGGTTCGGCCATCGGTTTTGTGTGGCAAAAGGGCCAGATCAACCGGCTGGGCAACCAGATTGCGGATTTGGAGAAGAAGGTCGAGCAGACCAAGGCGGATAACAAATCGCTGGCCGACAAGGTGGCATTTTTGAAATCGCCGGTGATGATTGACCGGCGGGTGAAGGAACTAAACCTGGGCTTGGGGCCCGAGCAGCCGTTACAGGTGGTGCGCCTGCCGGATCAGCCGGGCCGGGCGACTGGTGGTTCGGGTGAATTGGCGGAACGGCCATTGCGGGGCGGAACGCCCTAACAGACATTTTGGCCGCCGCTCGTGACGCCGTCGGTGGTGAGGAACCGACCGCCATGGGTGGCTGGCCTTTTTTTGGCAGCAGGTCCAAGGGAAGTGGCCTGGTCCGGTGCCGCCGAGTGGCGGGCGGACATGCAGTCAGTGACATGAACAACAAACTACAGATGCGTCGGGCGGCGCTGCTGCTGGGACTCCTGGTGGCGGCCTTTCTCGGGTTGGGCTACCGCCTGGTGGACCTGCAGGTGGTGCGGCATGACGAGTTGAGCGCGAAGGGGGAGCAGAACACCCAGCACGAGCTTCGCGAGCAGCCGCGCCGCGGCGACATTCTGGACATCAGCGGGAACATTCTGGCCACGTGCGTGCCGGTGAAAACCGTCTGTGCCGATCCCTCCCTCATGGGCACCCAGGCGGTGGCGGTGGCCCACGTGATCGCGCCGTTGCTGCAGCTCAACGAGGCGGCGATCGCCCAGCGGCTGACCCCGCAGTCCTATCTGGCGAAAAACAGTAATGGGGAAACCGTGACGAACGAGCACCATTACGTGCGGCTGGCGAAGAATGTGCCCGAGCCCGTCTGGCAGAAGGTTTATACGGCCATGACCAATTTCGCCCGCGGGCCGGAAACAAAGAAGCTCACGAAAAAAGAGGCCAAGTTCTGGGCCGACCTGCGGCAGGCGGTCTTTGCCGAAGGGGACCAGTTGCGGGTTTATCCCAACGGCTCGCTGGCCGGACAGGTGGTCGGCTTTCCCGTCGTGGAGGAGACCAACGTGGGCGGCCGCTTCGTCTCACGGATAACGGGTTGCGACGGCATCGAACGGGCCTTCCAGCAGGAATTGAGCGGGGTGGCCGGCTGGCGGGTGACGGAAACGGACAAGTTCCGGCGGGAGCTGGTGTCGCTGCGCGACGAGGATGTCCAGGCCCGGGACGGATTGAACGTGGTGCTGACGATTGATTCCGCGGTGCAGCATATTGTGGAGACCGAGTTAGCCAAGGCCTTGCAGCAATACACGCCCAAGAGCATCACCGGCATTGTGATGCGTCCGCGGACCGGTGAAATCCTCGCCCTGGCGTCGCTGCCGAATTATGATCCGAACCAGCCCAGCACCGTTTCCACGGAGACGCGGAACCGGGTGATCACGGATGTGGTGGAGCCGGGGTCCACCTTCAAGATCGTCGTGGTTTCCGGCGCCCTCAACAGCGGGGTGGTGAAGCTCACCGACGAATTTGATTGTGAACACGGTGTGTTCGCCTTTGCCGGCCGGCGGCTGCACGATCACGAGCGGCTGGGCATCCTGACCACCAAGGCCATCATCACCAAATCGTCCAACATCGGGGCGGCCAAAATCGGGATCAAGCTCGGGGCGGATAATCTCTACAAGTACGCCTGGGATTTCGGGTTTGGCCAGCGGACGCAGATTCCGTTGCCGGGTGAAGCCAAGGGACTCCTGTATCCGGTGAAGGATTGGAGCAAGGTGTCGATTGCGCAGATTCCGATGGGGCAGGGGGTGGCGGTCACCCGCTTGCAGATGTTGTATGCGATGGCGGCCATTGCCAATGGCGGCTGGCTGATGCAGCCGATGATTGTGAGCCGGCTGCAGGAACATGATGGCAGTGCGGTGGTGCGCTACACGCCGCAACGCGTGCGGCAAGTGATTACCGAGGCGACCTGCAAACTGATGATTGAGGCCTTGAAGACGGTGCCCACCAAGGAGGGCACCGCCGCGGAGGCGGCCCTGAAGAATTACGTGGTGGCGGGCAAGACGGGCACGGCGCAAAAGGCGGAAAACGGCGCCTATGTGCCGGGCAAGCACGTGGCCTCGTTCATCGGCTTCTTTCCGGCGGACGATCCCGAGTTGTGCATTTCCGTGGTCATGGACGAACCGCAGGAAAGCGTCGGTTATTATGGTGGCAAAGTTTGCGCGCCCGTGTTTCATGACATTGCCGAGCGGTGCGCGAGTTACCTGAACATCCCGCCGGATCCGAGCCTGATGGCCACCAACACGCCGCCGCTGGTGGCGGGCGGGAGCCTGGCCAAGACGGCTGCGCCCGGGACCACGCCCGCACCATGAACGCCAGGCGTCCGTTGCATTGATTTTGTGGAAGAACGATCTTTGAGATTTGTGGCCGAAGCTTGCGCCGCGGACGTGGAATCCGGCGCGCTGCCAGCGACGGTCCGGAACGTTTGCACCGACTCGCGGTCGGCCCAGCCGGGGGACGTGTTTTTTGCCCTCCGGGGCGACAAGTTTGACGGCCATGATTTTGTGGCGGAAGTGGCCGCCAAAGGGGCGGCCGCCGTGGTGGTGGAGCGGGCGAAACTCGCGGGGCTGGACCCGCGGATTCCCCCGGGTTGCGCGGTGCTGGCGGTGAATGAGGTGCGGGCCGCGCTGGGGCGTTTGGCGGCGGCTTATCGGCGTGAATTTTCGCCGCGCATGACGGTGGTGGGTGGCTCCAACGGCAAAACGACCACCAAGGAGCTGTTGGCCTCGGTGCTGCGCCAGCGGTGGCAGACGCTTTGGAGCGAAGCGAGCTTCAACAACGATATTGGCGTGCCGACGACGCTGCTGCGGTTGGAGCGGTCGCATCAGGCAGCGGTGCTGGAAGCGGGCACGAATCATCCGGGCGAACTGGCGCCGCTGGTGAAGATGATTGGGCCGCAGTACGGCCTCATCACCACCATTGGCCGGGAGCATCTGGAATTTTTTGGCGACGTGGCGGGGGTGGCGCAGGAGGAGGGCTGGCTGGCCGAGTTGCTGCCGGCGGAGGGGGTTTTGTTTATCAACGGCGACTGCCCTTGGGCGGACGCCCTGGTGGCCCGTGCCCGCGCGAAAGTGGTGCGGGTGGGCTTTGGCGCCAAGAACGACTGGCGCGCCGGGAAGGTTCGGCTGGACAAAAACGGGGTGACGTTCCACGTGACGGCCCCCAAGGCGGAGTTCAGCGGCGAGTACCGGGTCAATTTGCTCGGACGGCACCAAGTGGTGAATGCACTGCTGGCAGTCGGGTCCGGCGAGGAACACGGTCTGGGCCGCGCTGAAATCCAGCGCGGCCTGGCCGAATGCCAGCCGCCGAAGCGGCGGATGCAGTTTTGGGAAGCGGGCGGCGTGCGGGTGCTGGATGATTGCTACAACGCGAATGCGGATTCGATGCGGGCGGCGCTGGACACACTTTGTGAACTGCCGCTGCAAGGGCGGCGCGTGGCCGTGTTGGGCGACATGGCGGAATTGGGCGCCGCCGCGGCGGCCGCCCATGAAGAGATTGGCCGGCGCGCGGCGGAATTGAAAATCGGCCAGTTGTTCGCGGTCGGGGCCAATGCCGCGTTCATCGCCCGGGCGGCGCGCGATGCCGGGCTGACCCGGGTGATCGAGCTGACCGATGTGGAAGCCGCCGTGCGGGCGGTGAAGAATTTCTTGAAGCCGGGCGACGTGGTGCTGTTGAAGGCGTCGCGGTCCTCCCGGCTGGAACGAATCACGGAAAGTTTGAAGGCAACGAAGTAATCATGCTCGACTATTTGAGCCAGAAAATCCTGGATTGGTCCCACGGTACCGAGTGGCAGTCGCAATTGTCATTTTTGCGGCTGTTTCACTACATCACGGTGCGCAGTGCCGGCGCCGCCATCACCTCGCTCTTCCTGAGTTGGTGGCTGGGACCCCGGATCATCCGCTGGCTCAAGGATTTGAAGATCGGTCAGGAATACGCGGACAAGGCCGAGGAGGCGGGGCTGGCCAATTTGCGCGTTAACAAGAAGGGCACGCCCACCATGGGCGGCATCCTGATTGTCATCGCCCTGCTGTTGTCGACCATGCTGTGGGCCAATTGGAATGCCCAAGTGGAATTGACCATGTTGTCGGTTTGCGTGCTGGCGGGACTGGGATTCTACGACGACTATGCCAAGATCCTGAAACAGTCCGGCGGCGGCACGCCGCCGCGCGTGAAATTGATCATCCAGTTTGCGCTGGCGGCGTTTGCGGGGCTGTATCTGTGGTATCTGCCGGCCCGGAGTGAATTGCATCTGCTGGGTACCCGGAGCGTTTGGACCTGCAACCTGGTTTCCAGCCTGCTGGTGCCGTTTTATAAATATCCAATCCACGTGGGTGCCCTGGCCGGCCTGGTGATCGTGGTGTGTACGATCGTGGGCAGTTCGAATGCGGTGAACCTGACGGATGGGCTCGATGGGCTGGCCATTGGCTGCACCTTGATCGTGGGCTTCGTGTTTTTGATCTTCACTTATTTGGCGGGCAACTTCAAGGCCGCCACCTATCTGGAGATTCCCTATGTGGCCGGGGCGGGCGAACTGACGGTGTTCTGCGCGGCGTTGCTGGGGGCGGGTTTGGGGTTTCTGTGGTTCAACTGCCATCCGGCGCAGGTGTTCATGGGCGACACGGGATCCCTCGCCTTGGGCGGGGCGTTTGGCATGGTGGCGGTGCTGATCCATCAGCCCCTGGTGCTGGTCATTGCCGGCGGGGTGTTTGTGATGGAGGCCGTCTCGGTGATTTTGCAGACCGGTTGGTTCAAGTACACCCGGCTGCGGACGGGCACGGGGCAGCGGATTTTTCTGATGGCGCCGTTGCACCACCATTTTGAGAAAAAGGGCTGGCATGAATCCCAGGTGGTCATGCGGTTCTTCATTCTGTGTGTGTTGTGTGCCGTGGTGGCACTAGCGACTTTGAAATTGCGGTGAGCGGACGACGATGAAACGCCTGAGAACCATTGAGAAACCATGCTTTGCTGCTTGCACAAAGGCCTCCCGGTTGTTAACAATAGAGGTGACGACGGCAAGGCATACGCCGGCCAGCGAGAGTGGTATTTTCCTTTCGGCCGGTTGGCCTTGCCGCGACCGGCCTTGGTCCGTTTTCCCGAACTATGTTCAACGACCGGCTATTGGTCAGCATTTTAAAGCACATTTGACAGATTTAACGCGTTGCGAAATTTTTCGAGGGAAGGTTCCGCCGCGCACAACTCAAACTGAAACATTGCCTCGAACCAGGACGCTGTTGCGCCAAAAATATTTATGAATAATCCGAATCCGTTTGTTCCGAAGGGCTCGCTGCTTGAACAACAAAGCATGCGCCGCTCGCGGCTGAAGATCGCCGTCGGCTGCGCGGTTGCCGTCAGCGTTACCGGCTTGGTGGTGATGTTGATCCAGGGCTGCAAGCGCGACCAACCCCAGGACAATCCGGTGCCGCCTGCGGATACGAATTCGTCGGCCATGACCAGTAGCAACCCGCCGCCGGACCTGTCCTCCAACGCGGTGGTCTATACCCCGAGCAACCCGGCCCCGGCCGTCGCGCCGGCTCCGATTCCGTCCACGCCGACGCCGTTGGCCACGCCTACGCCCACGCCGACGCCTGCCGTGACTGAGCCAGTCGCCGGTGCGGAATATGTGGTGGCGCCGGGCGATACGCTCGCGAAGATCGCCAAAGCCAATGGGGTGACGCTCAAGGCGCTGAAGGCGGCCAATCCGGGCGTGGATCCCAAGAAACTCAAGGTCAAGCAAAAGCTGACCATCCCCGGCAAGGCCGCGGATGCGACGACGGGCGGTTCGGCGGTGGCTGCGGCCGCGCCTGAGGTTGGTGCTGCTGCTGGCACCGGCGCTGCCTACACCGTGAAGTCGGGCGACACGTTGACCAAGATTGCCAAACGGAACGGCGTGAGTGTGAAAGCGCTCCGCGCCGCGAACGGTCTCACGACCGATCACCTCAAGGTGGGACAGAAGCTGACGATTCCGGCGAAGGCCGAAGCGGCAGCCGCGGCTCCCGCTCCGGCGACGCCTGATGCGTCGGCCACACCCATGTCGGCGCCCACGCCGGCGCCGACCGTGCCTACGCCGGCTCCGACAACCGGTCATTGATCCGTGGCCGAGAGCGGCGCTGACATTTTGACGGTTTGGAACAGTCTTAAAAGTTTTGAACGATTGAAATGAAAGCCGCTGTCACCACGCTGGCCTTTTGCGTCGCCAGCCTCCTTGCCTTGGGGCTGGTGATGCTTTACAGCGCGACGATGACCGATGAAGTGCATCATCAGCAAGTGGGGGCGCACTATTTGATGATGCAACTGGTTTGGTGTGGGTTTGGTTTCATCGCCTGTGTGGCCGCGGTTTCCCTGAACTACCAATGGTTCAAGCGCCCGCCGGTGGTCTGGGGCATGTTCCTGCTGTCCGTGCTGCTGCTGGCTTTGGTCTATCCGTTTCCGCATCTGCCCCATCTGCCCGAGCGGTGGATCAAGCTGACCAACGGGGCGCATCGCTGGTTTATCCTGCCGGGCGGAGTTCGCCTGCAGCCCTCCGAATTGGGCAAGCTGGCACTCATTCTCGCCCTCGCCTGGTACGGCGACCGGTTTCAGCGGCGGATGCAGACCTTTATCTGGGGCATCGCCGTGCCGCTGGTCATCATGGCGGTCATGCTGGGCCTGATCTTCATCGAGCCCGACCGCGGCACGACCATTTTGTTGGCGGCGGTGAGCGGATCAATCCTGCTGCTGGCCGGTGTACAATGGAAGTTCATCGTGCCGCCGGTGCTGCTGGCCATCGCTGGTTTGGTGGTTTCCATTTTGCACGATCCCATGCGCATGAAACGGATTTTTAGCTGGCTGGACCTGGAGCAAACGAAGGAAGGTGCGGGCTATCAGGCGTACCAAGCCATGATCGCGCTGGGGTCAGGCGGTTGGACCGGCTTGGGCTTGGGCAACGGCCGGCAAAAGCTGGGGTTCGTGCCGGAACACCATACGGATTTCATTTTTTCCATTATTGGCGAGGAACTTGGCCTGGTCGCCACGTTGCTGGTGGCGCTGGCGTTCGTGGTCATCGCCTGCTGCGGATTGTATATCGCCCTGCACGCGCGGGACCGGTTCGGCACGTTGCTTGCCGGGGGGATCACCCTGTTGATCGCGTTGCAGGCCGCCATCAACATCGGGGTGGTCACCAGCGCGCTGCCGAACAAAGGCCTGCCGCTGCCGTTCATCAGTTATGGCGGCTCGAATCTGATGGCCATGCTTACAGCCGTGGGCATCTTACTCAGCGTCGCCCGCCAGGCGGCACCCCTGAAAATTGCCGCCTCGGACATTGTCAGCGACGACCCGCCCAATCCTTTTGCCGCCAAGGCATCATGAATCCAAATCCCCACAACCCTCCGCTGGTCGCCATTGCCTGCGGCGGAACGGGCGGACACCTTTTTCCCGGCCTCGCCGTGGCCGGGGAGTTGCGGCGGCTTGGTTGCGAGGTGGCGCTGCTGATCTCGCCCAAGGACGTTGACCAGCAGGCGGTGAAATCAGTGACCGGCATGGAAATCCATACGCTGCCGGCCGTGGGTTTGCAGAACCGCAATTACTTTTCTTTTGCCGCCAGCTTCGTCAAATCTCTGCTGGCGGCGCGGCGAGCGTTTCGGCGGCGTCGGCCGCAGGCGGTGCTGGCCATGGGCGGGTTTACCAGCGCGCCGCCTATTTTCGCCGGCAAGGCGGTGGGCGCAAAAACCTATCTGCATGAGTCCAACACCATTCCCGGCAAGGCCAACCGATTCCTGGCGCGCTGGGTGGACGAGGCGTTTGTGGGTTTTCCGGAGACGGCGGCGCGGCTTAAAGCCCGCCAGGTGACCGCGACGGGAACGCCGGTCCGATCCCGTTTTTTGAGCCTGAGCGGCGAAGCTTACCGGGCGGCCGCCGCGCGGCTTGGATTGGCGGCGGACCGACCGATTGTGCTGGTGGTGGGGGGAAGCCAGGGAGCGAGCGGCTTGAATGCCATGGTGCTCTCGGCGCTGCCGCTGCTGGCGGCCAAGAACTGGCAGTGGTTGCATCTGACGGGAGCCCATGATTTTGAAAAAGTGAAGGCGGCCTACGCCGCGCGAAACCTCACGGCGGTGGTCAAACCGTTCATGGCCGAGATGGATTTGGCGCTGGGGGTGGCCACGGCCGCGGTGAGTCGCGCCGGGGCCTCTTCGCTGGCGGAACTGGCCGCCGTGCGGTTGCCCGCCTTGCTGGTGCCGTTTCCGGCGGCGGCGGATAATCATCAATGGTTCAACGCGCAGGCCTACATCAGGGCTGGCGCCGCCCGCGGCCTGGAACAGAAGGATTCCACGCCGGAGCAATTGGCCGCCCGGTTGATGGAACTGGTCGAAGACTCGGCCGCCCGCACCGCCATCCAGGCTGCGCTGGGAAACTGGCAGGCGCCGCAGGCCGCCGAAAAAATCGCCGCTTGTATTGCCGGGCGGTCCGGCACGTCCGCCCCGGTGCGGGCCGCGTCCCCTGACGTTCCGGGGGCGCGCCGGGTGAATCCCAAAAAACTTTCCGCTGTCTGACCATGTTTGCCCCCACTGCCATTGCCGATGAGCTTGCCGGATGTGTTTCGTCCGCCTCCGTCATTCGCCGTGATGAACCGATGGCGCGCCATACCACCCTGCGGGTGGGCGGGCCGGCGGACTTCTATGTGGAGCCCGCCGAGGAGCGCGATTTGGCAGCGGTATTGAAGTTTTGCCAAGCGCACGGGGTGACGTTTTTCGTCCTCGGCCGCGGCTCGAACCTGCTCGTCCGGGATGGCGGTTTTCGCGGCGTGGTCATTTGTTTGTCGCAGCCGGAGTTTAGCCGGATCCGTTTGGACGGCATCCGATTGCATTGCGGGGCCGGGGCGCGCTTGAAGCAGGTGGCGGTGGAGGCGCGTCGGGGTGGGGTATCCGGCTTGGAGTTTCTGGAAGGCATTCCCGGCAGCCTGGGCGGGGCGCTGCGGATGAATGCCGGCGCCATGGGCGGCGCCACCTTTGAGGTCGTGGAATCGGTGCGCGTGATGGCCTATGACGGGGCGGTGCGGGAATTGCCGGCCGGGGAACTGGCGGTGGCGTATCGCGCCTGTGCCACCTTGAAGACGCTGGTGGCGCTCGGGGCGGTGCTGCGGGGGCAGCCCGATTCCGTGGAATCCATTGCGCAGCGGATGAGCGCCTATAGTCAACAACGCTGGCGCACCCAGCCGGCGGCGGCCAGTGCCGGCTGCATGTTCAAGAATCCGGCGACCATTCCAGCCGGCCGGCTGATTGACGAACTGGGACTCAAGGGGAGCCGGGTGGGCGGCGCGCGGGTGTCGCAGGAGCACGGCAATTTCCTGGTGAACGACGGCCGGGCCACGGCGGCGGACGTGCTGGGATTGATTGATTTCCTGCAGGCCCGGGCGCGGGCGGAACGGGGCATCGAACTCCACCCGGAGGTCGAGATCATCGGCGAATAGGCCGGTCGGGCGGGGCCGTTAAGAAATTGACTTCCAAAATGGTTGCGTTATGGTTGCGCCATGATCACGATCACCATCAAGGGCCTGTCCAAGGCAGCGCATCAGGCGCTGAAGAAGCGGGCGGCCACGCATGGGCGCAGCTTGAACACGGAAGCCATCGCGGTGCTGGAGGCGAGCGTGTGCAGCACCCCGGTGAACGCGCTGGAGATGATCGCCCGGGCGCGGGCGGCGCGGGCGGCGATGCCGCTCAAGGCGAGGTCGTCGGAACTCAACCGTCTTTTGCGCCAAGGCCGTGATCGTCGCTGATGCCGCCTTGATCGCCTGTTTTACGGTGCGCAACGAGCGGTCGGCACTGGCCGATGCCGTGTGTGCCACGGATGCGGTGTGGGCGGCGCCGCTGTTGTGGCGGTCGGAATTTCGCAATGTGTTGGCGGCGTACCTGCGGCTCGGTCGACTGAATCTGGAGTCGGCCCTGCTGGCGCTGCAGGCAGCCGAGGAAGTGCTGGCCGGTCGCGAATACCGGGTGGCCTCGGAGCCGGTGCTGGCCCTGGCGGCGCGGTCGAAATGCTCGGCCCTGGACTGTGAGTACGTGGTGCTGGCGGAAGACTTGGGCGTGCCGCTGGTGACGCCGGACCGGCGGATTTTGCGGGCGTTTCCCCGCACCGCGGTGTCCTTGGAACGATTTGCGAGGAAGAAATGAAACGAAAATTGAACATTACGGTGATGCTCGGTGGACCGAGCGCGGAACGCGAAGTTTCTTTGCGGACGGGCGCGGCGGCGGCGAAAGCGCTGCGTTCGCTGGGGCACGAAGTGACGGAGCTGGATCCCCGGACGCCCGTGTGGACTTTGCCGGCCGGGACCGATCTGGTTTTTCTGGCGCTGCACGGCACCTACGGCGAGGACGGCACGGTGCAGCAGCAGCTGGACCGGTTGGGCGTGTCCTACACCGGTTGCGGCGCGGAGGCCAGCCGCGTGGCGTTTGACAAGGTGCAGACCAAGCTGCGCTGCCTGGAACGCGGTGTGCCCACGGCCCGGTTCGCCGTGGTGAAACAGGGCGGCGCGCCGTGGCCGCACAACCTTTCGGCCCCGCTCGTGGTGAAACCGGTTCGCCAGGGTTCCAGCGTGGGTTTGCAATTTGTGAATAGCGTCGAGGACTGGCCCCGGGCCGTGGCCGAGGCGCTGAAGTATGATTCGGAAGTGCTGGCGGAGGAGAAAATCACGGGGCGCGAGGCCACCGTGGGGATTTTGGGCAGCCAAGTGCTGCCGGTGGTCGAAGTGCGGCCCAAAGTCGGCAGCTACGATTACCGGAACAAGTACACCGCCGGCGCCACCGAGTACTTTTGCCCCGCGGATTT
>CAYTJG010000205.1:0-11830 GCA_964437865.1 uncultured Bifidobacteriaceae bacterium | reverse complement strand
TCGCCAAGCGCTACGAATCCGCGCTGCACGCCTGCAACGCCGTGGACTTCGACGATTTGATTCTGCTCACGCTGCGGCTCTTCCGCGAACATCCCGCCGCGCTCGCCGCGTGCCGCGCGAAATATCAATTCGTCATGGTGGACGAATATCAAGATACGAACGCCGCGCAGTTCGAGCTGGTTCACGCGCTGACGCAGGAGCACAAGAATCTTTGCGTGGTCGGCGACGACGACCAGAGCATTTACGGCTGGCGCGGCGCGGAGATCGCCAACCTGCTGAACCTGGAGGAGCATTTTCCCGAGGTCAAGATCATCAAGCTGGAGCAGAACTACCGCAGCACCACGACCATTCTCAACGCCGCCAACGCCATCATCAAACACAACGTGCGCCGCCGCGGCAAGACGCTGTGGTCGGGCAAGGGCGCCGGCGCCAAGATCAAGCTGCAGACCTACAACCAGGATGAGGATGAGGCGCGCGAGGTGGTGGGCCAGATCGAGTTCAAACGCATCGCCCACCAGATCCCGTGGAAGGATTGCGCGATCCTCTTCCGCACCAACCAGCAATCGCGGCCGCTGGAGACGGCGTTGCGCACCGCCGGCGTGCGATATCATTTGATCGGTGGCCAGAGCTTTTTTGACCGGCGCGAAATCAAGGATTTCCTGGCGTATCTCAAGATGTTCGTGAACCCGCACGATGACATCAGCCTGTTGCGCATTGCCAATGTGCCGGCGCGCGGGCTGAGCGATTTGACCATGGAACGCCTGCTGGGCGCCAGCCATGAGCGAAAGTGCAGCGTGTTTGCCGTGATGAAGAATCCGCTGGTGACCATCACCTTTCAGAAGAGCACGCGGGAGAGCATCGAGGCGTTTGTGGCGTTCGTGGAGCGGGTGCGCGGGCCCATCTTGGAGCCCGGCGCCGCCGGCGCCGCCCCGGCAGCCGAGCCGTTGCTGCTCCAGCAATGGGCCAATAATTTCCTGGATGAAATCGGCTATTTCGCCGAATTGAAACGGCTGGACAAGGACCCGGACGTGTCCGAGGCGCGCCTCCGCAGCTTGCGCGAAGTGATGAGCGGCCTGGATGGCGTGGGCAATGCCCCCGGCGAACGGCTCCAGAATTTTCTCGAAAACGTGACGCTGGATAGCGACCGGGAAGACGATAAGGAGAACACCAGCGACGCGGTGACCCTGATCACCATGCACTCCTGCAAGGGGCTGGAGTTCCCGCACGTGTTCATCGTGGGGCTCGAGGATGGCCTGCTGCCGCATATGCGGTCCAAGACCGAAGGCACGCTCGACGAGGAACGCCGGCTGTTCTACGTGGCGGTGACGCGCGCCATGCAGACGCTCACGATCAGCCATTGCGGCGGCCGCAAGAAATACGGCCAACTGCTGCCCTGCCAGCCCTCGCCCTTTCTCAAGGAATTGCCCGAGGAGCTGGTCGAGTATTCCGACCCCAAATCGAAAACGCCCGTGCCGCAGGCATCCGGCAAGGACCTGTTTGCGGCCATGCGCGCGGCCATTTCGTGAAAGCACAAAAAAGGACGCGACAGCGGCGGGGCTTCCCCTAAAATGACCAGGCATGAGCAAACCCGCCAAATCACAGTGGGACTTCGGCGACCTGTTTCCGCCCGCGGAAACACGCAAGGTGCTGACCGTCTGGGAACTCACGTCCGAAGTCAAGCGGCTGCTGGAACGGCAGGTGGGCTCCGTCTGGGTGAGCGGCGAGATCACGAACCTGCGGGCGCAAAGCTCGGGGCACATGTATTTCACGCTCAAGGACGCGGCGGCGCAGTTGAGCTGCGTGCTCTTTCGCGGCACGACCGCCGCCCAGCGCCAGTTGCTGGCCGACGGCCAGAAGGTTTTGCTGCAAGGCGAAGTGACCGTTTACGAGGCGCGCGGACAGTATCAGCTCATTGTGCGCGCCGTGGAATTGCAGGGCGTGGGCGCGCTGCAGGCGGCGTTTGAAAAGCTGAAACAAAAGCTGGCCGCCGAAGGCCTCTTCGCGCCGGAACGAAAGCGTCCCCTGCCCCGCTGCCCCCAGCGCATCGGCTTGGTGACGTCGCCCACCGGCGCGGCCATCCGCGACGTGTTCCATGTGGTCCAACGCCGGAATCCGGCCCTGGAAATCATCCTGGTTCCCTGCCGCGTGCAGGGGGAAGGCGCCGCGGCCGAAATCGCGGCCGCCCTCCAATTACTCAATGAATTCGGGGCGCAAAACCCGGCGCTGCCCTTGGACCTGATCCTGCTGACGCGCGGCGGCGGCTCCCTGGAGGACCTGTGGGCTTTCAACGAGGAAGTGGTGGCGCGGGCCATCTTCCACTCGGCCATCCCGGTGGTTTCGGCGGTCGGACATGAGATCGATTTCAGCATCGCCGATTTCGTGGCCGATCTCCGCGCGGCCACGCCCAGCGCGGCGGCGGAAATCATCACCGAGGGCGTGCACGCCAGCCGCGAATGGGTGGCGGACGCCCCGCGCCGGCTGCGGCAGCTCGTGCGCCGCAAGGTGGACCGCGAAACCGAGCGCCTCGCTTCGCTGACCGGCCGGGTGGCCCGGCTGCACCCGCGGCGGCGCTTGGACGATTCCTTCCAGCGACTGGACGACCTGCAGGCCAGCCTGTGGCGCAGCCTGAAGCACGCCACCCAGGCGCGCGAGCTGGTCCTGCACAACCTCACCGGACGATTCCTGCGCGTGCGGCCTGCGCAGCGATGGCAACTGCGGCAGGCGGCCCTGCACCAACTTGAGAAGCGGCTGCGCGCCCTCGGACCGGAACAGGTGCTGGCCCGCGGCTATTCCATCACCACCGACGCCGCCAGCGGCCGCGTGCTGCGCGACGCCGCGGAAGTAGCGGCCGGCCAGCCGCTGAAAACCCGCCTGGCCCGGGGCGAGTTGATTAGCCGGACCGAAGCGGTGGTTAAACCAAATTAATTACCGTTGACCTGCCGCGGGAATTCTGGCAAAAAGCAGGGAATCCTTGAGCCTGGATTCACCCCGCCGCCGGTGGTGCTGACCGGGCAGGCGTCCGCCAGCCGGGACCGCCGGGCGCCGGCAGCCGGCCCGGCCCATAATGTGCGCTGGACGAAGGTGACAAATTTGTTAAAATCCAACCGTGCCTAACCATGCGAAAAGCGCGGGTGCCAACAGCCCCGCCACCAACCCGCCGTTTGAAGAGGCGCTGCAAAAACTGGAGTCCGTGGTGGAGGCAATGGAGGCGGACGATCTGCCGTTGGAAACCCTGCTGGCGAAATACGAGGAAGGCGCCCGGCTGGTGAAAATCTGCCAGGATAAGCTGGCCGAAGCCGAATTGAAGATTCAGCAGCTCGAGCAGACTGCCGCCGGCGAACTGAAGTTAAAGCCCCTCGCCGCCGAGGTGGAAGAATGACGCCCTGGCCGTCGCGCAGGCGCGTGCTGCCAATCCGAAGCTTTACTGCCGGTGGCCTGGTTTTGCCGCCGAGATGAATTTATGAGTCGTTATCTGGACATGGTGGACGCGCCCGAGCACGTCAAAAAGCTCACGGTGCCGCAATTGCAGGAACTGGCCGGCGAAATCCGCACGGAACTGATCCAGGGCCTCGCCAAGGGCGGCGGCCACCTCGGCCCCAACCTGGGCGTGGTGGAACTCACCATCGCCCTCCACAAAGTCTTTACCACGCCCAAGGACAAATTTGTCTGGGACGTGAGCCACCAGGTCTATGTCCACAAGCTGCTGACCGGGCGCAAGAACCGGTTTCGCACCATCCGGCAGACCGGCGGCCTGAACGGCTTCGCGCTGCGTACCGAGAGCGATCACGATGCGTTCGGCGCCGGGCATGCCGGCACGGCGCTCTCGGCGGCGCTGGGCATGGCGGCCGCCCGCGACAAGCGCGGCACCAACGAAAACGTGGTGTGCATCTTCGGCGATGCCGCCCTGACCAACGGCATCTCGTTCGAGGCGATGAATAACATCGCCCAAACCACCAAGAAATTCATCGGCATCCTGAACGACAACGAGTGGAGCATCGCCAAAAACGTGGGGGCCATTTCCGGCTACCTCAACAAGCTGATCACCAATCCGCGCTACAACCAGATCGCCAAGGATTTTGAAAACTTTGTGCGCCGCCTGCCCAAGGGCGACCTCGCCCTCAAGCTGGCGCACCGCGCCGAGGGCGGCTTCAAGGGCGCGTTGACCAACGTGGGCCTGCAGCCCACCGGCCGGCTGGAAGCCGACGGCCGCGGCGGCTACGGCTCCCCGGTATTCTTCGAGGAAATGGGCGTCCGCTACCTGGGCCCGATTGACGGGCACAACCTGCAGCTGCTCATCAACACGCTGGAATTCGCCAAACAGTGCGATCACCCGATCGTCATCCATATCCTGACGCAAAAGGGCAAGGGCTTCGACGCGGCCCTCAAGCAGCCGGAGAAATTTCACGGGCTGGGACCTTACAACGCGCAGACGGGCGAAACCCCGGCCGTGAAGCCAGGCACGCCGCCGGCCTACCAAGACATCATGGGCCAGACCATGATCAAGCTCTGCCGGCAGCATACCAACATCGTGGGCATCACCGCCGCCATGCCCACCGGCACCGGCATGAAGCTGTTGGAGAAGGCCATGCCGGACCGCTACATCGACGTGGGCATTGCCGAGGAGCACGCGGTTATCTTCGCCGCCGGCATGGCCACCATGGGCTATCGGCCGGTCGTGGCGATCTATTCCACCTTCCTCCAGCGCGCCTACGATTGCATTCATCACGACGTCTGCCTCCAGGACTTGCCGGTCGTCTTTTGCATGGACCGCGCCGGCCTTTCCGCCAACGACGGCCCCACCCACCACGGCCTGTTTGACATCGCCTACCTGCGCTGTCTGCCCAACGTCGTGGCCATGGCGCCAGCCAACGAGGATGAACTGGCGGATATGATGCTCACGGCCACCACGCTGAACCATCCGGCCTTCATCCGTTACCCGCGCGGCGCGGGCGAAGGCGTGCCTGTTAAGCCGGAGCCGGAGCTCATTCCGGTCGGCCGGGCACAGATCGTGCAATCCTTCAGCAATAACAAGAAACGCAAGGTGGCGCTGTTCGGCCTGGGCCCCATGAACACCATCGCCCGCAAAGCCGCCAGCCAGCTCGTGGCGGCCGGTTTTGATTGTGCGGTCATCAACCCCCGTTTCACCAAGCCGCTGGACGCGCCCGCGCACGAGACCTACGGACATGAAGCCGACCTCGTCATCACCCTCGAGGACCATGTCCTCATGGGCGGGTATGGCTCGGCCGTTTTGGAGCTCTTCAACGAGCGCAACGTCACGACGCCCGTCATCCGCATCGGCTGGCCCGACCAGTTCATCGAGCACGCCTCGACCCAGGACGAACTGCGGGCCAAATACGGGTTGTCCGTCGAAAACGTGGTGAATCGCGTGCTGATCCAATTCGGCGAAGCGCCGGTCCACGTCACCAATCTCGTCTCGGTGGCGTAGGCCTCCGCGGTTCGGGCAAAGAGATTTACAGAAAGACGGCAGTGGAAGCACCCACTGCCGTCGCGTATATCAGGGCTGCCCGCCGACGCCTTACTGGCCGCCGCCAAAGGCGGCCAAGGCCAGCGCCTTATCGATCCGGGCCAGAGCCTTCTCCTTCCCGATCACCTCCAGCAAATGATACAAGCTGGGGCCGTTGGGATTACCGGTGCAGGCCAGGCGCACGGGGTGAACCAGGACGCCCACCTTGACGCCCAATTCGGCGGCGGTGGCCTTCAGCGCGGTTTCGACGGCGGCGGCGTCAAATTTCCCCAGTTGGGCAAAAGCACCCCGGAGCTTCTCGACGCGCGGTTTGTTCTCGGGCACGAAGCTTTTCTTGGCCGCCTCCGCCTCGTACGCGAAATCGTCCTTGAAGTAAAAGCCGCCGTACCCAGCCAGCTCGGAGAAGGTCTTGATCTTACCCTTGCAGGTGTCGAGTGCGGCCTTGACGTAATGCACCGCAAACTTATTGGTGTCCACCCCGGCCTTGGCCAGGGCGTGTACGGCCAACTCGTAGAAGCGCTCGTCCGGCAGCTCCCGGCAGTACTCGCCTTGCAGCCAGACCAGCTTTTCAAAATCGAACCGGGCGTTGTGGCGCAGAATCTGCGGCAGATCGAAGCGTTCCACCACTTGGGCCAGCGACATCTTCTCCATGTTCTCCTTGGGCGACCAGCCGAGCAGGCACAGGTAATTGTCCACCGCTTCGGCCAGAAAGCCATCGGACTCATACGAGGAGAGGGACGCCCCGCGGTCGCGTTTGCTCATCTTGCTGCCGTCGCCATTGAGGATGAGCGGAATATGGGCGTACTTGGGCGGCTCCACGCCAAACGCGTGAAAAAGCGCAATGTGCTTGGCGGTGTTGCTCAAATGGTCTTCGCCGCGGATGACATGCGTGATGCCCATCTCCAAATCATCAATCACGTTGACCAGATGAAACACCGGCTCGCCATCGCTGCGGACGATCACAAAATCAGGATCCACCTCCTCGCGGTCGGTCAGCTTGCGGAGCACGTCGCCCACTACCAGATCGTGAATGAGGATCGGCGCGCGCTGCATCTTGAACTTGATGGCGCCGTCCTGTTCGTAGGCCAGTCCGCGGGACATCAGCGCTTCCACGCGGCGCCGGTAATTTTCCTTCCGCTGGGATTGAAAATAGGGGCCGCGATCGCCCTTGCACGGACCGGTGGCGTCCGGCGTCAGCGGGCCTTCATCCCAATCCAGCCCGAGCCAGCGCAGACCTTCCAAGATGACGTTGACCGCCTCCTGGGTATTGCGGGCCGCATCGGTATCCTCAATGCGCAGCACAAAGGTGCCGCCTGTGTGCCGGGCGTAAAGCCAGTTGAACAATGCCGTGCGCGCCCCGCCGATATGGAGATAACCGGTGGGCGAGGGCGCAAAACGAACGCGAGTCTTCATGGGGGGGATTATAACCGGAGCCAAGGGAGCCGGCACGGATTTTTCAACGGCCGGCTGCGGGCGATCCACGTGCCCGGATCATTGGTGATTCAGCACCTCGGCGAGGTGAATGGTCTTGAGCGGGCTGCCCTGACGCGACAGCAAGCCTTGAATATGCATGAGGCAACTGGAGTCCGCTGAAACAATATACTCCGCGCCGGTTTCGGCGGCATTGGCGCATTTCACCTCGCCCATGGCGGTCGAGATCATGGGAAATTTGGCGGCAAACGTGCCGCCAAAGCCGCAGCAGACTTCCTCCGCCATCTCCACCAGTTGCAGTCCGGCCACCTGGCCCAGCAGGACGCGCGGGGCGGATTTGATGCCGAGTTCTCGCAAGCCGTGGCAGCCGTCGTGATAGGTGACTTTGTGAGGAAAGCGTGCGCCCAGTTCGGTGACGCCAAGTTGGTTGACCAGAAAATCGGTAAATTCCCAAGTGCGCGCAGAAACCTCCCGGGCCAGGGACGCCTGCCGCGTGCCGGCAAACAGATCCGGGTAGAAGTTCTTGACCATGGCCCCGCAGGAACCGGAACCGATGACCACCGCCTCGGCGTCCCGCAACTGCTCCAACACGGGCGTGGCGATGGCGCGGGCTTCATCCCAATAGCCGGAATTAAAGGGCGGCTGGCCGCAGCAGGCGATCTCCTCCGGGCAGACGACCGTGTGGCCGAGCCGCTCCAGAATCTCGACCATGCTGATGCCGGTGCGCGGATACATGGCATCCACAAAACAGGGAATGAAAAGCGTGACGGTCATGGCTGGCAAATCAAAGCTCCATTTTTCACGTCCGGCGGCCCGCTGTCATCAAAATTCGGTGGGCCGGTGGCGGATCGACCCAACCGACGCGTCGGCCAAGCCGGTCGCCGGGGTCATTTTTTCACTTCTCGGCGGGTGCAGATTGAGGCAGCATGAAAGCACAACATGTACTTCGGAAAAAAAGTCGTCGTGGTCATGCCCGCCTACAACGCGGCCAAAACCGTCACCATGACGGTCGACGAGGTCATGCAGCAGGGCATTGTGGACGAGATCATCCTGGTGGACGATCGCAGCCGGGATGACACCGTGAAAGTGGCGTCGGCGCTGCTTGGCGTACGGGTGCACGTGCACGAAATCAACAAGGGATATGGCGGCAACCAGAAGACCTGTTACCGGCTGGCCCTGGAGGCTGGGGCGGACATCATCATCATGGTGCACCCGGATTATCAGTATACCCCCAAGCTGATCCCCGCGATGGCCTCGATCATTGCCAACGACCTGCATCAGTGCGTGCTGGCGAGCCGTATTCTGGGCGGCTACTCGCTCCAGGGCGGCATGCCCGGTTGGAAATACGTGGCCAACCGCGCGCTGACCGCGATGGAAAACCTGCTGTTGGGCGCCAAGCTTTCCGAATACCACACCGGCTACCGCGCCTTTTCCCGGACTTTGCTCAAGGCGCTGGAGGCCAACCTGGCGGTGAATTCCGATGACTTTGTCTTCGACAACCAGATGCTGGCGCAGATTTTGTGGCACGGATTTACGATCGGCGAAGTGAGCTGCCCCACGAAATACTTCAAGGAAGCGTCATCCATCAATTTCCGGCGCAGTTGCAAATACGGCTTTGGCTGCCTGAACGTGGGCCTCCAATTCCGGCTGGCCAAGTTGGGACTGGCCAAACCAAACCTGTTTTTTCCCTCGGCTGAGGCGGCGCCAGCGCCGGCATCGGTCAAGAACTGAGTTGAGTCCCATCACGGACCAATGGTCGGCCCAGACGAAAAATCGCCCTGCCTTACAGCCCAGCCCCCGGTGGTGCCCAACCCGCAAAAAAAAGAGAGCGAGCGGCATGGGGAACCAACGCCGCTCGCCACTGGCTGGATTCAACCGCCTACTTCTTCAAGGCCACCGCCAGGCGCGATTTCTTGCGGTCCGCGGTGGAACGGGTGATGACCCCCACCTTCACCGCCTTGTCAAAGGCGGAATGAACCGCCGGCAGCAACTTCGTGGCGTCCTCTTTTTTGCCGGCCGCCACCGTGGCGCGAAATTCCTTTTCGGTCCGGCGCAAGCGAGACCTCACAGAACTGTTGTGGAGCTGCTTGCGTTGGCTGTTGCGCATCCGGCGTTCGGCTGACTTCGTATTGGGCATAAATTCGTTAAATGTTTGCTAAAGAGCCGGAGAAGTTAGCCAATGGGGATGAAAAGTCAACGCTGAATTGTTGTGTCCGTTCTTTACTTTTGCCAGCGGGACTGGTTGTTTAACCGCCGTTGCTTGACTGCTGCCATGGAACATTCCAATGGGAACCAATCCGATCGCCCGCCGCTACGCATCCTGTACTTGGAGGACAACCCGGCGGACGTGATATTGGCGCGCGATCAGTTTGCCAGTGAAGAACTGGCGGCGGAGGTCCGTAATGTGGCCACGCGGGATGAATTCTGCAACGCCTTGGATGAAGGGCGCTGGGACCTGGTCATTGCCGATTACAAACTGCCCGACTATAACGGGTTGGAAGCCCTGAAGCGTGTCCGCAAGACCTTTCCCAACCTGCCGTTTATTCTCATTTCGGGGACCATCGGCGAGCAGGCTGCCGTGGACGGTCTCAAAGCCGGCGCCACCGATTACATCCTGAAGCAAAAGCGCGATCGGCTGCCGGCCGCGGTGCGGCGGGCGGTGGCGGAGGCCGCCGAGCGCACCCGGCGGGAAACCGCCGAAGAGGACCTGCGCCACAGTGAAAAGCAATACCAGTTGTTATTCCAGGGCAACCCGCATCCCATGTGGGTGTTTGACTTGGAATCGTTGGCAATTCTCGAGGTGAACGATGCCGCCACCCAACATTACGGCTACCCCCGCGAGGAATTCCTGCAGATGACTTTGTCCGACTTGCGCGTCACGGATAACCGGCCCCAGGAATCGACGACGGCCGCGGATATCACCGCCCAGGGGCTCGTCTGGCGGCACCGCCACAAAAGCGGGCGTGAAATGGACATGGAAGTCGTCTGGTCGCCCCTGGCCTTCCACGGCAAGCTGGCCGCCCTGACGCTGGCCACCGATGTGACGTTCCGCCGCTGGGTGTCACAGCGCAATCTGGTTTTCAGCCAGTTGAGCCACAATTTGAGCGCGGTGACCACCGCCGCCGAGGCAGCGCTATTCATCTGCGAAGCGGCCGACGAGCTGTTCCATTGGGATGATTTCGCGCTGGACCTGTATTCCGTGGAAAGCGATGAGGTGGTATCGTTGTTGACCATCACCACGGTCGAGGGCCGCCGGGTGGAAATCCCCGCCTCGCCCCAGCCGAAAACCGCCAACGCGCTGGTCCAACGGGTGATCACCCGCGGCGCGGAATTGGTCACGGCGCAAGAAACCGGCGACAAGGAAGGCACCACGATGCTCGCGCCCATCCGCAAAGGCGACCGCGTCATCGGCGTGCTGTTCATCCAGCGGCGGCAGGCGCACAGCTATACGGGGCGCGACGTGGAGACCTTGCAGACGCTGGCCGATCATTGCGGCGGGGCGTTGCAGCGCGTACAGGTGGAGGAGGAATTGCGCCAGAGCCAGCGGCGCTTCCGCGACCTGTTCGAAAATTCGCCGGACGCCATCTTCGTGGAAGACCTGGAGGGCCGGGTGCTGGATGTGAACCGCGGCGCCTGCCTGTTGCACGGCCTGGCGCGGGAAGTTCTGCTGGGCTGCAATTCCATCGAGTCACTGGTGCCGCCCGCCCGGCGGGAAACGGCCCGCGCCGAATTCAAGAAGCTGGCCACCGGCCAGCTATCCTGGGTGGAAAGCGAGAGCTTGCGCGCCGGCGGACGCGTGGTGCCGGTGGAAATCCGGGCCGTGCGGGTGGATTACGCCGGCCAGCCCGCGCTGCTCTTCCACGTGCGGGACATCACCGAACGGCGCGCCTCCGAACTGGCCCTGCGCAGCTCCGAAATCCTGTTCCGCTCGGTGTGGGAAAACTCCGTGGACGGCATGCGGCTCACGGATGAAAACGGCACCATCATCGCCGCCAATGAGGCGTTTTGCCGCTTGGTGAGCCTCCCGCACCGGCACTTGGAGGGCAAACCCCTGACGGTGGTGTATTCCCCCAAGCTGAATTGGGATGAAATGCTGCGGCAGCACTGCGAACGCTTCCAGACCGGCGTCATCCGCGAGAAACTGGAACTGGAGCGCATCATGCACGACAATCGCGTCGTCATTTTTGAGATCACCGATTCCTATGTGGAATCCGACGGCAAGCGCCGGCTGTTGCTCAGCCTGTTCCGGGACGCCACCTCGCACCGGCGGCTGGAGGAGCAACTCCGGCAATCGCAAAAAATGGAGGCCATCGGCCAGCTCGCCGGCGGCATCGCCCACGATTTCAACAACATTCTCACCATCATTCTCGGCCACGCCACCCTGTTGACCATGGCCCAGCTCGACGCCAAGGCCCTGGTCTCGGCCCAGCAGATCAAACAGGCCTCCGAGCGGGCGGCCGGCCTCACCCGCCAGTTGCTGGCGTTCGGCCGCAAACAGATTTTCAATCCGCGCCCGCTCGACCTCAACCGGGTGGTGGGCAAAATGACCGACCTGCTCGCCCGGCTGCTGGGCGAGGATATCACGCTACGCATCCGCCCAAGCAACGAACCGGCCGTGGTTTCGGCGGACGTCAGCATGCTCGAGCAGATCCTGCTGAATCTGTCGGTGAACTCCCGCGATGCCATGCCGCGCGGCGGCCAGTTGACCATTCGCATTGAAACCGAGAACCTCGATGAGGAACACACGCGGCGCGTGGCGGAAGCCCGGCCCGGCCAGTTCGTCCGCCTGAGCCACGAGGACACCGGCGAAGGCATCCCGCCGGAGAACCTGTCCCGCATCTTTGAACCGTTTTTTACCACCAAGGAACTGGGCAAAGGAACCGGGCTGGGCCTGGCCACGGTGTTTGGCATCGT
>CAYTJG010000204.1:0-11862 GCA_964437865.1 uncultured Bifidobacteriaceae bacterium | reverse complement strand
CATTCTTGCTTTTTTTGCCGTGGCCGCCCGGCCCATACCCAAGAAATATGCCAATTTTTATATAACACTTTACCTGATCGGCGGCGTTTTCTCATTGGTTAGCGACATGTACAGTTTCGTCCCCGACCCGTTGAAATTCATCTACCTCGTCATTCCTCCAGCGAGTTACACGGTCGGCTCGGGGTGGAATTCAGCCGTGGTCTTCGGGCAGACTCGCTTGAGCGGTATTGCTAGCGCCGGCACAGCCATCTTTTTCTTGATGCTGGCCCGGCACGGACTTCGCGACAACCTGCTGATCGGGAAGCTCTGGCGCCCGGCATTACTGGGGCTGGCGGCCATCGCCATCCCCCTCGGCGGCTACCGCTCGGCCATTCTGGCGGTGGCCATCATTGTCGCTGTCCTCTTCTTTTTGGAGAAGCTGCATCGCACCGGCATGATGCTCGTGGTCCTTATGATAGGCATCCTCGGCGGCGCCCTGCTCGTGCCGCTGGCTTCGCATCTGCCTTATACCTTCCAACGCGCCCTGGCCTTCCTGCCCCTCGATATTTCCGTGGAAGCCCGCATGGACGCCGAGGATTCCACCCAGTGGCGGTTGAATATGTGGTCAGCGCTGCTGCCACAGATTCCCAAATACCTGATGCTGGGCAAGGGCTACGCTTTTTCATCCGAAACGTACGATGAATCCATAGCGAGCGATAGCGCTTTTCACCATGGCATTGACGCGGAAGACCCCCTGGCCTTGGCCAGCGATTTTCATAACGGCCCCTTGTCCGTGGTGATTTCACTCGGCCTTTGGGGAGTGGTGGCGTGGCTCTGGTTCTGGCTGGCTGGGTTTTTCGTGGTCTGGCGAAATTACCGTTTTGGGGACCCGGACCTCCGGCATATCAATAATTTCATTTTGGCGTTGTTCATCACCAAATGCATCATGTTCCTGTTTATCGCCGGCAGCATGACAAGTGACGTGGCTGGCTTCACCGGGTTGGTGGGATTAAGCGTGGCCTTCAACCATGGCGTCCGGACCCGCAAGTCAGCGTTGGTGCCAGCCCAGCCAAAACCCACGGTCTATCCTTTCCACCAACCTGCCGCGCCAGCCCACCCGCCGCTTCCAGCCGTCGGCGGATGAAACCGAACCGCGGCGCCGAAGTGAAACCCCGGCTGCTCATTGTCGAACTCTGGGGGCTGGGAGACCTCATCGTCGCCACCCCCTTTATCCGGGCAGCCGTCCAGCAATATGACGTGACGCTCCTCGCCAAGCCGTTTGCCGCTGAAATGCGTCCCTATTTGTGGCCCGAAGTGGAGGTGCTGTCATTCGTGGCGCCCTGGACGGCTTTCCGCTTTGGTTCAAAATACGCCGTCTGGCGCTGGCCTTGGGTCAGGATGTGGCACTTGGCTGGTGAACTGCGGGCCAGGAAATTTGACTGCGCTGTCTCCGGGCGCTGGGACCCCCGCGATCACTTGTTGCTCCAAGTCACCGGCGCCCGCCAGCGCCTGGGCTTTCCCCGGTTGCAAAGTGGCCGTTGCCTCACCCAACCACTGTCCCCGCCAGACCCGCTGGCGCATCGCAGCGAGTACTGGCGTACCATTGCCGCCGCCCTCGGCCTTAAGCTGCCCACCCGCGACCAACTCGTTCCGCCTGCACGGCCCCCGGGTTCAACCGTTTTTATTCACACCGGTGCCCGCCTGCCCGCCCGGGTCTGGCCGCTGGCCAATTTCAATGCCATTGCCCGGCGATTGCGCGCCCAGAATATCCCGGTGCGCATCGCCTGCGACCCCAACCAGACGGAATGGTGGCGCCAACACGGTGAAACGGCGGCTTGCCCGCGCAATGTCGGGGAACTCCATGGTTTGCTGGCGGATGCCGCCCTCTTCATCGGCAATTGTTCCGGCCCGGGACATTTTGCCGCCATTTGCGGCGTACCCACGTTCACCCTTTACGGTCCCTCGCTGCCGGAGTGGTGGGCGCCACTGCACCCGGCCGCCGAGTGGATCGAGGGAAAAGCCTGTCCATACAAGCCGTGCTCCGACTACTGTCATTTCCCAACCCCTGAATGCCTGTCGAAAATCAGCGCTGACGAGGCTTGGGTAGGCATCCAAGAATTCGTTGCCCGCCACCGCCCGGCGCCTGACTCGCGCCTGGCCTCCGTTTGATTCCACTGACCGCCACGGGTTCCAGAGCCACCCGGTCTGGCACTTGCCCGGCCAACGGTCACAAACGATTCCACCAGACGGCCGTGGGCCGGGGCACGTCCACGATGACGCGTTGGGCGGGGCTTTCCTTGGTGTAAACCGCATAGCTCGTCGGCTTGAGCCGAAAATGCCCCGCCCGCAGCCGTCGAATACGATGGCTTAAGATCCACAGCGGCTTCAGCAGGCGCAACCAGGCCGGAATCATCCGGGTCGTCTCCTCTTTCTCTCGGATGGCGTTCGGCTTGAGATTCATGTTTTCGCCGGTGTCGGCAAACACGGAAGTAAACGTGTCACAGACCGCCATGGGCACCCGCTGCTGCATGAGCGCCAGCATCCAGTGAAAATCACCCAGGTCCCGCCACCGGGTATCAAAATACAGCCCCCGTTCATGGATGACTTTCCGGCGGATAAAAATGCTGCTGGTCAAAATCGGGAACCGGAACCAGACATGGTGGAGACAGGGAACCAGCGAGTGCCGGTGGCACAAATACCTGCCTTGGCCGTCCGTGATGATGGTGCCGGCCAGCACCACTTCCACCTCCGGGTGGTCCGCAAAGAAACGCTCCACTGCCGCCAGCCCGCCCGGCAGGTATTGCTCATCGCAGTTCAGGTAGGCCAGCACATCGCCGGTGGCCCGCCGATAGCCCCGATTGACCGCATCGTACATCCCGCCATCCTTCTCCACGAAGGCCTTCACGCGGCGGTCCTGCGGCAACCAGTCCTGCGTGCCGTCATCCGAACAGGCATCCTGCACGATGTGTTCCAGCTCCACGCCCGATTGGTCGGCCACCGACGCAATGCACAGCTTGAGCCAGTCGGAATTGCGAAAGCTGGGCGTGACAATGGAAAACTTCATGACTTTTTCGTGTGGATCATCCTATCCGACCACTCAATTGACGGGTTGTGCCATAAACTGTTCAATCTGATCGTCAATTTCAAACCTGGACCCGGAACCGCTGGGCAATCGGAATGCGCCGCCCCATGCCAAACGCCCGCGGCGAAACCTTCAAGCCCGGCGCCGCCTGCCGCCGTTTGTATTCGCTGAAATTGATCTTGTTGACCACGTCGTTGACCAGGCCGGCTGCATAACCCCGCGCAATGATCTCCGCCTTGCCCAGATTCTTCACCACGTAAAGGTCGAGGATCCCGTCCAAAATATCGTAGGGCGGAAGGGAATCCTGGTCCGTCTGATTCGGCCGCAACTCCGCGCTCGGCGGCTTGGTCAGCGAGTTCGCCGGGATCACCTCGCGCTCGCGATTGACCCAGTGCGCCAGCTTGTACACGTCGGTCTTGAGCACGTCGGCAATGGGCGCCAGCGCCCCGTTCATGTCTCCATACAGCGTGCAATACCCCACCGCCATCTCCGATTTGTTCCCCGTCGTCAGCACCAGGCCGCCAAATTTGTTGGACAACGCCATCAGGGTGACGCCGCGCAACCGCGATTGCACATTCTCCTCCGCCTCGTTCGGTTTGGTCCCGGTAAACACCGGCTTCAGTTGTGCTTCCACCGCCTCAAAGACCGGCTCGATCGGCAGAATTTCGCAGCGGATGCCCAACTGACGCGCCAATCGCCCGGCATCGGTCAGGCTGCCCTCGCTCGAATAGCGCGCCGGCATGGACACGCCAAACACGTTCGCCGCCCCCACCGCGTCCACCGCAATCGCGGCCACCAGCGCCGAGTCAATGCCGCCCGACAAACCCACCAGAACCGATTTGAAGCCGCACTTGCGTACGTAATCGCGCACGCCCAGGGACAAGGCCGAAAACAGCAGTTCCTCGCGCGGCGGGAATACCCCGGAAGCCGCGGCGGTCAATCCCACCCCCGCCGCCGGTGCCAACCCGCCCTCCCCGCGCACGGCCAATTCAGCCACCAACACCTGCTCCACAAATCCCCAGCCCTGACGCACCACTTCGCCCCGGCCGTTGAGCACCACACTGTGCCCGTCGAAAATCAGTTCGTCATTCGCGCCAATGGCGTTCACCTGCGCCAGGGCAATCTGCTCGTCGCGGGCCACCCGCCGCAACATCTCCAACCGTGTGCGCTCCTTGCCCTCATGCCAGGGCGAGGCCGAGAGATTCAGGATCAATCCAGCCCCCTGGGCAATCAACTCCCGCACTGGATCGCGCCGATACAAACGCGTCGGCCAGAAATCCTCATCGTTCCAAATGTCCTCGCAAATCGTGATGCCCAGCTTCCGCCCGTCAAACGCAAAGGGCTCCACCTGCGCCGCCGGTTCGAAGTAGCGGTCTTCGTCAAACACGTCATAGGTGGGCAGCAAACTCTTGGCCGTCCGCCACACGATCCGGCCCGCGCGCAAGACCGCGGCGGCGTTTTTCAGCGCCCGCCCCGGCCGGTCCGGGTTTCGGTCCACGTAGCCCAGGCACAGCGGCACCGGGCCGATCTGCGCCGCCGTCTCGGCCAACGCCCGGAGGTTGGCGTCCACAAAATCATCCCGGTGCAGCAGGTCGCGCGGCGGATAGCCGCACAAATAGAGTTCCGGCGCCAGGATGAATTCCGCGCCGTTCCGAACGGCGTCGGCGTAGGCGGCCAGCAGCTTCTCGCGATTGGCCGCAAAGTCGCCGATGGTCGAATTGAGCTGGAGCAGACCGATTCTCAAGGCCGTGAGTATAGTCCCCCCTGCCCGGTTTGGAAAATTGGAAAATGCGAATTCAGCGCACCGTCTCCACGCTCCGAATGGCGTTGGCCAGGTCAGTGAGATGTCTTTCCATCGTGAAGTGTTCGCAGAAATGCTTGCGCATGTCCTCGCCGCTGTTCCCCCCGAGCACCCGGATGATCGCCTCGGCGATCTCGTCCGGATTCTGGCTGGAGACCAAGCCCATGTGCCCGGGTGGCAGCATCTCCGGCAACGAGCGCCAGCGGGTGGTCACCAGCGGCACCCCAAAGGCCATCGCTTCGATCAAATTTACCGGCTGATTCTCCCCGAGGTAACGGGTGGGAAACAGAAACAGCCCCGCCCCGCGGAGCAATTCAGATTTCCGCTCCCCGCTGACAAAGCCCCCATACGTCACCGTGTCCCGCGCCACCGGATCCTGCCGCCAGCGCTCATACTCCGCCTTCTCGGCGTCGTTGATGAAGTTACCGGCAATCGTCAACCGCAACCGCATCGGCAAACCGCGGGCGGCAAGTTTCTCGTTCGCCGCCAACACCCCCTGGATGGCCGCAAACACGCCCTTCTCCCGCGTGCAATGCGCCAGAAACAACACGTCCACCGTCACCGGCCCCGATTCGCCTTTCCCGGTCAGGATCTGCTGCCGGACGGCAAATGCCTGCAACCGCCGCGCCCGCAGCCCGGCATCGAAGTCCGGGCACGGATCCGGAATGCCGTTGTTCACCACCAAAACCCGATGGGACAGCAGTTTCTCTGCATCGGCCACATTGTACCGGGATAGCACAATGCTCAGGGTAACCGGCCGGTACAGGCGATAGGTCAGCGAGCGATGCACACTGGTCGAAGCCGTTTCCAGCCATTTGGCCAGCCCCGCCGCATGCCAGTGCAAAATGATGCTGTCGAAAAACGGCCGGCAAAACAGCATCACCAGCCAATCCCGGTAGAGCGCCACCCGCTTGCCCGGCGCCGGCACATAATACAGGTGCCGCGCCCCATGCCGGAACCGCAGCCAGATGGCCTGCAAACAGAACCAGAAAATCAGCAGCACCTTCCCGCCCCGAAATTCGCCCACTTCCTCCAAAGTCTCCGAAAACCGCGCGTTGACGTGGTAACACTCGATGCCGTACGGCGAAGCCACGCCTGGCGCCCGCCGGCGGGCATCCCCCCCAAACCCTTCCAGCATGAGCTGCACCATGTAACTTTGGCCATGATGCGGCGGCGGGGTGTGGGCAAAGACAACCAGTTTCATTCAAATGTGGGAATTGCGATTTACGCGCCGCATGAATTTTGGAATCGTAGTCGGCAAATCGTGCATCGTAAATCGCAAATAACGGATCGGGTCAACGTCCTGGGTGTCGGCATCAGTGTGTTGAACCTCACCACCGCGCTCGCCGCCATCGCCGCCGCCATCCGTGACCGCCGCAAAGGCTACATTTGCGTTACCGGCGTCCACGGCGTCATGGAGGCTCAGGACAACGACGCCTTCAAGCAAATTCTCAATCACGCCTTCCTTTGCACGCCCGATGGCATGCCCATGGTCTGGGCCGGACGGTTCGCCGGCCACCGGGACATGCGCCGGGTCTACGGTCCCGACCTCATGCTGGCGGTTTGCGCTTGGAGCGAGGCCAGCGGCGCCCGGCACTTCTTCTACGGCGGCGCCGAGGGGGTGGCGGATCTGCTCGCCGCCAAACTCCGCGAGCGCTTCCCCAAACTGGCCGTGGCCGGCACCTATACCCCCCCCTTTCGCCCGCTGAACGCCGGGGAACTGCAGGCGCTCCAGGCCCGGATCACCGCGGCGCGGCCGGACATTCTCTGGGTGGGCCTGAGCACGCCCAAACAGGAGAAGTTCATGTCGGAATTCCTCCCGCAACTGGACGTCACACTGATGATCGGCGTGGGCGCGGCGTTTGATTTCCACAGCGGCCGCGTCAAACAGGCGCCCCGCTGGATGCAGCGTAGCGGCATGGAATGGTTCTACCGGCTTTGCAGCGAACCGCGCCGCCTCGCCCGGCGTTATCTCCGCAATAATCCGTTGTTCCTATGGCGCTGCCTCGGCCAGCTTTCCGGCCTGAAAAAATATCGTCTGGAACCCCTGGCGCCCTTCGGCGGCACTCCGCCGCCATCCGCACCCCCCGCCCAATAACGCCAGCCCCAGGTAGGCCGTACGCGCCGCCTGCACTTCAACGACCGTCCGGGTCCTCGCGGCGCAACAGCCAGTCCATCGCGCGGCTATTGCTGCGCCCCAAATATTGCGATGCGTAGTCGTACCCAAAGCGCTTGAAGTCCGACAGGTTTTGGTAACCCCAGAGTTTGTTCGTGGCGGCAAAGGAATAGTCGGTGCGCGCCCGCCAGGCATCCTGCCACCAGCGGGCAAAGGGATAAACCGCCCCCAGCAATTGGCTGGCAACCAGCAACGCACAAAGGGGCCGACGCAGGGAAAAACCGGCACTGGTGAAACAACGGCTGGCCGCCAAGCCGCACAATAACAGCGCGGACGTCTGCACCTGCAGCCGCAAATCGCCGTAATAGCCGATTTTGTACAGCGGGACCAACAGCAGTAACGCAAAACTGATCCGAAAGAAGGGTCGGAATTCCCCCAGCAGATTGTACTTCTGGTCTGCCAGGAAGATCAGCAGCATCGGGGTCAATTCCAGCAGCACAAACCACGGGTAACACCACAGCCAATTGTGGCCCACCGTGAATTTCCAGATGGGCCCTTGTTCAGTCAAGGGCACGTGGCCTTGGAAGTAAACCGCGAGCACGGCCAGCAAAATGGCGCCGCCCACGTTGACCGGTTCCCACATAGCCCGCCACCGCCAGCGCGGCCGGGCGGCCAGTGGCACCAGCAACAAGCCCAGACACGTGAACGGACTCCAAAGCCAGCCGGCCGCCCAAGCCAACCCGATGCCGCGCGGGCGACGCCGCACCCAGAACCAGTCGTAAAACAGGGCGGTTCCCAGCCAGGCCGGCAACACGTGCTGCGGGCGGAATTGCAGCGCCGAGAAACTGTCGCTGTAGTCCGAACTCACGCCCAGATGGTCAAAATTGGCCGCCAGGGTCTGACCGTCGGCGTCAAAATGCGGGCTCTTTAGTACATGCAGATACAAATGCCAGAGCGTTTCAGTGGCGGCAAACAGCAGCACGATGACCAGCGTCGTTTTCGCCGCGCGACCGAAGGTGGCGACCCAGTAGAAGAAAAGCGCCACCCCCATAAATCCCCAGACGAAAGTGGCCACCGGCAGCGCGTTCGCCGAAATCAGGCGGGCGGCCAGCGCCGGCACCAGGTAATAACCGGATCCGTAGCAAAGGTAATAATTTTGCCCGCCGTTGGCGTAGGTTACCGGCCAGGCTTGCGTCACCAGATCGTGAAACGCCAGGTTGTGCTTCTCATAATCGCTGGCCTGCCAGACGAACCCGCCGATGCCCGCCAGCCAAGTCCACACCAAAGCCAGCGCCAAAATAAAAACCCAGGTTCCCGCCGGGAGACCGGGACGCGGCGGCCCGAAGCTCTCCCGCCTACCAAACCGGACGAACGCGGCCACCACCACCACTGCCACGGGCAGGCCAATGACCGGCCGGCACCAAGTGAGCAGAAACACCAGACTGGGCAATAGCAGGTACGCCACCGCCAAAATTGCGAAGTAGTCGCGGCGATCTTGGTTGTTGGCTGGGTCCGATTTCAAGGGGTCATTTCACCGGCACTGACACGGGAAAGGTTTCGTGGAAACTGCCCGGCCCCACGCCAGCCGTCAAGCCAATCCACCCGCGTGTTTGTGCACCGGGAGTTTGCAACCCGACACCAGCATGCCGATCACGGAAACGAAGGCGGGGCGTCTTGCGGCTGTGTTCCCCAATCGCGGCCAGGCGCGGAACCAAGCACCCATTCGAGCCGCTGGCCAGCACCGCCAAACACCGATTTCGGCAGCCACGTGGACACCCACGGCTGGCCATCCAAGGTGACGCGCTGAACAAAGATGTCGCCCGGGCCAGACCGCCGGGCCACGAGGTGCAGTACCCCACCGTCCGCTTGGTGAATCGTGACCGAATCAAAAAGCGGGCTGTTGATCGTCCAGCCGGCAACCCCTGGTATGGCGGGATACAGGCCCAGCGCCGCCCAAACGTACCAGGCCGACATGGCACCCAAGTCATCCGCCCCCGGCGTGGTGCCCTCATGCCATTCCTCGGTGAGAATCGCATGCACGATGGCATCCGTGCGGTCCGGCCGCCCGATCCAATCATAGGCCCAGGGAATGCTGAAACTGGGTTCGTTGCCAATCCACAGAAAGGGCTGTCGCGGGCCGGCGTTGAGCTGCCGGCAAAGGGCGTCCAAGCGCTCCGTCGCCGCTGCCTTGCCGCCCACGCGTGCCACCACCACCCCCAGGTCGTGCCGGACCGTCCACGTAAATTGCGCCGCATTGCCTTCGGTAAAGCCCGCCCCGCCGGCCGGATTGTGGGCCTCGATCAACCACGAACCGTCCCTTTTGCGGGCGTGGAGGTATCCGCTCGGAGCGTGGTACAGGTTGGTCCAATTGCAGGCCTGCTTCAGGTAAAACTCGTAGCGGTTGGTCTGGCCGAGGGCGTGGGCCAGTTGGGCGAGCGTAAACGCCGCCGTCGCGTACTCCAGGGTGAAACTGGCGCTGCGCGCGAGGTTGCCCCCGCCTTGCGGCACATAGCCCCGCGCCAGAAAATCCGCGAGCCCCTCATGCGCTTCCGTGTCCTGGCAGCGCACGCCGGGCACCGACTCGGTCCGGTCCATGATCGCAAAGGCGGATGGCACATCAAAATTGGTGGCGCCAAAGGCATACGCGGAACAAACCAGCGGCGTGGCGGAGCCTTCTTCCATGGTGCCGGTCTCCCGGTTGGCCACCGGCCAGCGGGGCATGGCACCGCCGCCTGCCTGTGCGTCGGCCACCAGCGACTGCATCATTTCCCCCGCCTCGCGCGGCCGCAGCCAAGCGACCAGTTCCACCCAGGTGCGGTAAGTGTCCCAGATGGAGTAATTCGCAAATTGCCGCCGCTGCCGCGCCACGTGGATCTGGCCATCAAACCCCAAGTATTGGCCGTTTCCATCGCTGAAGGTGTTGGGCTGCAACCACACCCGATACAGGCAGGTGTAAAACAGCCGCCGCTGAACTTCCGGGCCGCCCGTCACCTCGATGGCCGAGAGCGCCTCATTCCAGCTTTGCCGGGCCTTGGTGCGGACCTCCTCGAAAGACCATCCCGGGATTTCCGCCTGCAGGTTCGCCAAGGCATTCTCACGACTAACATAGGACATGCCCAGGCGCAACTGCACCGATTGGCCCGCCGGCAACGCCCCAAACGTGACGTAGCCGGCGGAAATTGAGGATTGATCGGCCGGGCTGGTCGCCACCGTCGGCTGACCGTTCCGAATAACGCCGCAACGGTCGAACGCGCGGTCGAATTCCACCGCAAAATAAACCGTATAACTGCCGCCCCGGCTCTCGATCTGGTGCTGCCCGAGCAGGCGCTGGTGCGCGGCATCCAAGCGAATCTCCGTGGCATTGATCAGCACACTCAAGGGCTTGCCCGCCGGCGGAGTAAAGCGCCCCAAGCCAGCCCGGGTGGCGGCGGTCAATTCCGCCCGCACGTCATCGGGAGTTTTCGTGCGGCAATAACCCGGTTCGCCGGTGATGGCCCGGGATACCGCGCCGCCATAATCGCGCCGGCTTGCCACGTCGGCCACGGTTCGAATGGTGGGGCGCACGGCGACAAAGTCGTAAAATTCGCCGTTCATTTCCGCACCGCTCAGACAGGTGAGACTGTACCCCGCCGCCGTGTTCGGCCCCCACATGAGCATGCCGAACGGGACTGTGGCCCCCTTGAACAGCCGGCCTTCGCCGGATTCGGCATTGATATCCACCAGCGCGGCCGGCCCTGGCGCCACGAAAGCGTCTCCCGCGCAGACTTCTACGACCAACAACAGGAGAATGGGTGCTGCCAGCAGCCGGCGCATGATCCCGGAGGATTATACCTTCTCGGCTCCGGGGATCTCCTTGCGCGACTGCACCACCAAGTCCACCAGCCCATAGGCCTTGGCATCCTCGGCGGACATGAAATTGTCCCGGTCACAGTCCTTTTCCACCTGTTCCACCGGCTTGCCCGTATGCTTGGCCAGGATTCCGTTCAACGTCTGCTTTAGCTTGAGCATGTGTTTGACGCGGATTTCCACGTCGCTGGCCGGGCCCTCGGCGCCGCCGAGCACCTGGTGGATCATGATGTTGGAGTTGGGCAGCGCAAACCGCTTGCCCTTGGTACCTGCGCTCAACAGCACCGCGCCCATGCTCGCCGCCTGCCCCACGCAGTACGTGTTCACATCGCAGGTCAGATACTGCATGGTATCATAAATGGCCAGGCCGGAAGTGACGCTGCCACCGGGCGAATTGATGTAAATATGTATGTCCTTCTTCGGGTCGCTCATCTGCATGAACAGCAGCTGCGCCACCACGATATTGGAGACAATGTCGTCAATGGGCGTGCCGATGAAAATAATGCGGTCCACCAGCAGCCGGGAGTATAAGTCCCAGACGCGGTCATTGCCGCGGTTGTCGCGCTCAATCACCGTGGGCACCGAATAATTATATGTGTCGCTCATGCAGAAATAACTACCCCATTTTCGCCGCAAGTAAAGGCGCGAAAGCTCCCCGCCCTCGCCCAACCGCCCCCACCCGCGCAGTTTTTCATTTCCCGCTGCGCCATTCTGCGGCAAAATGGCTTCATGGGCAAACGACGTGAAGCGCGCGAACGCGCGGTGCAATTTTTGTTTCAGCACGACCTGAATCCGCCGGAAAACCTGGAACTGGAGCTTTCCCAGTTCTGGAATTCCCAGCGCGCCGCCGCCATTGAGGATGAAAAGGGCGCCGCCAAGTGGAACGAGGTCACCGAACTGCCCCCGCCCACCGTGGAGGAGGCCGAGACCCGCCTCTTTGCCGAACCCCTCATCCGCGGCGTCATCGACCACCGCGACGCCATCGACGAGCACATCAAGAAACACACCAAAAACTGGGACTTCCACCGCATCGCCGCC
>CAYTJG010000203.1:0-11887 GCA_964437865.1 uncultured Bifidobacteriaceae bacterium | reverse complement strand
TGAACGACGAAATCACCAGCGGCTCGGACATCCTGGGCGCGCTGCTCATGGGCCACGCGTATAATTCCTGGTGGGTCGGCAGCGACCTGAGTATCGAGGAATCACGCCGGCTGGTCCCGCACCAAAACGCCACCACCATGCAGGTGGCCATCTCCGTCATCGCCGCCTCCATGTGGATGATCGAACATCCCGACCGCGGCGTGCTCGTGCCGGATGAACTGCCGCACGATTACATCCTGAAGATTTCCAAGCCCTATCTGGGCAAATGGATCTCCAAACCGTCGGATTGGACCCCGCTGAAGCACCTCACCAACGCGTTCAAGGGCTACAACCATCCCAAGCTGGATCTCAAAGACCCCTGGCAGTTCAAGAACTTCCAGGTTAGCAACTGGGCCTGAACCGCCGCCGGCCGCCATCCTTATCAGCCAACGATGATCACCCCCGCCGCTCTCAAGAAACTCGCGCTCAAACACGGCACTCCGCTGTTTGTGGTGGACCACGCGGAACTTCGCGCCAATTACGCGATGTTCAAGAAGTACCTGCCGCGGATCCAGGCCTACTACGCGGTCAAGGCCAACTCGGATCCGGCCATCGTGAAGACCTTTTACGAGGCGGGCGCCAGTTTCGATGTGGCTTCCATGCCCGAGTTTGAGAACGTTTACCAGAACATCAAGCACCTGCCGGCCAAGGAAAGACAGGATTGGATCTGGGACAAGATCATCTACGCCAATCCCATCAAGCCCATCGAGACGCTCCATGAGCTGAACCAGTACAAACCACTGGTGACGTTCGATAATTTCGAGGAGATCCGCAAGGTCAAGAAACACGCACCGCAAGCCGGACTGGTGTTGCGGCTGAAGGTGGCCAACACCGGCGCCATGGTGGAACTATCGTCGAAATTCGGCGCCTCGCCCGGCGAAGCGGTGGACATGATCCTGGAAGCCGACCGCCTGGGCCTCACCGTGGAGGGCATTAGTTTCCACGTGGGCAGCCAGACCACGAATTTTGATAATTACGTCCAGGCAATCAACCTCTCGGCCAACATCTACAAGGAAGCCCGCGACCGGGGGTACACCAAGATGAACCTGCTGGATATTGGCGGCGGGTTCCCGGCACCCTATGATGCCACGGTGAAGCCATTCCGCGAGCTGGCCAAGGTGATCAATGGCGAGCTCGACCGGCTGTTTCCCAAGGACGTGCAGATCCTGGCTGAACCCGGCCGCTTTTTCTGCGCCACCGCCGGCACGGCAATTTCCAAGATCGTGGGCAAGGCCGTGCGCGATGGCAAACTCTGCTATTACATCAACGATGGTGTTTACCACACCTTCTCCGGTGTCATCTTTGACCACTGTCATTACCATCTCAAGTCGTTCAAGAAGGGACCCACGGCCATTTGCTCCGTGTTCGGTCCCACTTGTGACGCGTTGGACGTGGTCTCCATGGCGGAAAATCTGCCGACCCATCTCGAATTGGGCGACTTGCTGTACAGCGAGCAGATCGGCGCCTACAGCCATGCCTCCTCGACCTATTTCAACGGCTTCCCGCCCGCCGCCGTGGTGCATGTGAATCAGTAACGCCTACGCGCCCCCGTCAGGGGATGAACTTCGCGCGGAAAAACCGGGCGGGCCGGTTGGTTGCCGGCAGCGTGTAATCAAGGGCGGTGCCGGCAGCGGCATTGGTGGCGATCGCCGCCCACACCGTGAGGTTGGTGGATGCTTCCAGAACGACAAACCCGTTCGTGGGGACGGTGCCCAGTCGGAACTGGAGCGAACCGCGGGCGGAATTCGTTATGTCCAGCCACTCTCCGCCCGAGGAACTGGCCTCAAGCAAAACCGTAGCCCAAGCGGCGCCGGACACATTGTGCACCTCAACCGAATAAGTGGCCGCAATGGCAGTGGCGGTGAGGTCGCTTAGAGCCAGGGTCGTGGCGGTGGCCCCGAAAATCGCCACCCCGTTGGAGTACCATTGGTAACACAAGGGTGGACTGCCCGCCGCCGTCACATGAAAGCTGGCGTTGCCACCCACGACGCCCTTCTGATTCGCGGGGGCTGACGTGATGGAAGGCAGCGAGTCGCGCGGGATAAAATCCGTCCGCACCAGCGAAAACACCTCACTCACTCCCGCCAGACTCAGGGTGCCGTGCATGGCCTGACCGGAGGGAACCAGCGTATTCGCCATCTGGAATCCCAAACCGGAAATAGAAACCAAGGCGTCCGCGGCGGAAAACACGCCGAAGCCGCCGTCGAAGACAACCGTATCGTTGGTCATGAGGGCGTACCCAAAAGTCCCGTCGTCCGCCAGAATGCCTTTCATGGGACCTTTGGCCCCGGTGGCCCGGTTGGTCCAAGTTCCGGAGTAAAGGCCCGACAATTCAAGAAACGAGCCGGTTACCGGACCGCAGCTTGGAATGACATCATCGTTGTTCCAACCAGCGCCCCCCATGCTGCCCGAGAACGAGCCGGAAGTTGTCGCCGCCTCCAAATACAGATCGAACCAGTTGCCGCTTGGTTCATTCGTGTAAAAATACCAGTCCAGGCTAAGCGAGTCGACGTTGGTGATATTGAAGGTTTGATAAAACGTCGTCGGCACATTGGTGTAAGACTCAGTCGCATTAACATATACCTGCCCGTTCGTCGTAAACGCAATCATTGTGCCCTGGCCACCAAGGGACATATACATCAACATCCAACCGCCGGGAGTGCCCGCGTATTCGTCCGTCAGGTTCGTGGAGTATATGCCGGCGGCGGTAAAATCGAATTCGTCTCGCAGCAGGGTCTCAGTCTGCCAGGCCGGGACACCTTGGACGAGACCGTTGAAGGTGTAGTCTGGCAGCGAGTTGGAGACGTAAGAGTTCCCCGAAAAGGCCGGCAGGAACGAGCGCAAGGAGTTGGTCGAGTTGAAGTACGCCCCCAAGTAGATGGAAACCAAATAATTGTTGGTGGAGATCGTTAGCGAAATTCCCGCGGAACCGGCGACACTCTCCAACAAATTTAGGAAGCGGTCCACCGCCACGGGCGTCGTCAGCGAAGTCTCGACATCATTGAAGAAATCACTCAATTCCGTCTGATCGTTGGTCAGGCTGCCGGAGAACGTAAACAGGCGAATGGCACCTGCGGGCCGGTTGCTCCTCACGAAATCAACGGCCTGCAAGCAGTAGTTCATACAGTTGGTCAAGGCGGTCTTCGAAGCCACCACCTCCGGCCTCACGTTGGCCGTGGCATTCAGGAAGTTGGGATAATCGGATAGAAAGCTCTGCACCGTCAATCCGTTGGTTTCGTACGAGGTTAGGAGTTGATTGATATCGAGATTGAAATCGAAGGCTTGGGACGTATCGCCGCCAACGGAAAAAAGCTGCACGAGTGAGCGGAGTATAAGGAAATCACCGTGATCAAATGTAATTGGATAAGCCAGATGGGTCTCGTTGGTGGTCAAGGTAACGGTGTAAGCGACGTTGGTAAGCCGCGCCATGTTGGTGTCGCAGGCCAGAAGGGTCGGCATAATACTGTTGTTAAAGAGAGCGATCAAATCCCCGGTGGTCAGGCTGGCGTTGGTATTCAGCCCGCTCCCAGTCAGTAGATTCTCAGCCAAACTCAATGCCGTCTCCAATATTTCGACTGCGCCATTCGTATCGAACTTCGCGTCCGGCGCATAGTTGAAGGCAAAGAGTTTGCCCGGGGGGGTTTCCAGGCGGGTTGCCAGATAGTTGCTCACCGCCGGTTGCCGGGGGATGAGGAAAAAGCGCGAGACGCAGGCCCGGGCATTCGCGTCCGCGTTGGTGGGCGACAGCGCCACCGCTTGGGTGAGTGCCGCATAACCGTTATCCAAGTCCCCGGCGTCCAGGGCCAGTTCGCCAGCTTGCAGCCAGGCCGAGGCGGTGGTCGGCTGGGTTACCGTGAGCACCGCGTTGGTCTTGGCGCTGCCGCTCGCGTTGGTCACCGTTACCGTGTAGGTGCCACCGCTGGCCGAGTTGGCGGAAGCCACCAAGAAAACGGGCCAGCCGGACACCACCGGCACTTCGCCGATCCGGGTGGCGAGCGAATCCCCCACGTACACATTGCCCAGAGCATCACAAGCCAGTGCCACGGGTGTGAAGTGGGCTTCGGTGGCGGGCACGCCATCGGCTCCATAACCGAATACTCCGAGCCCGGCCACGGTGCTGATGGTGCCGTTCGTGCTCACCAGGCGCACACACGCGTTCCCCTGGTCGGCAATATACAGATTGCCGTGACCGTCCACCGCCAAGGCGGTGATGGCTCCGATGCTGGCATTGGTGGCGGCACCCCCATCACCCCAGAAACCTGCATGGCCCACGCCGGCGAACGTGCTGATGATATTCTGGGTGTTGACTTTGCGGACGCGATTCGTGGCCGAGTCCGCGATAAAAAGATTTCCGGATTTATCCACCGCCACACTCAAGCTGCCCCCCAGTTCCGCGTTAGTGGCGGCGCCGCCGTCGCCCAAGCCGCCATCAATTCCATTGCCCGCCACGACCGTCACGATGCCATTGGTGGCCAGCTTCCAGACCAGGTAAGTGTCACTGCCCGCCAGATATACGTTGCCCGCGGGGTCGGTCGCCAGCCCGTTCACCCTGTATTCGTCTGCCGCAGTGGTGAAGATGCCCTGCGCATCCACTTTGCAAACCCGCCCTTCGTAATAGGGTCCTTCATCCGCTAAAAACAGGTTACTATGGGCGTCAAAGGCCAGGGAATTTGGACTTACCAGCAGCTCATTGGTGGCCGCAATTCCGTCGGTGATCCCCGCTCCTCCGCCTGCCACAGTCACCAGATTTCCCTGGCTGTTAATCTTCCGGATCCGGTTGTTATCCACAAAATACAGGTAACCATCCGGCCCGAAAGCCAGGCCGATCGGGCCGCTCAGGCTGGCCGTGAGCGCGTTCGCTCCGTCGGCGGCGAAGCCGGAAACGCCACTGCCGGCGACCGTGGCGAAGACATTCTTGGAAAGGTTGTTGCCGTTAAACTGCCACTGGTAGGTCAGCGGAGTGCTGCCGGCCACGGAAACCCGCAGACGGGCTGGCGCTCCATAGGAAACCGTCTGGTTGGTAAGGCCGGTGAGGACCGGCGAGACGGCAGGGCTGGTCTCCGCCAGCAAAACCAACAGCCCAACAACGAAGGAAGACCGTAGCGCGAATGTTTTCATGAGGTTGCCTTGTTTAAAGATTCCACCAAAACAGATCTCCAATGATCCTGTACCTGATTTCTGACTGCCTGATTAACCCGACTCCTAAAGCATACAACCTTGGCCAAAAAAGGGAAGCCCAAACTGGACACGCTTTCCCGACCTTTGGCTTTTCCTTGGAAACAATCCATCAGTCAAAGACTCACGTCGGCTGCTAAAGGGGCTAATACTCCTCCAAACGAAAGAACTCGATGTCGTTGGTGGCCAATACATCGGTGAAAACTATGGGGCCGGCTCCAATGTAAATATTAGTCTGAACATTCACCCAGTTCGTCGTCATCAGGTCGGTTGACATCTGCAGCACGGCGTTGGGAAAAATGCGGCTGCCAATATTGGCCGTCACCGTGACCAGATTGGTCGACGATGGCTGAATTACCAAGCTGGGAGCAATGGTGATTTGCGCCGGCAATTTGGCAGCCAGCAGGAACGATGCTAAAATGTACCGGAAACTTTTCAAACTGGGTTTTCCCAAGGCGGCGACGGAGGCGCGACCTCTTTGCGCAATATAATTCTGCCGGCCGTCGCTGTCCAGTATCGTCGAAATTCGGGAACGCCCTGGTTCGTGGTGCGCCGCCCTGACGCCGCTGACGCATAATGACTTTCGGAAAAAATCGAATGTTCAATGCTTTGACATTTCGCCAAACAGCGCTTTGAGCGGTCCAACGATCTCCGCTTCGGAATATGGCTGGTAGGTTTTCCATTTTCCGTAACCATCGGAAATTGGAAACAAAATGTCATCGGCATCGCCATGGAGCCAAATCATCGGCCATCAAGCCAATACGATCTGAACCCCATCGGCACGCTTAGATGGTTCAATTGGACGTTTTGAAGAAAGCCGGGCAACCCGCGATAAAAGGAAACCATTTTCAATGAGTCAACAGCTTCGGCACCGGTCCCGCGCTGCGCCGGCGCTTGATCAGGAAGATGGCGCCCACGGCCAGCACAAACGCAGCCAGGAAAGGCAGGAACCGACCGGGTGCGCCCAGCACTTCAAAGTCGCGTCCTTCAATATAGGTCGGGCACGCAATTCCCTTTTGCGCCAGCAAGGCCACGCTGACTTCATCCACCGGCGCGCAATAAAGGGTCTTCTTGCCGGCCTGCCGATCTTCCACCAGAAACCAGCGGTAGGTTTCGGGGTACACCTTAAACAGCGAGCGGTAATGGCAGACGGAAATGGAGGCGCGCAGGTCCCCAGGCGCGCTTTGAGTAATCAGCTCATGAAGTTGATCGGCCGACGGGCGGACCACGTTGCGCCCGGTATCAATGGCACAAAAGGCCAGAAGCCCGGCCGCCGCCACAGTCATGAACAATACCAGCCGCTTGGAAATCCTCCAGGGCGTGGCCGCCGGTACGGCTTCAGCTAACTGGCGCATGGGTTCCTCCGGGGCGCCAGCCTCGCCGGCCGGGGTGGCGGACCTCTGGCGCCGCCGTTGCCAGCACCAATATATGAGGACGCCGATCACGAACGGGTAGGCCAGTCCCAGCCAGACGGTCATGACCGACAAAAAACCGGCGCGGGTTTCGTCGTGCAAAAAACCCGTGATGGCGAAGGTGAGGATCAAGGGCAGAAATAAAAAAAGTACCAAGCCGGCGCCGAAGACTCGCCAGAATTTTGCCGCCGACCGGCGCTGCTCCGGGGAGCCGCCAGCATCCTGCCCCAGCTTATGTCCAAAGTAACTGCCCAACGCGGCCGGCACCGCCACCAAACCCGCGAAAAAGAACAGGCTCTTGAGCATTCCCACCAACCCGGTGGCCTGGCTGGTGGCGCCTTTGGCAGTCGCCAGGCCGACGACGGTTCCCTTGGTCGTGGTGACGGACGCCAGCGCCGGCAGGGCGGCGATCACCGCCGCCGCGAAAGTATCTGCCGGGCCGGTGCGGCGCAGACCCTGCTCGATTACTTTCGTCACGCGCTCGTTCAGCAGCGCGCGGCCGCGCGAAAGCCGCTGGCGCACGGCTTCCTCGGAGATCGCCAAGACATCTGCCACGCGCTGGATGGATTCGTTCTGGCGATAAAACAGCACCATCGGTTCGCGGTAAATCTCCGGCAACCCCGCGAGTACCTGCCACAGGATGGCTTCTTCCTCCTTGCTGATGGCCTGGGCATCCGGCTCGTGGGTGACAGCCGTCGGCTCCGGCGCGTCCGCCAGTGATTCTGCGAGGGCCACCGGGTTGCGCCGGTTCTGCCGGAAAGTGTTGTGGATGAGGTTCCGGGCGATGCCGTAAAGCCAGGCCTTGAACCGCGCCGGCTCCCGCAAACTGGTGAGCTTGCGCCAGGCGGTGATGAAAATCTCCTGGGCTAGATCATGGCTGCGGGCCACGTCGCCACAGGCGCTGTATGCCAAAGCGCAAATGGGCGATTGATACCGCGTCACGATCCGGCCAAACGCCTCGTGGTCGCCCGCGAGGCTCAATTCAACGAGCGAGGCGTCACTCAGGTTCTCCGGGTCCGGGACAGATATGTTTTTCATGTTCACCTAACCAGTGGCCGGTTTGACTAAAATGTGACATAAAAACGAGTGTTCGCAGTTTACATATATTGGCAGGATCCAGACCGTTTTTGCCGGACGTCGGCCGCATTAGTCGGGTTACCCGCCCGGAACCATTGATGGACTTCGGCCTTGGGCATTGAATATTTTCGGGCCACGCCGCCCGTTCCAACCCGGTCTGGAGGGCAGGCACCGCCAGCGGCGGGAGCGCCTCGTTTGCGTCGCTCACCGTTAATAAATTAAAATCCATCTGGACCGGGCTCGGTAATTGACGAGACTATCCGCCGCCGGCCACACCCGCCGGCACCCATTCATGCACCAACAAATGACACCCGCAAAGACCGTCCTTGCCCTCGTCCTAGCCGTTGGCTGGGGGGCCGCCGCGGCGCACGCGCAACCAGCCGACCTGCTCATCGCGGATTTTGAGGGAACCAATTATGGCGCCTGGACGGCCACCGGCACGGCCTTTGGCAGCGGGCCGGCCCGGGGCACGCTGCCCGGCCAAATGGGGGTGAGCGGCTTCGCGGGCAGTGGCTTGGTGAACTCTTTCCATGGCGGCGACGACGCGCGCGGCACCCTGACTTCACCGTCGTTCAAAATCGAGCGCGATTACCTGCACTTCCTGATTGGCGGCGGTGGCTGGAGCGGCCGGACCTGTATGAACCTCCTGGTGAATGGCCAGGTGGTCCGCACCGCCACCGGCACCAATACCGCGCCCGGCGGCAGTGAACAATTGCAACCGGCACAATGGGAGATCGGCGGGTGGCTCGGCCGGAACGCCGTGCTGCAAATCGTCGATGATGCCACCGGCACTTGGGGTCACATCAACGTGGATCAAATCGTGCAGAGCGATCAACCCATTATCGTCCCTGTCCTTCAGTTAAATGCCTCCCGCACCATTGAGATCAAGCAACCTTATCTCAACTTTCCCGTGAAGAACGGCGCGGCGAAACGCCGCGTGACCGTGCTGAGCCACGGCACACCCATACGCGCTTTTGACCTCGAACTGGCCGACGGCCGGCCGGATTGGTGGGCCTTCCTGGACACGTCGCCATTGATGGGCCAAGACGTCATGGTCGCGGTGGATAAACTGCCGTCCAACTCGGCCGGCTTGAGGGCCATCGACCAAACCGCCGAGATCAAGGACAGCCGGGGCGTTTATCGTGAGCCTTTGCGGCCGCAATTCCATTTCACCTCCCGCCGCGGCTGGCTCAACGACCCGAACGGCCTGGTGTATTACCGGGGGGAGTATCATTTGTTTTATCAACATAATCCCTACGGTTGGAACTGGGGCAACATGTCCTGGGGCCACGCCGTAAGCCGGGATCTCGTGCATTGGCGGGAGTTGCCGGTGGCGCTCTATCCCGACGAACACGGCACCATGTATTCTGGTTCGGCCGTGGTGGATTGGCACAACACCGCCGGATTCCAAACCGGCCCGGAGCCAGCATTGGTGGCCATGTTCACGGCCGCCGGCGATCCCTTCACCCAGGGTTTGGCGTATAGCAATGACCGGGGAACCACCTGGACCAAGTACGAACATAATCCCGTGCTGGCCCATATCGTCGCTGAGAACCGCGATCCCAAGGTGGTCTGGTACGCGCCCGAAAAGAAATGGGTGATGGCCCTCTATCTGGATGGCGACCGCTACGCGCTCTTCGCTTCGCCCGACTTGAAACACTGGCAAAAACTCAGCGAGCTCGAATTGCCCGGCGACGCCGAGTGTCCGAACTTCTTTGAGATTCCGCTGGCCGGTGATGCGCAGAACCCGCGCTGGGTTTTCTACGGCGCCAGCGGGGTTTACCTGGTGGGGAAATTTGACGGCCGGAAGTTTATCCCCGAGACCCAGCCGCAACGGCTCGAACACGGCAATTGCTGGTATGCCTCCCAGGTTTATTCAGACATTCCCGCTACGAACGGCCGCTGTCTGTTGATCCCGTGGGGACGGCTGCCTGATGGCGATATCTTCCGCGGCCAGACCTTCAATCAAATGCTGGGCCTGCCCGTGGAGCTGACCTTGCGCTCCACCAGTGCCGGCCCCGCCTTGCGGGTGGAGCCCATTCGCGAACTCAAGAGCCTGCGCCGGCAAACCCACGAGATCCCGGCCCAGCCGCTGCCGCCGGGCACCAATCCGCTGGCCAAAATCCGCGGCGACCTATTCGAGATTGAAGCGGTGATCGGCGTGGGCGATGCCGCAAGAATCTCCGTTGACCTGCGCGGTGTGCCGGTGATTTACGACGTGGCGGGCCGAACCCTTTCCTGTCTGGGCAGCCAGGCCCCGCTCGTGCCGGATAACGGGAAGATCTCGCTTCACTTCTATATTGACCGCGCTTCAGTGGATATCTTCGGCGACGATGGCAGTCTTTACCTGCCCATGGCGCAGGCACTTTCTCCCGACAACCAAGGCTTGAAACTGTCCAGCTCCGGCGGGCAAGCCAGCATCATTTCCCTGAAGGTGTATGCGTTGAACTCGGCTTGGTAACCGCGCGGCGAGGAACCAACATCGTGCTATCCGTCCCTCAGGCCAGCCCGCCATTTAGGCCAAACTCACGTGGTCGCTGGCGCAGAACACGGATTCTGGCCACCGGCTGCCTGCTGTTGACAACCGCTTCACTGGCCGCCGCCGGCGAAATCACGTTACCCTCGTTACTCGGGGAAATGACGGATTATAGCGCGGTGGCCCGCTGGCCGGCGCCCGGGTTTACCACCCGCCAATGCAGCAGTTACGACCGGGCCGAGGTGGCTCCGGACCAGCCGGGCTGGTTCGCCAACGCTGATTTTTCCCAATATCTCCGCGAAGAAAAGCGAGCCGGACGCCGGGAAATGGTAATGATGGACGCCAACGGCCCAGGTTGTATCGTGCGCTTCTGGCTGACGACCACCCAGAATAAGAAAGGCACGTTGCGCATTTATCTGGACGGCAACCCCCGGCCGCTGCTGCAATTCCCCGCCTTTGACCTGCTGTCCGGCGATTTGCACTTGAACGGCCCGCTGGACCAGCCGCACCCAGGCTATGGTCCAACGGAAAACGGCGGCAACACGCTGATGCTGCCTATTCCGTACGCAAAGCACTGCGAGGTGACGTGGGAGGAAGCCGGCGATGGCCCGCGTTATTACCAGATTGATTATCGCACTTATGCACCGGGGACCAAGGTGCAAACCCTGACCCGGCAGACGCTCAAATCCGGGTGGACCACGAGTCATTCCCCTCTTTTCTCGGCACCGGCACGGAGGATTACTATGACTTCTCGTTTGCGCCCCGTGGTTTGATGCAAACGCCATTTGCCAATCAGGTCCGCGTAGACCAACCCATGACCCAAGGCCACAATATCCTGACCCGAACCCGCAATCTCGACTGCATTCCATTTTCCCAGGCGCTGGACTTTGATTTCGAACTGATCTCCTGGCAACCGACCACCTTGATTTACGCCGCGACTACTTACTGGTACGCATTTCCGGGCGCCACGGCGAATGTGCCACCCCTGCCGGCCGCCGCCACGCGGCCGGTGCCTGCCTTGACGAATGGAATCATTCAGGAGTTTTAAGTTCGTCGGTATGGGAGAAGTGTTGTGGGATTTGTTGCCGGGCGGCCGCCAGCTCGGCGGGGCGCCGGCCAATTTTGCTTATCACGCACAAAGCCTGGGCGCCCAAGCCCGGGTATTCACCCGCTCGTGGACCATGGCGGACGTGTTGAAATTGAACGATCAGGAATTGCCGGTGCTCGCCCAACTGTTCACCCTAACCGGCTCCGAAAAACGGCAACTTGAATAATTGGCGGCGCGCTTTGATTTGCAACTCGTCGCGCTGACCCGGGGCGGCCAGGGCAGCCTCCTTCACCAAGCGGGCAACTGGTCGGAACGCGGGACCGAATGGGTGGAGATCCTGGACACCGTGGGAGCGGGTGACGCCTTCACCGCCGCCCTGACGATGGGACGGCTGGGACGGATGAAGCTGGAGCACCGGCACGCCCTGGCCGCGGAATTGGCCGGCTATGTCTGCACGCAAGCCGGCGCCACTCCGCCCCTACCCGATCGTTTTCGCGCCGCCTTTGCGCCGCTCACAGTAAAGACCAACGCATGATAACTTACGCTCCCCGATACGGTTAAGCTTCTCGACTTCGGGTGTCATGCCCCTTGATAATCCCCTCCCCGCTACAAAAACGTTGCCAAGCGCAACTTGAAAAGTAACGCTACGCGGCATGAAAT
>CAYTJG010000202.1:0-11986 GCA_964437865.1 uncultured Bifidobacteriaceae bacterium | reverse complement strand
ATTCCGTCGCCTGGAAGGTTTTCAAGATTGTGCTAGGATGAGACGGCATTTTTTGCGAGGAGATTAGTCTTTCAAATAGCCGGGCAGGCGATTGAAGACGAGGAGTGTATCGGAGAAGCAAATAACAATGAGCAATACAACGAGCAAACTTAATCTCGGCGGCGAGTTCACGTTTCGCGGCACGCCCTTGACGGTGCAGCGGATTGGTTATGGCGCCATGCAACTGGCGGGGCCGGGAGTGTGGGGACCACCCAAGGACCCGGACGGCGCCGTGGCCGTCCTGCGCGCGGCCGTTGCGGCAGGGGTGAATCATATCGACACCAGCGATTTCTATGGTCCGCACATCACCAATCAGATTATTCGACAAGCCCTGCACCCGTACCCTGCGGGACTGGTGATCGTCACCAAGCTGGGCGCCCGCCGGCCGCCTGATGGGTCGTGGCAGCCGGCCGTCTCGGCCGAGGAACTGGTCGCTGGCGTCCATGACAACCTCCGCCATCTGGGCTTGGAGGCGATCGACCTCGTCAACTATCGTGCGATGGGCGCGATTCACGGACCGGTGGAGGGACCCATTGCGGAGCAGGTGGCGGTGCTGGCTGACCTGCGGCGCCAAGGCTTGATCCGGCACCTCGGCCTCAGCAACGTGACTGCCGCCCAGGTGGCCGAGGCGCAGGCGATCACCGACATCGTTTGCGTGCAAAACAACTACAACCTGGCCTGCCGCCACGATGACGCGCTGATCGACGATTTGGCCCGGCAGGGCATCGCTTACGTGCCGTTCTTCCCACTCGGCGGGTTTACCCCGTTGCAGTCGTCCACGCTTTCGGCCGTGGCCGATCGAATCGGGGTCAAGCCGATGCAGGTGGCACTGGCTTGGCTGCTCCAACGGTCACCGAACATTCTGTTGATTCCGGGCACCTCGTCGCCCGCCCATCTGCGGGAAAACCTCGCGGCCGGGCAGATCGCGTTATCGCCGGCGGACTTGGTGGAGTTGGACAGTATTGCCGTTGCGGCGGCGGCGAAGCCCTGATCGGGATAATCCATTGTCAGCCCCGGGCGGACTTTGTAAACTGGCCTTCCTTGATGTTTAACGTAAAAACTGTATCGCTGCTGGCGTTAGCGGCCGCCAGCACGGCGGTCGCTGCCGATTCATTGCCCTTTCCCGCGGATACCAACCAGGTGCTCGAACGCACTTGTTTCCAGACCAGCCGACCCTGGAGCACCAATGCCGATCTGGGCGCCGACGTGGCCATTGCCTACGGCATCGACACCAATCTGCCGGCCCGGATCGAATCCTGGCGCGCTCACGGTTATCGCGTGCATTTGATGACCGGCGTGGCTTGGGGCCAGTATCAGGATTATCTTTACGGTCGGTTCGACGGCATCAATCACGAGGATGAGGCGCAGACGGATCGCGACGGGCACAAGATCAGTCACGGCGGCGATGTTTATTACATGTGTCCCGGCACGAACTACGGAAAATTCCTGTGCGTGGGGGTGCAGCGGGCACTGGATGCCGGTGCCGAGGCGATTCACCTCGAAGAGCCGGAATTCTGGGATCGGGGCGGCTATTCCGAGGGGTTCAAGCGGGAATGGAAAAGTTATTATCGTGAAGACTGGCAGCCGCCGCACAGTTCGGTGGATGCCCGCTGGCGCACGGGCAGGCTGAAATATTTCCTGTACCGCCGCGCGTTGCAACAGGTGTTTGACTACGTGCAGGATTATAATTTTCGCACCGACCACCACGTGCGCTGTTACGTGCCCACACACAGCCTGCTGAACTATTCCCAGTGGTGCATCGTGAGCCCGGAATCCAGCCTGGCGCGGCTAAACGGCTGCGACGGTTATATCGCCCAAGTCTGGACCGGCACTTCCCGTGAGCCGAACAAGTATGCCGGCACGGTCCGCTCGCGCACTTTCGAGACGGCGTTTCTGGAATACGGTGCCATGCAGAATCTGGTGCGCGCCACCGGACGCTCGGTGTGGTACCTGAATGACCCCATCGAGGATAACCCGGAGCACGACTGGACGGATTTTCGGGTGAACTGGGAGTCCACGCTGACCGCCTCGCTCTTTCAACCGGACGTGGCGGCCTATGAGGTGGCGCCCTGGCCGGAACGCATTTTCAACGGCCGGTATCCGCATCCGCGGTCGGAGCCGGGTGCGAATGCGAAGCCGGAAGACCTGTCGAAGCCCATTCCGCCGGCGTATGCCACGGAATTGCAGACGGTGTTCAGCACGCTGAACCATATGAACCAGTTGCCCGTCCGGTGGGACTGCGGCACGCCGGGCATCGGCGTGTTGGTGAGCGATTCGATGATGTTCCAGCGCGGTGAGCCGACGCCAAGCGATCCGTACTTGGGCAATTTCTACGGCCTGGCGATGCCGCTGGTGATGCACGGGTTGCCCGTGGCGCCGGTGCAGTTGGAAAATGCGACCATCCCGCATTTCCTCGATAATTGCCGCGTCCTCTTTTTGAGCTACGATGGGCAGAAACCTTTGTCGCCGGCCGTGCACGCGCCGCTGGCCGATTGGGTAAGGCACGGTGGCGTCCTCGTGGTTTGCGATGCCGATGCCGACCCGTACCTGAAGGTCCGGGAATGGTGGAACAGCGATGGCAACCGTTATACCACGCCGCGGCAACATTTGTTTGAGCTGCTCGGGCTGGGCGATACGCTCGCGCCGGAGGTCTGCCAGCAAGTGGGGCAGGGCGGAGTCATCTGGATCAAGGAACGGCCCGCCAATCTCACGACGAGTCGGGCGGGGGCGGACCAGGTGGTGGGAGCCGCGCGGTTGGCGGTGCAGAAGTGCGGCTTGAAATGGCGCGAGACAAATTATCTGCTGTTGCGGCGCGGACCGTATGTGATTGCCAGCGGACTGGATGAGTCCATCGATGGCGCGCCGCACACGTTGACCGGCCGCTTTGTCAATCTCTTCGATGCCGGGCTGCAGGTTCAAACCAAGATCGCCATCACTCCCGGTTCACGCCATTTTCTGCTGGATCTGGCGGCCGCGCATGCCAGCCAACCGCATTTGCTGGCCTCCGCCTGCAAGTCATCACTGGAGCTGCAATCGCGTGCAGGGCTTACCTATGCGGTGGAGGGCGTGGAGGGGACGCCGGGAATCCTGCTGTTGGAGACGAAGCAGCCGCCACAAGCCGTGACGCTGGATGGCGAGCCGTTGTCCACGTTTGAGTACTCCGCCCAGGAACATCTGGCGTGGATTCATTTCCCGAATCGCGCCCGGCGGCAGGATGTGACGATCAATTTTTGAGCGGGAGGTGGCCGGGGCGTGCCGACCATTGATCCGGGCCGGATGGTCTCTTGACCTATTGCGCAGGTTGGTTTGAGATGCTATGGATTGCCAATGGATTTCAAACTTCAGAAGCATTGCCTGGTCCTCGGGATGGTATGGATGGCGTTGCTGCCATCCGGTCGCGGGTTGACCAATCAACTGGCCCTGACGCCGCCGATGGGCTGGAACAGTTGGAACAAGTTTGCGTGCAGCGTCAACGAGGAGATTGTGCGGGCGGAGGCGGATGCCATGGCGACCAACGGGATGAAGGCGGCGGGCTACGAGTTTATCAACATTGATGATTGCTGGCAGATCGGGCGGGATAGCAACGGGGTGATTGTAGCCGACCCGTCGGCCTTTCCGAGCGGCATCAAAGCGCTGGCCGATTACGTGCATTCCCGGGGACTCAAGCTGGGGATATACTCGGACCACGGTACCGCCACCTGCCAGGGGCGGCCGGGCGGTTATGGCTACGAATATTTGGACGCCCTGACGTATGCATCATGGGGGGTGGATTACCTCAAGTACGACAATTGCAATCTGCCGGCGGGCGACAACACCGAGCAGGACTATGCGCACATGAGCGATGCGCTGATGAAATGCGGGCGGCCGATCACGTTTAGCATTTGCGCGCAGGCGTATGCCACCTGGGATGCGGATTTGGGCAATCTCTGGCGCTCCACCGATGACATTAACGACAGCTACGCGCGGATGCTGGTCAATCTGGGCGGCAACGAGCCGCCCGCCTATTTTGCGGGGCCGGGCCGATGGAACGATCCGGACATGTTGGAAGTGGGTAACGGCGGCATGACCACCACCGAATACCAAACGCATTTCAGCTTGTGGTGCATGGTGGCGGCTCCATTGATCACCGGCAATGACCTGAGCAGCATGTCCGCGGCGACGGAGGCCATCCTGACGAACGCGGAGGCGATCGCCGTGGATCAGGATGCCGCCGGCGAGCAGGGAATACCGACGGCGGGCGCCGCCCTGCAGGTGTGGTGCAAACCGCTGGGCACGGATTTCACGAACAAGGCCGTGGCTTTGTTTAACAATACCAATGCGACGCAGCCGATCACGGTCACCTGGACCAACGTGGGCTTGCAGGCCGGGCCGGCCCGCGTGCGCGATCTTTGGGCACATACCGATTTGGGCGTGTTCACCAATGGTTTTACCGCCAACGTTGCCGCCCACGGAACGGTGTTGCTGAAAGTGAGTGGGCTCGCGCCGCCGGTGCCCGCGCCGGGCACCAACTATCTTTCCGACCTGCCGCCGGTTTACGCTTACAGCAGTTGGGGCACGCTGACCGCCAACAGAAGCATTGCCGGGAACCCGATCACGTTGAATGGCACGACGTATGCCAAGGGTTTGGGGGCCAACAGCTATGCCGGTTTCGAGTATCGCCTGGGCGGCGTGGCCGCCCGCTTTCAGGCGGATGTGGGCGTGGATGACGATGTCGGCAACAATGGCTCGGTGATTTTTCAGGTATACGCCGATGGCGTGGAGATTTACCGGAGCCTGCGGATGACTGGCGGGGCCGCGCACCAATCCGTTGACCTTGAGGTGACCGGCGTCAACCGGCTAACGCTGGGCGCCAACGACGCCGACGATGGCAATGCTTATGACCACGCGGATTGGGCGGGGGCGCGGGTCATCGTGTCCAACAGCGTGCCGGCGGCACCCCTGGCGCCCGCCGGCCTGACGGCGAAAGCGGGGAATTCAATCGTGCTGGGCTGGCCGGCGGCCGCCGGCGCAATGACCTACAATGTCAAACGTTCCGGTTCCAGTGCCGGCCCCTATACTAATCTGGCGAACACTCCGTTTTTGGAGTATGTGGATACCAATGTGACCACGGGGGCCACGTATTTCTATGAGGTCTCGTCGGTGGGAAAATTCGGGGAGAGCCTGGATTCCGCGTTTGCCACCGCCACGGCCTGTTTGCCTCCGGCCGCGCCCGGTGCCGTGGTGGTCAAGCTGAATGGTGCGGAGGCTGAGCTGACGTGGAGTGACGTGCCGGAGGCCGCGGGCTATGTCGTCGAAAGGGCGGTGAGTGCCACGCCGTTCGCGCCGATCGGAGCGACCGTGGCTACCAGCCTGACGGATGCCAGCCTCGAGTTGGGCACGAATTATTTCTATCGGGTTATCGCCACGAATGACTGCGCGCCAGGCGCGGCGTCGCCGTATGTGGTGGCCACTTTGCCACCGGCGGTGCCAACGGGTCTTTCGGCCACGCCGGCAGACGACTCGATTGCCATCAATTGGAATCCGTCGGCGGGCGCCTCGGGCTATAATGTCAAACGGGCGGCGGGGTCTGCCGGGCCATTTGTGGTCATCGCCACCAATCTGGCCGACGCCGTATATGTGGACAGCGGGTTGGCGGTGGGGACGACAAATTTCTACGTCGTGTCCGCGGTGAATGCCGGAGGTGAGAGTTCAAACTCGTCCGCGGTGAGTGCCGTGGTGTGTGGGGGACTGCTGCCGGCCGGATGGGCGGATCTGGACATTGGTTCGGTGCGATTTGCCGGCAGCGCCAGCAGTTGCGATGGCAACTCCTTTGTGGTGCAGGGTGGCGGGGCGGACATTTGGGGCACAGCCGACGCTTTTCATTTTGCGAGTGACAATTTCAGCAGCCACGCCATTCTCGCGGCGCGAGTGGTGAACATTGAGGATATCGACCCCTGGACCAAGGCGGGCCTCATGTTTCGCAGCGATACCACGTCCGGAGGGACCTTCGTGGATTTGTTTGCGACGCCGGGCAATGGCGTGAACATGCAATGGCGTTCCGTCAGTGGCGGGGAATGTTCCGCCGGCAACGCGGAAAACCTGGTGGCGCCCGTCTGGCTCAAGCTGGTGTGCCAGGGCAATAATTTTACCGCTTATTATTCGGCCGATGGCACGGATTGGACCGCGCTGGGGACGGCGACGGTTTCGCTGGCGAGTCTGCTGGGTGGGCTGTCTGTGACGGCGCATAATAACTCCTATCTGGCCACCGCCACTTTCGATCACGTCTGCACCAATGTGGCGCCCGCGCCAACGGGCCTGGCCGCCACCGCGGGCAACCAAGCGGTGACGCTGGCTTGGAATTCAGACCCGGCGGCCATTGGGTACAATGTGAAACTGGCCACGGTTTCGGGTGGGCCATACACGTTGCTGGTTACCAATGAGCCCATTCCGGGTTGGACGGTTTCCGGGCTGGCCAACGGCACGCCGGACTACTTTGTAGTTTCCACCGTGAACGCACTGGGCGAGAGCGCCAATTCGTTGCCGGTTGGGGCGACGCCCAACCGGTCGTCGCGGCCCGTGGTCAGTGTGAGTCAGACCAGCACCAACATTCTCCTCTCGTGGCTGCCCGCCGGCGGCCGGCTCCAGACCATCGGCGCATTGGGAACCACCAACGCTTGGACGGATATCAGCACCGGTCAGCCGGTGGCGGTGCCACTGTTGGGCGCGAGCAACGCCTTTTTCCGGGTCGTCGTGCCCTAAGATCGGACACCGGGCTCCTGACCGGTTGCAGTTTTCTGGGGAGACGTTGGATTAAACTGCGATCCAGAACGCCGGGCACACTGATCTTGCCAGGTTATGCAGCTATTTCGTAGGGTTGGTAAGCCCTATATGAAATACTCGTGCCGTCCCGCGATTCTCATCGGTTTGATCTTCTGCCAGAGTTTGCAGGCGCAGGTGCGCATTTCCGAGTTCATGGCGAGCAACACACACACGTTGCTTGATGAAGACGGCGCTTCCTCGGATTGGATTGAACTGCAGAACACCACAACCAATACGGTAAGCCTGCTGAACTGGTCGCTGACCGATAGCGCGAGCACGCCGGGCGAATGGCGTCTGCCCGCCACCAACCTGGCTCCGGCGGGCTTCATGATTGTCTACGCCTCAGGCAAAAACCGCGCCGTGGCCGGCGCGGAATTGCACACCAATTTCAAGCTGAGCGCCGGTGGTGAGTATGTGGGGCTGTATACGCCGGATGGGGTGGTGGCCAACGAGGTTTCGCCGGCGTACCCCTCCCAATTCCCGGATGTTTCCTACGGCATTGGGATGCGGCTCACCGCCACGGCGCTGGTGGTCACCAATGCCGCCCTCCACTATTGGATCCCCACGGATGCCTCGGCAGATGCCACGTGGACGGACACGAACTTTGACGATTCCGCGTGGACAGCCGGCACCAATGGCATCGGGTATGAGACGGGGATTCTGGATCCGCAGGAGGAATTGTTTTCGGCCAAGGTGCTGGCTTCCGGTCCGGTCGCCTATTGGCGATTGAACGAAACCAACGGCGTATCGGCGGTGAATACCGGCAGCGACGGCGTGGAGGATGTGGGTGGCTATGAGGGCAGCATCGTGTTGGGCCAGGCCGGTCCGCGGCCGCCGGCTTTTCCGACGTTTGAGACCAACAACGACGCCCCGCTTTTCGATGGCACCAGCGCCTATGTGAATGGGCCGTACGAACTGATGAACGACCTGCCGGCATTCACGGTGGGCGGCTGGATCTGTCCCACGGCGGCTCAGGGCGACCGGACGGGGTTGTTTGGCCAGAATGACACGGCGGAGTTCGGCTTCAGTTCGGCATCCACGATTCAATTCTGGTCCCCGGAGGCATCGGTGTCAGCGACGTATCCATTCGCCAACAACACGTGGCATTACGTTATGGCGGTGGGCGGCGGCGGTCAGCTTGCGCTTTACTTCGATGGCGTGCAGCAGGCGAGCACCACCGTTTCGGCCCTCAATTTTGGCGAATCGGAGTTTGACTTCAACATTGGCGGCGGCGGTGTGTTCGATCCCACCGGTAACTTTTTCACCGGGCGGATCGATGAGGTGGCAGTGTGGTTTCGGGCGCTGGCTACGAATGAAATTACCGGGCTGCTGTCCTCGAACGCCGACTTTGTGAGCTACACCAATTACATTGCCACGGATGTGCGGGCGCAGATGTACGGCTCCAACACCACGGCCTATGTGCGCATTCCCTTTACCGTGGCCAACCCGGACGCGTTTGACGACTTGCAATTGCTGATGCGGTTTGACGATGGATTCGCCGCGTATTTGAACGGGCATTGGATCGCCGGCTCCAACGCGCCGGCGGCGCTCGCCTGGAATTCCGCCGCCACGCAGCGGCATCTCGATACGGAGGCGGTGCAATGGACGGCATTCGATGTGAGTGGGGCGCGGCAATGGCTGCACCCCGGGAACAATGTGCTGGCCATCCAGGCGCTGAATATTGCCGCCACCAACACCGATTTTCTCATGCAGGCGCAACTGGTTGGCCGGACCATCGTGGACACCGCCGTGGGCTGGCGGTACTTCACAGGCCCTACACCGGGCGCCCCGAACGGGACCAGCACAAACGATTTCGGACCGGTCATGGCTGGGGCGGCACATTCCCCCAATCCACCCGCGGCGGGCACCGCGCTGGCCGTCACCGCCCAGGTGACGCCCGGTTTTTATGCCATTTCCAACGTCGTGCTGCATTACCGCGTGATGTTCGGTGCCGAAACGACCGTGGCGATGAGCGAGAGTGGCACCGAGGGCACCTGGGCGGGCACCATTCCGGGCGGCGCCGCTGCGGCGGGCCAATTGTTGCGCTATTATGTCACGGCCATCGACATTTCCAACAATGTCTCGCGCTGGCCGTTTTATCCCGACGCCACTGATTCCCAGGAATATTATGGCACGGTCGTGGTCGATCCTTCCATTCAAACGCGGCTGCCGGTCGCCTATTTGTTCATTCAGGACACCGATTCAGCCGACAACCAGACCGGCACCCAGGGTTCGCTGTTTTACCTCAACGAACTTTACGACAACATCCACATTTATGTGCATGGCCAGTCGTCCGTGGGCTGGCCCAAGAAGAGCCATAATCTGGATTTTCCGAGCGACCACCGGTTTCTGTACCGGACGAACGGCACGCGCGAAGACAAGGTCATTTTCATGAGCAACTACAGCGACAAGGCGCGGATGCGCACCACGCTGTTTTACGCCATCGCGGCGCAATCGGGCGGCGTCAGCATGTTTGCCTTCCCCATTCGCATCCATCTCAACGGCAGCTTCTGGGGGGTGGAAGATATGGTGGAACACGGCGATGACCTTTGGCTCTCGCGCATCGGGCGCGATCCCGATGGGGCGTTGTACAAGATGTACAACGACATGAGCAGCGCCTCGGGCAACGAGAAAAAGACCCGCACCGACGAAGGCACGGACGACCTGACCGAGCTCATCACCAATCTCGATGAATCGGTTGCGCTGACGAACCGTGTGACTTACGCCTGGGACAATCTCGATCTGCCGCAGACCGCCAGCTTTTTCGCCGACCTGGCGATCGCCAGCGACCAGGATGTGGGCCACAAGAACTACTATCTCTACCGCGACAGCGACAATACCGGCGAGTGGGCGATTTTTCCCTGGGACGTGGATCTGTCCTGGGGGCGCGATTGGGTGGATAGCTTCACCGGATCGAATTATTTCAACGATGTGTGTTTTACGACGAATATCCTGAATTTCTATCCAGGCTCGCCCATCCAGGCCAAACCCTCCAATCGGCTGTTTGATTTGTTCTTTGCGAACAGCGATTTCCAGCAAATGTACCTGCGCCGGCTGCGCACGCTGATGGACACGATCCTCATGCCGGCCGGTACGGCGACCAACGCGCTGGTGATTGAGCCGCTGATCCGCCAGTACGAAAGCGTTTTGAATCCCACGAACATTTCGCCGTCGGATGCCGCACTGGACAATGCCGCGTGGGGACCGGCCTGGGGCGATACGAGCTTGAGTGTCTTTCCCAACGACGCCGAGCGGCTGATCTCGGATCATCTGGCCGGCCGCCGCACCTATCTCTTTACCAGTGCCAGCGCCACGCTCAACGGAATGTCCATTCCGGCCTCCCAGCCGACCAATACAGTGATCCTGATCGGTTCGACGGATTACAGTCCGGCCAGCGGCAATGCTGCGGAGCAGTTCGTGGAACTGCGCAATACAAACGCGTATCCCGTGGATGTCTCCTATTGGCGGCTGACGGGGGCGATTGAATTCACGATGCGTCCGGGCACGGTGATCCCCGCCGGGGGAACCTTGTATTTGAGCGCGGATGTCAACGCTTTCCGGGCGCGGGCCGTGAGCCCGCATGCCGGCCAGAATCTCTTTGTGCAGGGGCCGTTCGGCGGCTATTTGAGCACGCAGGGCAATTCACCCCTGATCCTGGAAAATGGCGAGGGCGTGCTGCTGAGCCAAAACGCCTATGCCGGCAACACGGCGGCGGCACAGTTTGTCGCCGGCAACCTCGTGGTGTTGCGGGCGGGTGACGGCACGGAGACTTTGAGCAGCCACGGCAATTCCGTCTTCATTGACCAATACACCACCGACGGCACGCTGGCGGGCAGCATTGCCCTGCCCGACAGCGGCACCAACGCGCTGCTGATCAGCGGCAGTGCCGGGTCCGAGGGCGCGCTCTCGTTGTCGCCGGACGGGCGCCTGCTCGTGTGTGCAGGGTACCACATCGACTATACCAATAGCGCGTCTTCGGTGGCCGGTGCCAGCGCCACCAACGTTCCCCGCGTGTTGGGCATTTTGGACGTGGCGGGCGGGTTTGCCATGGCGGGGCTTACCACGAATCAATTCAGCGAGAACAACATCCGGGGCGGGGCGACCGACGGGCTTGGCCATTATTGGGGGGCGGGCGCCAACAGCGCGGGCAACGGCACTTTCTATTTTGGCGCCGGCCTCACAAACACCATTCAGGACATCGTCTCCAACACCATCGCCATCCAGGACCTGGGCGGAAACCTCTATTTCAGCACCGCCAAAACGACGCCGGGCATCTGGAAAATCCCCGGTACGCCGACCACGCCGGCCGCCGCCGCCATTTTCCTGAGTGCGGGGACCAAGGCGAGCCCCTACGGTTTCGCGTTCAACCACAGTTTCACCACCGCGTATCTGGCTGACGACACGCTCAGCGGTGTAGGGGGGATTCAACGCTGGGATTTCAGCGGTAGTGCCTGGACGCGGACGTACTCCTTCACGAGCCTGACCAACGTGGGAGCGCGCGCGGTGGCAGTGGATTTCAGCGGCGTGCGGCCGGTTGTTTATGCGACCACCGCGGAGTCCACCAACAACCATTTGGTGACGATCACCGATACCGGCGCGGGTGCGACGGTGACCACGCTGGCCACCGCGGGCGTGAACCAGATTTTTCGGGGCGTGACTTTTGCGCCGACCGCCAGCCTGGCGCCACAATTCTATGCCTGCGCCCGGAATGGCGACGGACTCGCGCTGGTGTGGACCACTTTGCTAGGTCGGAATTACACGCTGCAATCCATCAATAACCTGCTGGGCACCAACTGGGTGACGGTGACCAATTTTACGGCCTCGGCACCGCTGGTGAGTCTGACGAATGCGCTCGTGCCAGATGGCACCAATTGCTTTTTTCGCGTGATCTTGAATCCTTGAGCGGGTGAATTTTCTGTCACCTCGGGTCCCTTTTGGGGTGCCTAAGAGGTGATATGATCACTTTTGAAACAATGCCTGCCGCCGAATGGCCCGCGTCGAGGTAACGGTAGGATTTTTCTGGGCTTTCCGGCCAACGGCGCCGGCGGATCACGTGCCAGCGTCAGCCATTTTTCATTTGCGGGGAAGCCCGCTTCATGGCCAACCTGCCGGCATGTCTGGTGATTATCAAATAGTGCAGTTGGCCAAC
>CAYTJG010000201.1:0-11991 GCA_964437865.1 uncultured Bifidobacteriaceae bacterium | reverse complement strand
AATATCGCAGCCTTAGAAGTCCACTATTCGGGCGGTGGAACGCAAGTAGATTTTTTCCCGATCCGCCCACCGCATCCGACCCTGTCCTGGGGGCAGAGAGGCTACGGCCATCAAGACGCAGCCGAAAAAGCAAGCCATCGATCACGCGGCCAATTCTGCGAAATTCAAGGTACCCGGCCACACCTCCCCGATTTAGGGCAAGCACCCCTCACCACTTCGGCAAATCCGACCGGTTCACCACCCACGGATCGTGCAAGAGTTCGGTCACGTTTTGGTTGGTGCTCAACGCCCAATTGCCATCCCAAGCCATGAACCAAGCCGTCTGCGGAAAATGGTCTTTCACGCCGTTCAGGAACCGCAGGTAGTCATAATCGCCGGGCGGATCAAAGGGATTATGCGGCCCAAACTCGGCAAAGCCAAATGGCTTGGGCAAAGCCATGACTTGTGCCGTGCCTTTGATATGGTTGGTCTCCACGAAATCCGTATAGGCGTCCACCCCCACCAAATCCACATAATGATCGCCGGCGTAATATTCGGCGGTGTGGTCGCCATGGTTGGGGGCATAGACCCAAAGCAGGTTGTCCAGGTGCTTCTCGTTGGAAAAATAATCAAACATCTGCCGCCAGAGTTGAATGGTGACGGCCGGCTTTTTTCCACCCCACCAAAACCAGTCGCCGTTCATCTCGTGGAACGGACGCCACAACACCACCACGCCCGCGGCGCGGAGTGCTTGCAACCCGGCCGCCATTTGATCCAGTTGCTTCATCCAGACGGCGTGGGCCGGCGACTTGGCATCCAACAGCGGCGTTACATCCACGTTTTGATCGCGCAAACCACTGGTCAGGAAATTGGTCCGCAACGGATCGCCGCAATGAACTTCGATCGCCACCAGTCCACCGTGCTGCCACTGCTGGATGGCGGCCGCATTGGCCGCGGCGGAGTCGATGCTGCCGTCGCTCCAATTCGCATAATCCACGCCCAGGATGGCCGGACAGCAGCCGGTGCGTTGCTGGATACGATTGAAGACGGCGCTGCTTTCGTTGGGTCCCGGGCTGTGTTCTGTAAATTGGCCGGACAACACCCGCTTGTCGGATCGCGCTGGCAAGCCCTGAATGTATTTCAAGACCGCTCGCGCGACCGGGTTGGCCCCGGGATTGGCCGGTGGCTGGTCAGGCGCGGCGGAGGCGTTCACGGCCAAAGCCAAACAGAGCAGGAGTAGTTTTGTCATGGTGGTGTCCTGCTTTTTATTCTCCCATGAGCAACCCGCCTCGCTCAAGGCGCAAATCCGGCCGGGGCCAATCAGTGGACTCCAAATTTGTAAGCGATGGCGTTCCGGTAGGTCTGGCCCGGCGGCAAGACCGTCGTGGGAAAATCCGGATGGTTCGGCGAATCCGGATAATGTTGCGGTTCGAAACAAAGGCCATGCCGCGCCTGATAGACCCAGCCGCCCTTGCCGGTGATGGTGCCGTCCAGGAAGTTCCCGGTATAAAACTGCGTGGCGGGCTCGGTCGTCCACACTTCCATGACGCGGCCCGAGCCGGCTTCGCTGACGCGCGCCGCCAAGGCAAACTCGTTGGCTTTCTTGTTCAGAATGAAGTTGTGATCGTAGCCGTTGCCAAACCGGATCTGCTCGTCCTGCGCGTCGTTGATGCGCTGGCCGACGGGTGTCGGCTGGAGAAAATCAAACGGCGTCCCGGTCACCGGGCGGATTTCGCCGGTCGGAATGAGATGGGCATCGGACGGCGTAAAACGGTCGGCATTGATCTGGACGACATGGCCGAGCACATCGCCCTTGCCGGCGAGGTTGAAATAGGAGTGATGGGTCAGATTGCAAACGGTCTTCTTGTCCGTGGTGGCCACAAATTCCACGCTCAAGGCGTTGTCCTCCGTTACGGTATACACGGCCGTCACCAGGAGATTGCCCGGATAGCCTTCCTCCCCGTCGCGGCACATGTAGGTCAGCTGCAACGCCGGCCCGTTGGCGGAATCGACCGGCCGGGCGTTCCAGACCACCTTGTCAAAGCCCTTCAACCCGCCGTGCAGATGGTTCGGCCCATTATTGATCGCCAGGGTGTACTTCACGCCGTCCAGGGAAAATTGGCCGCGGGCGATGCGGTTTCCATACCGGCCGATCAACGCGCCAAAGCAGGGATTGTTCTTCAGGTAACCCTCGAGATGATCGTAGCCCAGCACCACGTCGCTGCACGCCCCGCGGCGGTCGGGCACCTTCAGCGAGGTCACAATGCCACCATAGGTCATAATGGTGGCTTCCATTCCTTTGCGATTGCGCAACGTATAGAGCTCAATCGGGGTTTGATCCGGCATCAGGCCAAATAATTTTTTGCTAATCATGGCAGTCGATGTGTCAGTTTGTATTATGTAAATGAAGTATTCCACATTTGGATGAAAAGGGGAAGTCCCAGCCGCCGGCCGATCGCCCCGCAACGAACAACCGCTCCCCTACCCGCTCCACCATCCGGTGACCGCAACCCCCGCACGTTTCAGCGCGTCGCGACCAAAGGGGCGGCCGGGAAGCGCGCCAGCGTCCTGGAGTGCTCCAGTCCTCTGGAGCTTTGGCCCAGCGCGGATATTGCCAACCAACGGGCGAATGGGTTTTGCCTGGGCGTGGTTATTGGCGAGCGGCTCGCAGCTCGCGCCAGGATGCGGGCCGAGCAAACGAACCCTGGTTGCCTTGGCTGGCAAATGCACTCGGGTTCCAAAACGGTGGAGGGCCACCGTACTCCAGCACGCTGGCGCGTTCACCGTGCGCCGCGCCGGCGCGGAGCGCCCCGGTCCGTGGCCGTCCTCGGCCGCTGAGACGTGCAAGCCTTGCGGCCGCGGAAGATTTGAGCGACGCGCGGTGGAGCGGCTGTTCGTTGCGGAGCATTGCTGGGGGTGACGGCCCGTCCAAAATCATGTCTCAGCGGCCGGGACGGCCGCGGACCGAGTTGCGTCCGTCCCCGGCGCGACGACGCAATTCCAGGCCGCCCCCCAAGCACGAAGCCCCGCAACTGATCCCCCACCCCGGTGTTTACCGAGGGTGACCATTCGAACCCTTAAGCCGTCATGATTATGAAAAAACATTGGATCATTGCCGCGACTCTCGCCCTGGCGGTGATGGCGCAGGCCCAACCGCTGCCCGGCCCGCCCCCCGGTTTTCCGGGCGGACCACCCCCGGCCGCCGGCGTCGCCGCCACCGATGCAGCCAATTACCTGATCCGGGTCGAGTGGACCGATCCCAAAGGTGAATCAAAATTCCTCGAGCTGCTGACCGCCGCCGGGAATTTTGAGCTGAACACGATCCAGAAGACGTCCGTCAAGATCAACAACAACGACGTCCCCACGACGCTCAAATTGAGTGGTTCGATCAAACCGCTGGAAGGCGACCGCGGCCGGCTGCAATTATTTCTTGGCCGCACCGTGCCGTATATCACCGGCACCACCGGCGGACCGGCGCCCGTCTCCTCCTATTCCCAGATGAATGTGGGACTGGAATCCAACTTCATCGTGAAGTTCGACAAGCCGCAGACCATACAGAGTGACGAGAACGGCCAAATCACCGTGCTCGTAAAGCGCCTGACGGACTGACGCGCCGTCGGGGGCTCAGGCCACCGGCGGGGTGCTGACAAATTCGCGATGGAGCCGCGCATAAGTGCCGTTCGCCTGCAACAGGCTCTCGTGGGTGCCGCGTTCGACGATGCGGCCCTGATCCAGCACCAGCACCAGGCCGGCTTGGCGGATGGTGCTCAGTCGGTGCGCAACGATGAAGGCCGTCCGCCCGCGCAGGAGCAGGTCCAGCGCCCGTTGCAGGCGGGCCTCGGTCACGGAATCAATGGCGCTGGTGGCTTCATCCAGCACCACGATCCGCGGATCGGCCAGCATGGCGCGCGCAAAGCAGACCAGTTGGCGCTGGCCAAAGGAAAGCGACGTGCCGCGTTCCGCCACTAGCGTGTCAAGCTGCTGCGGCAGCGCCTCCAACAGATCCAAACAGTCCAGCGCCTTGAGCGTGGCGCGGACCTCGGCCTCGGTGGCAGCGGGCCGGGCCAGGCGGATGTTATCCAGCACCGTGCCGGCAAAGAGGAAATTATTCTGCTGCACGCTGCCCATTTGCGAGCGGAGTGATTGGCTGGTGACGTCGTTCAAGTCGTGGCCATCCACGACCACGCGGCCGCGGCCGGGGAGATAAAACTTCTGGAGCAGTCCCACCAGGGTGGTTTTGCCGCTGCCGGTGTGGCCCACCAGGGCGACGGATTGCCCCGGCTCGGCCAGGAACGAAATATCCGTGAGCACGGGCCGGCCCGGCCGGTACTCGAAGTGGACGGCTTGGAACTCCACGCGGCCGCGAATGGGCGGCAGCGGCTTGGCGGCGGCGGCGTCCTGCCAGTCGGGCGCCTGATCCAGCAGGCGGAACAGCCTTTCGCCGCCGGCCATGGCCATCAGGGCCTGGTTAATCTGGTTGCCGATGTTTTGCACCGGCTCAAAAAACAAATTGGCGAGAAAGAAGAACATCACCAGGTCGCCCACGTCCATGTGCAGCCAGCCGTGCCAGCGCAGCGCGCCGAAAGCGCCGAGAAACGCCATGGCGCCGAGAAAGAGCTGGCTCTTAAGCTGCAGCAGCGGCACAAAAACCGCCGAAGCCTGCGCCACCCCCACGTTGTTCTCGCCGTGCACATCCACCAATTTGCGAAAGAAGCCGGCGTTGATCTCATGCCGCACGAAGGCCTGGGTCACGCGGATGCCGCTGACGGATTCGGCCAGGGTGGAAGCCACGCGGCTCCAGGATTCCTGCACCTTGCGCAGGCGGCGGCCCATTTCATCACGGTAACTCTCGTTCACCAGCCAGATGATGGGCACCATGAGGGCCATCAGCGAAAACAATTTCCAGTCGTACCAGGCCATCAGCGCCGCCGACACGATCATTTGCAGGCCCTGCACCACCAGCACAAACGCCACGTCCTGCACGCCCGCGCGCACGCTGTCGATATCCGAAGTCAGCCGGCTGATGATGCGGCCAAACTTGGTCCGGTTGAAGAACGACATGGGCATCTGCATGAGCTTGGCAAACAGCTCGGTGCGCATGTCGTGCACCACGGCTTCGCCCAACTCGAGCGCGAACCGCTGGCGAAAATGGAAATTCACCACGGTGAACACCGCGAGCGCCAGGTACCCGGCCGCGTAGCGGTAGATGCCCGCCAGATCGTGATGGGCGATGGGACCGTTGATCGTGAGGCCGATGAGATACGCCAGGGCGGGCAATTGCAGGCCCCGCATAAAAGTGAGCACAAAGAGCCAGTTGCGCTTGGCGGCGTAAGGATTGGTGTAGCTGAAGATGCGGCGGATGAGCCACCACTGCAGCGGCGCCCGGTCCGCCTCGCGCTCTTCCTGCGGATTGTAATACGTGATGGCCTCGCGCGCGGCGGAATCGCCTGGCGCGACCTTCGCGGCAGCCGGAGTGATGTTTTTGGCGGCGCTCATGGCATCGGCGGCAGGCCCGCGCGGGTTGGGATGGCTGGGTTGCGAATCATAGGTCCATCATCTGCAACAGGGCGGTTTCATGATAGGGACCCGGGCGGGCCAAAAGTTCCTGGTGCGGGCCGGACTGCGTCAGCCGCCCGTCTTCCAGCACCAGGATCAAATCGGCCCGGCGCAATAAACTGAGCCGGCTTGAGACCACAAACGTGGTGCGGCCGGCCATGGCCTCGCGCAAGGCGGAGACAATCTCGTTTTCGGTGCGGGCATCCACGGAGGCGGTGGGATCGTCCAGGATGAGAATCGGCGGTTGCAACAGCAAGGCCCGGGCAACCGCCAGCCGTTGCCGCTGGCCGCCGGACAGGTCCACCCCGGATTCACCCAGCACCGTTTCATAGCCGTGCGGCAGGGCGGTGATGAAGTCGTGGGCCGCCGCGATGCGCGCCGCGCGCTCGATCTGCTCCAGCGTGGCCGCCGGATGGCCAAAAGCGATGTTCGCGGCGACGGTATTCGAAAAGAGAAAGCTCTCTTGATACACAATGCCGATCTGTCGGCGGTAGGCATCCAGATCCAGGTCGCGCAGGTCCCGGCCATCCGCCAGGATGCGGCCCTGTTGCGGATCGTAAAACCGCGGGAGCAGGCTGAGCAGCGTGCTCTTGCCGGTGCCGGTCAGGCCGAATATGCCCACGATCTGGCCGGGGCGGGTGGTAAACGAAACATCGGTGAGCGCCGCTTTGCCATTGGGGTAGCTGAAGGAGACGTGTTCGAAAGCAATCTGGCCGGTGAGCCGTCCGGGCTTGACGGCGCCGGGACGACTTTGGACATCCAGCGGCGTATCGAGCACTTCGTAAACCCGCCGCGCGGCGGCCAGGCTTTGCTGCACCGAGTTGGCGATGGTGGCGATGGTTGCCACTTGCCCCGTGAACTGTTGCAAGAGGCCCGCAAACACCACCAACCCGCCGCCCAGCGCAATCCGGCCCTGCACGTACAGCCACCCGCCATACGCAAACAGGATGACCAGGCTCAACTGCGAGAGCAACTGCGTGCCCGGAGTGAAGAGGGACAGGTCCCAGAAGATGCTCCGTTGCTGGGACGATACCCGGTCGTTGGCGGCTTCAAAACGGTGGATTTGATGCGCCTCCGCGGCGAAGCCCTTCACCGTCTGCACCCCGCGAACGCTTTCGCTGAACAAGAGTACCATGTCGTCCGTCAACTCGCGGTTGCGGAGATAGCCCGGGCGCAGGCGGGCGGAATAATATTGCGCCAGGCCCCACAGCGGCAACGAGACCGAGAGACAGGCCACCGTCAGGGCCGGCTGGATGCGCCACATGAAAAACGCGTAGGCCGCGAGGGTCAGCACCATGTTCAAGCCCTGCAGGAGGACGCCATCCACAAACAGCCGCGTGTTTTGGACGTCGCCGGTCACGCGATTAAAAATGGAGTTGGAACCGTGGACGTCGAAGAAGGTGAAGCTGAGGCGCTGCAGCTTGGCGTAAATCTGGGCGCGCAGGGCGGGCACGATTTCGCCCTGCGTGAGCCGCGCGGTCACCATGTTATAGGCATAATTAAGCACTGCGCGCACGAGTGCCTGCGCCACGATGGCCAGGGCCAGCACGCTGACAATGCGCAATGGCGTCCAGGTGGTCGGCGGCTGCCAGCCCAGCGGGTAGGCCGGCGGCGGGAGGGCCGGATTTAGCGCCTGCCGGATCACATCGATCACCAGACCGAGCAGTTGCAGGCCGGCGATGCCGAGCAGCAGCAGGATCACACTCAACACCAGTGACCAAAGGCAATGCGCCCGAAACTGCCAGGCTAACCCCAAAAGGCGGCGCACCAGGACTCCTGTGGAGTACCGGCGGTCATCGGAGCGGTGGTTGCCTGCGCTTGCGGACATTTCAGAACCGCCAAGGATGCCCGAGCGGCGGGCGGCAATCGATTCAAAAAAACTGGTGCTACGGATTCGCCAGCCGGAAATATTGCCCGCCGCCGGCGTTCATTGGCAGGCTGAGGAAATAGACGCCGTTGGTGGACGGCTGGCTGGTGACCCGCTGCCAGCCGGCCGCCGCCAGGTTGGAGCTGACATACAGGTGGTAGCCCGCCGCCGTCAACGGCCAAGCCAGATTGAGCTGGCCGGTCACGGGATTGGCCCCGCCGCTCAAGACGGGCGGCGCGTACAGATCCACATTCTGCACCTCGAACGTCTGGATGGTGTTGGTGGCAAAAGCCGCCGTGAATTCCGAGTCTTGCAGGCGGGGCGGGCCGGCCGATGCGTATTGGATGCCGTCGCCGGTGGCGGTCAGCCAGCGGCGGATGGGGCCGGCCGCCGCGTGGAAGCCGCTGAGATCATAAGTGATGTTCTGGGGAGTGCCGTAGTTCATGGTCACAATGACCAGTTTGCGGCCCGCCGAATCGTACGCGGCGATCGTGTTGCCTTCGCCCCCGTCGATGATCACCATGCCCGGGCGGATGTGGCGGGTATACTGCGCCAGAACAAAGTATTTCATGTTGGCCGGGCCGATCCAATTGTCGCCCGGATTGGACTGAATCAGGCCCCAGCCACCGCTATCCAGCGGCTGCCAATAGCACCAGGCGGTCGGATGCAGCCAGCGAAAATCCAGGTTCAGGTTGCTGGCCAGGGAGACACCCGAGCCGTCGCTCTCGCCATACTCGGTATTCCACAGCCGGTGGCCGACCACCGCGTTGTACAGCAGATCGCGCCGGCCGCCGCCGTATTGATAACCGTGAACATTGACCTGGCCAATTTCCGCCCGGGTGGCGTTGGTGAAGCTGTTCCAAGTGGCGGTGGCCTGGTCGTAATAGGATTCATCCGCAGCGGCCACCCGGGTGGACGTGAGTCCTTGAGCATCCAATTTCGCACGCAAATAGCCGATGACCGCAGCTTGGGTGGCGGTGTCGAAATGGCAGCCTTCCTGCGTGCCGCTGGCGGTCCACCAGTCGGCACTGGGTTCGTTGAATGGCTCCACGGAATCAAAGGTGACGCCCCATTGCTTGGCCGCATAGGCGGCAATGGTGGCCAGGTAAGTTGCGTGCGCCTGATAATTCCACGACTGCAGGTTGTCAGCGGTGCCGTCGTCGCTCCCGGACGGATCGTGGTTGTAGCACATCCACCACATCGGCGAGTTGGAAAAAAGTTCCAGGAGGTTTGCCCCGCGCGCGCCGGCCTTTTGCAACATCGTCCGCTGCTTGGCATCGCCGGACCAGTCCCAACTGCTGGAGGTGGGATCCGCGCTGAACCAATTCAACCAATAGCCATCCATTTTCTTGAAATCGGGCAGGTTGGTGGAGAACTGGATCGCCGCTCCGTCGATCAGATTGGTGTTGCAGGCGCCGGCGTTATAGCGGGCGATGTTCAGGCCCAAGCCGGGGAGGCTCGCGCCGTTGAGCGAGGTGTAGTTGGTGGTAAAAACGAGGTCAGCGAGATCATCGCGGTTGCCGAAGACATTGGCCCACCAGCAAAGCGACACTCCCCACCCTTCCCAAGTGCCCCAAGTCGTCTGCGGATTGATCACGGTCGTGTAATCAGCCCGCGCCACCAATTGCGCCAGCAAAACGGCGAGGGGAATGAAACGCAGCCGGTTCATCCCCGCAAGTTAAACGCCCGAGCGCCCGTTGGCAACGAACGCCCGCCAACCGTCTCATTTTGTCGGCAATCTCAGCACGGTAAAGGAGTTACCCGGGAACGAACGGGTCAGCGAATCGCCGGAGAAACTCACTGGTTCCGTCTTGGGCGAAACTTTCAGCGGCTCAGCCAGTGAATTCTCATCGGCCGCCCGGTCCGAGGTCAGGACCGTGGCGGTGCCGTGGCCCGGCAACGGGGTGGCACTCTTGAGGTCCAACGTGGTTTCGATGGGGCCAACGCCGGCATTGACCACTTTGACAATCAGGTCGCCCGATTCCTTATCCAGGGCCGATGTGGCGTACAGGCTCTTGATCTTGTCGGCCTTCTCGTAATTGATGTCATGGACCAATTTGCCGTCGAGCCAGCACTTCAGATTCTTGCCGCTGACGGTCAGGTTGATGTCGTACCAGCGGTCGGACTCGATGCGACACGGCTTGGAATCCAGGGTGCCACCGGACTCAATGCCGTCGGCCGTGTTGTTCCAGCCGCCAATGTTCCACCAAGTGCGGTCGTCACCATCGGCAATATGAAACAGGATCAGGAAGCCCTCCGAGCCGGAGATTTTCCGTGCCTTAAGCGTCAGCGTATAGTCGGTCCAGTCCAATTTGCCCGCCAGTGCGCGCGTGAATTCGCGTTCGGCCGTCTGGCGCAGGGCGCCGTCCTGGACGCCCCAGTTGGCGCCGTTCCCCAACACCGTCCAGCCATTCGTGCCGTGGTCGAAATCCGACGCGAGCAGGACCTGGCCATCCGGGCCGGTCACCTTGACATCCTTGAATTCCGCCGCCGTGTTCCACGTGCCGACACCGATCATGCCGGCGCTGGGGGCAGGCTCCACCTCCGGCGACTCGACCGTGGTGGGCAGATAGACATCGCCCTGGTTCCGGGCAAACAGTTTTTGCACATAATACCCGGGCAAGCCATACCAGGCGGAGCTGTCGAAATTGATGAGGTCCGGGTTCCAGGCGCGGTGATTCAGGTTCACGAGCAGCGGGGCATAGCTGGCCATGATCACCACGTCGGAATTTCGCTCGAGGCCAGTCATGAAGGCGGCCTCGCCGATGGCGGCGCGGAGGTTGCCCTTGCCCGCATGCTGCGTCACGGCGTACTCACCCACGAAGATCTTCGCACCGCTGCGGCTGTATTGGTCATATTGATCGGCCCGGTGCATGAACGACTCCGGTGATTCGTAATAATGCTCGTCCACCATGTCGGGCTCCGGCGTGGTGGGCCCGGGCCGGCCCTTCAAATCCGTATTGGCCACCAAGCGGATCTCGGGATACTTGGCGTGGATGGCGTTCACCAGCAACGGCCACCGCTCCAGATAATCCGGTCCACCGTTCTCATTGCCAATCTCCATGTATTTCAGGTTGAACGGGGCCGGGTGGCCGGCCTGCGCGCGCCGGGAACCCCAGGTGGAGTTGGTGGGACCATTGGCGTACTCCACGGCATCCAGAGCGTCCTGAATCCATTGTCCCATGCGGTCGAGCGGCACGACCTCCTTGTGGGACATGCCCACATTGATGCAGAACAGCGGCTCGGCGCCGAGGTCTTCGGCCAGTTGCAGATATTCGTAAAAGCCCAATCCCTGGGTGGCATTATAGCCCCAGATGTTCCACAGCGGCGTGCGCGTGTCGATGTCCCCAATGGTGTTTTTCCAATGGTTCATGTGGGCGAAATCGTCTCCCTCCACCCAGCAGCCGCCCGGGAAGCGCAGGAACCGGGGATGCAAATCAGCCAATGATTCAGCCAAATCAGGGCGCAAACCATGATCTTTCCACGTGTTCTTCGGCAGCAACGAAACCATGTCCAAGTACAGGTCCCCGTGGCCCTTGCCGCTGAGTTCGAGCTTGCCTTTCGGGTCGCCGGCCGTGGGCGTGAGTTCCAGGGTGTGGTACTGCCAGTCGCGGTCAAAATCCGTGAGCTGGCCGCTCGCCAGGACGGAGCCGTCGGCCGCCAGCAATTTCGCGGTCACGGGTCCATCGAACCGCTCGGCCCGGGCCGCGAGCCGGAGCGTGTAGCCAGCCCCGGCCACAAAATTCATTCCCCAATAACCATCGTTCCGCAACGTGAAGGCTCCGTCGGCGTGAATGCGCAGCGACTTGCGGTTGAAAGCGTTCAGCGGCGGCACCGCGGGATGGCCCTGCACATCGGCGGTCACCACCGCCGCCCGGCCCCGGCCGGCCGAGAACGTCCAATATTGCGGCGTGTCCGCATCCTCGAAGGAGCGGTTGCGAACCAATTCAGGATAAATACCGCCGTCGGTGGACAGGTTGATGTCCTCGAAAAAGATGCCCCACAGCGTGGGGGAAATGGCGTGGCTCGGATGCGCCACATCCACGCTGATCTTCGCGGTTTGGGCCTGGAGAGAAACCGCGGCGACCAGCGCGGCGGCGGTTGAATACAATTTTAATTTTATCATGTTCCTGCAACTTCTGAACGACCGGGTTTCCAGCACCGTCTTCACCGCGGTACTACCGAGCTGGCCGCCCAAGCGGGTCCGGCAAACTGAAAGCGCTCTGGGTTCACACTCATTCCGGCTTGATTCACGCGGATCGGAGGCGCTTGATCCGCTGCCGCCGGGATGCCGGCATGAAAAACCAACCAGCCACCCAACCGCGCGCACTACCAACGGAAAGCCGGCCGCCAAACGGGTTGGCGGCCGGCCCCCGCACCGAATCACCACTCGAACAGAGGCGTACCAAAACTATTGGTCATGGACTTGTATTGGACCCACTCCACGTGGCCGTCTACAAAGAGGTTGTCGCTCCCCGCCGGCTTGCCGCGCACCAGATGGGCGGTGGATTGCGGATTCTTGGCATCAAAAGAAGCGATGCCGATCTGATGCTGGTTGCTCTTGCACGCCGCCCGCTTGGCACGGTCCT
>CAYTJG010000200.1:0-12037 GCA_964437865.1 uncultured Bifidobacteriaceae bacterium | reverse complement strand
TCGAAAGCTATTGGAATCGCGCCTTGCGCGGAACAGGGCAGCCGCGGAGCGGCGACCGACAAATAGCCCGCATTTTTAAATGCGGGTTCGGGGCAAACACGAGGCCTCAGCCCCACCGGGGCGATTGACAGGATTTCCCCCTGCCCCCAACCGGCCCCTTCAGCCGTCCCGCTGGGACGGAACCGTCTCCCGCCACCGGAACCCGCATTTAAAAATGCGGGCTATTATCATCGGTTCCTCTGGAACCAACCAGAGAGCGGTCAACCCCGAATGGCGGTAAGATAAATAGAGGAGTGAAAGCCGAGTAAGCCAAGCCGTGAGTTGTATTGAATCGAGCCGGACGCGAGAAGTCTCGGCAATGAGAAAGAGACTGACGGAAAATGCTTAGACGCCCAAATATTTGGCCACGGCTTGCGAGCGGGAATGGACGTGGAGCTTTTCATAGATGCTGCGGATGTGCGCGTTCACCGTGAAGGGGCTGACGCCGAGTTTCTCGGCGATTTCCTTGAACAAGAAGCCTTGGGAAAGCAGGTTCAAGACTTCCTGTTCCCGTGTGCCCAGCTTGGCCTGCCAGGATTCGCGCTGGCCATCGTGTTGGAACGAGGCCACCACTTTGCGGGCGATGCTGCCGCTCATCGGCGATTCGCCCCGATGCGCCGCCGCGATCGCGGCCAGCAATTCCTGGGCGGAGGCGCGCTTGAGCAGGTACCCGGTGGCCCCGGCGGCGAGGGAGCGAAAAATCCGCTGGGTGTCGTCGTAAACTGTCAGCATGACAAACTGCGTTTCGGGCATCTGCGGTTTGAGCCGCCGGACGCATTCGATGCCATCCAGGCCGGTGAGGTTGATATCCACCAGCACCACGTGGGGTGCCTGGGCGGGCAGACTGGTTAGGGCGCTCTCTGTGTCGGCGTATTCGCCGGCCAGTTCGATGTTGCCCGGCTGTTTGAGCCAGTCGATCAATAATCGGCGCAAGGGCGCGTCATCCTCGACGACGGCGACCCGGATCGGATTGGTCCCGGGGGGAGATGTTCTTACTGCATTCATGGGTTTTCGAGAAGCAATTTTGGGCGGCGCGGCGCCGGTTAGTCCCAGGACCGGCCGATGGCGGCGCGGGAGGATTGTAGCGGGACGGTGAAAATCACCTTGGTGCCCCGTCCGGGCCGGCTTTCGATTTTCAACTCGCCATTTATTTTTTGCAGCCGCGTCTTGAGATTGGCCAATCCGCTGCCGGGCAACTTCGTTGGGGCCGCGTCCCGGTTCTTTCCCGGCGGAGTCGTCTGATCGAAGCCGGTCCCATTGTCGTGGACCCAGAGCACAAAATGGCCGGACCCCAGTTCCAAACCGATGTTGATCTCGGTGGCACCGGCGTGTTTGATGGCATTGTTCAGCACTTCGCTGAAGGCGAGAAAAAGGTTGTGTCGGACATCGGGAAAGAGGGTCAAGGGCGGCAACTCCACGGGGAACGAAAACCGGCACTTGATGCCGGCCACGGCCAGCAGGTCCTGGGCGGAGGCCGCCAGGTACGAAACCAGGCTGTCCAGCGAGTCCTGCTGGGGATCCACCGCCCACACAATTTCATCCAGCGCCTGCGTCATCTCCCGGACCGTGCTGTAAATTTCGTCCAGCCCCGGGGCGAGGTGGGGCGAGTTTTGGGCGTCGCGGCGGACCGCTTGGCTCAGCAAAGAAATGCGCGTGAGCCGGGTTCCCAAGTCATCGTGGATGTCCTGGGCGATCCGGGTGCGTTCGTGCTCCACCAGTTGCTGGAGATTCAGGCGCTCCAGCCTTTTTTTGAAACGCCGCCAGGTGGCGTAACGGACCGAGCCGATGAGCAGGCCGATGCCCAGCAGCAGGGACAAGCCATGAAACCAGCCTTGCGAGTAAAAGGGCGGCACCACGCGGAAAGCGACGGCCGCCTCTTCGCCTGTGGCCACGCCAAACACCGAAGCCACGCACACCACAAAACGATATTCACCGGCCGGCAGATCATGGTAGTCAACGGTCTCCGAGCGGCAGCCGCCCACGCTGTACATTTCTTTCCACTCAAGCAGCAATTTGTCGCCGGCCATTACCGGCAGCAACTTTTTTTCGTCGGCATCCCAGGCCCCGAATTTATCGGGCGAGTCATCAATCACGGCCAGCGCATGGTTGTGCGAGCCGTGGCCGGTTTTGACGATTTGCGCAATGGACAGGCTGGTCCCATCGCGGACCCAGCCATCCAGATCGCCCAGCGGGCTGTCCAAATCGCGGCCGGACTCAAAATCATCAAACAGCAGCACCTGGTTGCCCTGGCCGGTCTCGCCCAGGTCGGTCACCTTGAGGTCATCGATCACGTAAATCCCAACGGTGTCGGGGTTCCCGCCCGAGGGAATCCAAATGCGCGCGTTGCGGCAACGCTCGGGCGCGATCACCGTTTGGCGCCTTTCAATGAAGGGCGAAGTTCCAATCGTGCCGGTCCACCCCGGGCTGTCGCCATGCACCGGAAAATCGGCGCTCCCCACCGGTACATCCTGGGAATCGCGGAAATGAACCACGAAACGCATGGGATCGCCCGTGTCATGCCAGTTCGTTTCGTATCCCTCCAAACGATACCGCAGGCGAATCGGCTGTTGGCTGGCGGCGGGGCTGGGGCCAAAGGTGAACTTGAGCTCCTGATGGCCCGTGGGAATCCGAATGTCAACGAGGGACTTGCCCGGCGGTTCCGCGCCGGCCTTTGGACTTCCGGGAGCGGCCGGCAACCGGCTGGTTGACCAGCGCTCGTGGCCGTCCACCAGCAGACTGGTGAATTGCACCGCCGGCGGCAAATCATTGGTGGTGCCGGGCGATTCGCGAGCGCTCCAGACCAGCAGACCGGCCGCGATAAAACAGGCGGCCTTTATTTTTCGTCTGCGGGCGCGTTTCCGGGGCATGCTTCAAACCTACCAAATTGACCGCGGGCCGTTCAATGTTTACCAGGTGATTTCGGCACTAGTTAATTCTATCTATTGTTGTTCCGGCCGGCCGTGTTGCATGCTGATCACGATTCCAGATCACAACACAATCAAATTACCCAAATTATTTATGCTTAGCCGCAAACAGTTTAGTCCATGGCGACAACTCATTGTCGCCGCGGTTTCCGCTTCGGCCGTGGCCTGGGCGGCAACCCCGGCGCTGGCCGATTCCTTTTTGGGGCCGCTCAACCCCGGGTTCGAGCAGGGCTCTGCCTCCTGGAATGCGGGCGGTACCGGCGGCGCCGCCGGTTCGATCAATTTTGACAACTCGCCAACCAATGGTCCGACCGAGCCCGGCACCAATTGTGTGGCCGAGACCAGCGATGGCACCGGCAATACGGATTTCCGCGCCAATACCTTTTCCCTCGGCGCGGCGGCCACGGGCACCAATCAGGTGACGTTCTCCTTCGATTACGACATTTTGAACCCGGTCACCGATGGCAATAACGTCCGGGTCGGCCTGCGGTTTTTCTCCTCGGGCGGCAGTTTTGTGGGCGAAAACAACAGCCATGTCGGTTCGGACAACAGTGATGTGGGCGCCAACGGCTGGCAGCATCTTTCCGTGACGGCCACCCCGCCGAGCGGTGCTTACCTCGCCGATGTCCGGGTCTCGATGAATGTCTTTGGCGATGACGACTGGTCGCTTGGCACCGTCCTCTTCGACAATTTTGCGGTGGACGTGGATGAAGCGCCCCTCGTATCGGCCCCCAGCGTTTCCCCGGCGGCCAGCGTGGCTGCGCCGGCTACCGTCACCTTCCAGGAGGCGGCCTCGGGATCGACTCCCCTGAGTTATCAGTGGCGAAAGGACACCGTTCCGCTGACCGATGGCACCAACAGCAATGGGTCGATCATTACCGGCTCGCTCAGCAATATTCTGGTGATTGCCAATTCTCACACCGCGGACTCGGGCAGCTATGATGTGGTGGTGACCAATGAGTTCGGCACGGCCACCAGTGCGGCGCAGACTTTGTCGGTCAGCGCCGAGGTCTTTGCGCCCAGCATTCAAAGCATTACCGTCAATCCCACGAGTGGGGTGAACGATCTTCACACCGGCGTGAATCCCATGACCATCACGGTGGCGGCCGCCGGTACCGGTCCGTTGGCCTATCAGTGGCGAAAAGGCGGAGTCAACCTCGCCAACCAGACGAATACCACGCTGACCCTGGCGAACGCCCTGACCAATTCGGGCTCCTATGCCGTGGTGGTTGCCAACGCCGCGGGCAGCGTGACCAGCACGCCGCCGACGGTGATCAGTGTGGTTGACGCCACGCCCATGGCCATGACCCTGACCGGCGGCGCGGTGATCAACGCGCTGGTGGATACGGCCTTTGTGGATCCGGGGTACACGATCGTGGATGACTATGGCAGCACAGTGAAGGTCACCGTGGCCGGCAGCGTGAAGACAAATTTGTGCGGCACGTATACCCTCCAATACACGGCGACTGACACCTTGGGCAACAGCCTGGTCACGAACCGCACGGTCAATGTCTGTCTGATTAGCGAGAGCTTCAATGAATCCGCCGGCGCCAATGGAATTGTCAGCCAGGCTCCCGGTTGGCACGCCCTCGCCGTTTCCAGCACGACCGCTTCGGTGGTCGATTATACCACCCAGACCAGCCCGTCCGCGCCGAGCTTGGCGGCCAACGCAGGCAACACCGGCGCGGTGGCCGGCGCGGGTTACCTGGACTTGGGAAATGTCTCCACGGTCAATCCCAGCCTGGTATGGAAGGACACCACGACCGCGCTGCAGCACTGGCAGCTCACCAATCTCACTTTTTACACGCTGGATACCGATTCCGGATCCACCGTGCAAATCGCGATCCGGGTGGGGACCAACTGGTATGCCTCCACCACCACGTTTGCGGACAGTACCGGTGGCGTTCAGCCCTGGGCCGCGCAGACATTTTCCTTCAGCACCGCCGCGGCGGACTGGCAACTGTTGGATTTGACCACGTTGCAGCCCAGCGGCAGCGCGCTTTCAACCGCGCTACCCAATTACAGCGTTTCAGCCGTCGGTTTCCTGGGCACCCTGGCGACGGGATCAATTCTGGTGGATGAATTTCAGGCCACCGGCTTGCCCGCCACCTTCCCGGTCACACCGCCGCAGGTGGCTCAACCCACGGTGGCTCCGCTCAACCCGGCGGACGGGACGGCTTGGGCAGGCACGCCCCTTTACTTCCAGGTTGCGGCCTTGGGCACGCCACCGCTGACGTATCAGTGGCGCAAAAATGGTGTTGTGATCACTGCCGCCACCAACAATCCTTGGATACTGAACAATCCGGGCACGGCCAATTCCGGAAATTATGACGTTGTGCTGAGCAATAGTGTTGGCGCGGTCACCAGCGCGGTGGTGGCGGTCACCGTCAGCGCCACGGTACGCCCGTCAACCGTGGTCATCGGTCCGCTGAATCCCGGGTTTGAGCAGGGCTCCGCCTCCTGGAATGCCGGCGGCACGGGGGGCGCGGCGGGTTCCATCACCTTTGCCAATGAGCCCACCAATGGCGTGAGCGCAGCGGGCACCAATTGCGTGGCCGAAACCAGCAACGGTTCCGGCAACACCGATTTTCGCGTGGATCAGTTCTCCCTCGGCGACGCCTCCACCGGTACCAATGTGGTGACCTTCTCCTTCGATTACGACATTTTGAACGTGGTTACCAACGGTAATAATGTCCGGGTCGGCCTGCGGTTTTTCGACGCCTCCGGCGCCAACTTCCAGGGTGAAAACAATACGCATATCGGCGCGAACAACGGCGACGCCGGCGGCAACGGCTGGCAGCATTTCTCGGTGACCGTAACCCCGCCCTCAACCGCCTACAACGCGGATATCCGGGTCTCCATGAATGTTTTTGGCGACGACAGTTGGGCTCTCGGCACGGTGCTGTTCGATAATTTTACCGTGCGCATAGGGGCCGAAACCACCCCGGTGGCCGGGAATGTTTCCCTCAACGCTTCGAGTGGTGCCGCGGCCACCCTGAAGATCATCGGCGGAACACAGGCCACGACGGATCTGGCCGGCGATCCAGTCATCGTGGCCACCGTGGGAACGCCGAGTCATGGCACCGCCTCCACGGATGGAACGAACATTATCTACGTTTCCGATGCCGATTACACCGGCACGGACAGCTTCACCTACACGGTGAGTGATCAGGTGGGAGGCATTGCCACCGCCCATGTTGCCGTCACCGTGGCCACCGCCGGCTCCAACAAGTTGGCCAGCCCGGTAAGCCTGGGTGCAAATCAATACCAGTTGACGTTCTCGGGCATTCCCAGCGGCAATTATGCGCTGGAATGGACCGGCAGCCTGACGCCGCCGGTGACTTGGACCCCGCAAACAACCAATTCCGCTGATGCGAACGGATCGGTGGTTTACACCAATAGTCAAACCGCCACCCCCGGCTTTTGGCGGACGCGCTACGTCCCGTAATTAATCCCCCCAAACCTACCGAATCAAGGTTCCTCCATCCGCCCGTAACCCTGCTGGCGATCGTGACCGGCGCGTTACGGGCGGTTTGGAATTTTGACTTGGCACAGTGTTCGCAATGGTGGTAGCCATTCGGGCTCTTGCCGTTCGAAGAACAATAAATGAATATCCATGGTGTGTTTGAAAAGCTTAAACTGATCAACCGGTGGAATGCTGGGCCGGTCATTGATTTGATTCGGAGCTTCGGCGGCGTGCGCCGAAAGGCCGGTGGGAGCGGCGGTAAATTCTTTCTCTGGCGCGTGGCGGCCGCCTGCTTGTTGGTGGCCTGCTGCACCTCGGTTGGCGTGAGGGCTGACAGCAGTTTTTTCCCCAAAGGCACCAATCTTACGTCCCTGGTGGTCATCAGTGACGGCAACCTGACCAACACTCCTCAAAAAGTGCTCATTGCCACGTTGCAGGGGCTGGTGGCACGGCGGTCCGCCCGGCAAATATACATTGATGGCGGCAGCGGTTATAGCATTTGGGACCGTCAGTTGAATAGTGATTACGGCGTCGCCTTGGAAACGGAAACCAATCCCTGGACGCTGCTCGGCGAATTCCGGGGTTTGGTCAGCGGGTACATCCGGTACGACCTGTCGGCCAACACCAACTCGCTGGAGGCGGCCAATTCCCTCTGCGGCCCGCTCAACGCGGTGGCGGTGGATGCCAGCCTGGAGAGCGCGGTGAAAAGTGCCGGCCTTACCAATCTGCTTGCGGATGTGAGCGCGGCCGGCGACCAGTTTGTCTGGACCAACACGAGCCCGAATTATGGCACGCTGTTAAGCCGCGACGTCGTGGCCGAACAGAAGCAGTCTTTTGCCGACAATCTGCGCGACTATGTGGCCATGGCCAATGCGTTCGTCTTTTACGAAGGTGATGACGCCTTTCGCACCGAGGTCATGGCGGCGATGAATCCGGACTCGGCCGGCCTGGGCTGGGGGGACAGTGAAAGCGTGTCCATTGGCAACAGTTCGTCCAACGGGGTCTTCACGTGTGGATCTGATTGGGCGCTGGATCTGTCCACCCTGAGCAGCATCCGCGATTCCTCGTTTTATCAGCGCACTTACAACCGTCCGGCGGCGGAAACCAACGTGCATTATGTCACGTTCCTGGTGACGGACGGAGACAATGTCCAGTGGAATTTGGGGGGCTTGCCGGCGTACTTCGACGCGCCGGCCCGCGGCACCTTCAACATGGGCTGGGCGCTTTCGCCTTCGCTGGCGGACTTGGCACCCTCGGCGCTGCGCTGGTATTTTGAGAATTCTTCCAACGCACCCAACCGGGACTTCTTCGTGGCCGGGCCCAGTGGGGTGGGCTATTTCTACCCCAGCCTATACCCCTCCGCCGCGCTGGGGCGGCAAGTGCAAAAGCTTGACGATTTCATGTGCCGGGCCGATTTGAACCTCTGTCAGATACTCGATTTCAATTCCTTCAATCGGTCGGACTTGTGGAACCAGTATCTGGCCCAACCGGCCATCGACGGCTTGTTCTATCTCGAATATGCCCCCTATAACGGGGCTCATGGCGCCATGCTTTGGTCCACCAACGGCAAGCCGGTCATCGGTGTGCGCGACCTGCTCTGGGCGGGACTCGAGGAGGAAACCAATCTCATTGCCAATCTGAACAGCTATTCCACGGACTCGTCCAGTCCCGGGGGGTATACGTTGGTCGCAGTGCATGTTTGGAGCAAAGACTTGGCGAATGTCCAGCAGGTGGTGACCAACCTGGCTTCGAATGTGCGCGTGGTGACGCCGGACGCGTTTGTGCGGCTGATTCGGGATAACGTCGGGCGCCGGCTGGCCTTCGATTTTGCCAGCGGGCTGCAAGGGTGGGTGGCCACCAACGCGACCAGCAGCAACTCCGAGGTGCTGGGACCGGCCAACCCGGGATTCGAGAACGGCGGGGCCTCTTGGTATTCCGGTGGCAGCGGCGGGGCGGCGGGGTCGGTCAGCTTTGCCAATTCACCCAGTAATGGCCCGAGTGCTGCCGGCACGGATTGCGCTGCCGAAACCAGCAATGGCTCCGGCAACACCGATTTTCGTGCCGCGGCCTTCTCGCTCGGTTCGGCGGCCACGGGCACCAATGTGGTGACGTTCTCGTTTGATTACAATATTCTGAACCCAGTCACCAACGGCAACAATGTCCGGGTGGGCCTCCGGTTTTTCGACAGCTCGGGTGGCAATTTCCAAGGGGAGAGCAACAGCCATATCGGCTCTGACAACGGCGATATCGGCGGCGATGGCTGGCAGCATTTCTCCGTGACGGTCACCCCGCCGGCGACCGCCTACACCGCGGATATCCGGGTTTCCATGAATGTGTTTGGCGACGACGATTGGAAGGAAGGCACGGTGCTCTTCGATAACTTCGCGGTTACCGTCGGGGTTACCCCCGCGCCGTCGGAATGGACGGGAACCGTGGGCAACCCGGCCGGTGCCCTGATGATCGCTGGCTCGGGCAGTTCCAATTCCGCGGCCACTTCCAGCTTCAGCCGGCAAATCGTGTTGCCGGCCAACGCCGCGACCCTGAGCTTTGACACCATGGCCACCAACGATGGCCTGCTGCGCGTGCGCTTGCTGGGCGCCAATGGCGCCTACGGCACGCTGCTCGATTGGTCCGGTTTGACCAACCATGAGGTCTGGGTCACCAACTCCGCCAGTCTGGCTGATTATGCCGGGCAGACCGTCACGCTCCTTTTTGAGCAGGCCGACGGCGGGCAGGGCGTCAACGAACAGCGGTATGTGGACAATGTCCGCATCCTGACCGCGGGTTCGGCGCTATACGTGCCGGCCGCGCCGAAATTACTGTTGGCCATGAGTACAAACGGCGTGATCCATCTGCTCTGGCGCGACAACGATAACAACGAATCCGGATTCACTCTCGAGCGCTGCGCGGGAACGAATGGCGTGTGGAGTGAAATTGCCAGCCTGGCAACCAACGTCACCACTTACGGGGATGGCACGGTGGTGCCAGGCGCCACCTACTCCTACCGGGTGCGTTCCTGGAATGCGGCTGGTAGCAGCCCGGGCTTGAATATCCGCACCGTGACCGCCCTCTCGCGAACCGCCCTGGGCCCGCTCAATCCGGGGTTTGAACAAGGATCCACCTCCTGGAATGCCGGCGGCACCGGCGGCGCCGCTGGTGCCATCAGCTTTGCCAATGTGCCCACGAATGGTTTGAGCGAGGCCGGCACCAATTGCGTGGCCGAAACCAGCGACGGCACCGGCAACGCCGATTTTCGCGCCAACCAATTCTTTCTGGGTGATGCCGCCGCCGCTGCCGCCCCGGTTACCTTCTCCTTCGATTACAACATTTTGAACCCGGTGACTGCGGGCGACAATGTGCGCGTGGGCCTCCGTTTCTTTGACCGTTCGGGCAGCAGTTTTCAGGGTGAAAACAACAGCCACCTTGGCGCCGGTAATGGCGACGTCGGCCGCAACGGCTGGCAGCATTTTTCCGTGACCGTCATTCCGCCCGCGACCGCCTATATGGCGGATATCCGGGTCTCCATGAATGTCTTCGGCGACGATAGCTGGTCGCTGGGCGCGGTTCTGTTCGATAATTTTGCGCTGGTCATCGGCTCCAATCAGCCGCCCGTGGCCACTAATATCAGCCTCGGTGCCTTGGCCGGCGTGCCCGTGACCTTGCGGATCATCGATGGCACCCAGGCACCCGTCGACAGCGTCGGCAACCCGCTGGTGGTATCGGCGGTGGGTGCGCCTGCTCATGGTTCCGCTACCACGGATGGCACAAATATCACCTATGCCGCCAATGCCGGTTATGCCGGGCCGGACAGTTTTGCTTATGCCGTAAGTGACGGGATTGGCGGCCTCGCCACGGCTACGGTGACCGCGATGGTCAGCCTGCCGGGGATGCGTTGGCTGGAGACTCCCTCACTGCTCAGCAGTGGGACATTTAAACTCGCGTTCCAAGGTGCGCCCTTGAACAACTACGCGCTGGAATGGACGGACGATTTGACGCCGCCGGCAAGCTGGCATCCGCAGGCGACGAATAATGCGGATGCCGCGGGCGTGCTCTGGTTCACCAATCTGCAGATGGGAAAAGCTGGTTTCTGGCGCACACGCTATGTCAATGTGGTGCCGTAGGTGCCCGACTCAACCGTCCCGGTGGGACTCGGGCCGATGGCAAACCAGTTCCCGGCATTGAAATGCCGAGCTAGTGTCAGCATGTCCCGTTGGGACAAAGACGGCTCCAGTTTTGCACTAACGTGCCGGCGTGGCGGGAGGCTCCGGACTCAGCGGTACGCCGAGGGATTGTTCCAAATTGTAAAGTGCCAATTGATATTGCCAGTGAGTATCGAGGTCAAAGCGCATGGTTTCCACGACTTGGAGTTCCGCGGCGGCGAGCTGCTCGGGCATGACGTTGGGTGTGTTTTTCAGTGACGTCAGCGCTTGTTGCATGGTGGCAATGAGCGGTTTGACATTGGCGTCGTTGCGGGCTTGCTGGTGGCGCGTCTGGTCCACTTCATCCAAGGCGGCGTGCAATTCCTGGCGGACCAGCTTGACGGCGTTGGTGACCTCCACCCGGGCCAGGTCCGACTTGGCCCGGACCACGTCGGCAGCGTGGTTCTTGGTCCAGGTGAAAATGGGAATATCCATGGCTGCGCCCACCCAGTACTGGTCGGACTTGTCGAGATAGCCGGCTTTGAGTTCCTTGAGCCAGGGCCAGCGCTGGTTGCGGATTTCGTGGTAGTCGGATTCAGCCGCTTGGGCGCGCCAGCGCAAGGCCGCGAGATCATACCGGGACCGGTCGGCCATGCCCTCCAGGTCGGGAAAACCCATGGTGGGTTCCAGCAGCGGTGGCGGCGCGGTGTTGGTGGCCAGTTCAAAGGCTAACGGCGAAATGTCCAAGGCTGCGGCCAGTTGCTGGCGGGCCAGTTGATAGCGATGAGTGGTCTGGTCGAATTCGTTCTGGAATTGCAGGAACTGCCGGCTCGCCGTCATCATTTCCGAGGCGGTGGTGGCGCCCTGTTTCAAGCGCGCCTGCATGGCGTCCAAGACTTCGCCGTTCAGGCGCACCTCGTTGGCGCTGAAGGCCAGATCGTTGGTCAGATAACCAAGCTGTGCAAACAGTCGGCGAACCTCGCACGTGACCGACCACACCGCGGCGCGCAAATCGGCGCGGGCTGCCTCGTAATCCGCCGTTCGGGCGTCCACGCGCGGGAGGGTCATCCAAGGATTGGGGAGATAGACACCCAGGCTCACCCGCGCATCGTCTATTTCATCGTTCGCGCCGCTGATGGATCGTCCGATGGCGCGGCTTTCGCCTTGCACCACGGGATCCTTGATATCAGTGGCGGCGAGCCGTTCCTGCCGCGCCACTTCCACGGCCGCCTTTAAACTTGCAATGCGACTGTCGCAGGCCAACGCCCGCTGCAGCGCCAGTTCCTCGGTCAGCGGGCCTTCGAGCTGCCATGGGGGTGGATTGGACGGGGCGACCGAATCCCGGTGATAATTGCTCGCCGGGGCGGGTGATCCGGCCCAGGCTCCGGTGACCGCCAACAGCAAAATTGGGGTCAGCCACCAGCCTCGGTGAATCCGGCCACAACTTGATTTGAAAAGTTCATCCATGG
>CAYTJG010000199.1:0-12100 GCA_964437865.1 uncultured Bifidobacteriaceae bacterium | reverse complement strand
GGAACGGGCGTGTTGGTGAAGATCACAATTCCGCCGGCACCGGCGGAATTGGTTGCCAGCGGCACCCAGTCGGGCGGCAGCAAGTTAAAGGTGCGCTCCAACGCGTACCGGCTTTCGCCCACGCCCACCGAGGACAGAACCACGGCTCCGCCGGCCATCAACCGCCCCACAAGCTGGCCATAGTCCGCCGGTTCAAGAATGGCTCGCGGAAGGAGGATCTCACTGTTGGTGCCGCCGCCCAACTGCCCGGAGCCGTTGTCGCCCATGACCCACAGGCTGCCGTCGCTCTTCAAAAACATACTTTGGAAGCGCTTGGCGGCAACCGCGATGACGCCGCCGGGAAGAATTTCCTCCGGCTGGTCGGTGCCCAAATCGGAATTCTCGCCTAACTGTCCATAGCTATTGTCGCCCATGCCCCACAGACTGCCGTCGCTCTTGATAAACAGGCTGTGGAGGCTGCCGGCGGCCACCGCCGTGACATTGCTGGCGACAATTTGCACCGGCTTATTGGTGGAGGGCACCGAACCGATGCCCAATTGGCCGTTAAAATTTCTGCCCATGCCCCAGAGGCTGCCGTTGTTGCTGAGGTACAGGCTGTGAAAATCCCCGGCGGTCAGGGCCACGATTTTGCCGGCCGCAATCTGAACGGGCACGGCGGAATTGTCGATCTCGCCGGCGCCCAGCTCGCCGTCATAATTGGCCCCCATGCCCCAGAGGCTGCCGTTGTTCCTGGTAAACAGGCTGAAAGTGAAGCCGGCGGCGATAGCGGTGATGTTGCTGGCCGCAATCCGTTCCGGCACCGTGACGCTGTTGAAGCGGCCGTCGCCCAGCTCGCCCTCGGTATCGTCCCCCATGGCCCACAGGCTGGCGTTGTTGCTGATGAAGAGACTGTGGCTGGCGCCGGCGGCAATGGCCGTCACGTTTCTGGCCACAATCAATCCGGGTCGATTGGTGAGGTAGGGAGACACGGGAGCCAACCCGCCCAACTCGCCGGGATAACTGTAGCCCATGCCCCACAGGGCGCCATTGTTGCTGATGAACAGACTGTGGAAGTAGCCGGCGGCGATGGCCGTTATGTTGCTGGCGATAAGCTGTTCCGGCAGGTTGGTGTTGTTGTAAGTGCCATCGCCCAATTGGCCGTTGTCATTGCTGCCCATCACCCAGAGACTGCCGTCGCTCATAAGAAAGAGGCTGTGCTCGAAACCGGGCGCAATCCGGATCACGGGTTGCGCGCTGCCGCAGAGCGCGGTCAGAAGCAACACGTGCAATGTCCAAACTGAAGGGAACGGGCGTTCGGTTTTCATGGGAATACGGAGGAATGGCTTGCTGCCATGCCTGGTAATTCGCCTGGCCTTGACCGAACTTTTTTATAATGCCTGGACGGGCGCGTTGCAAATTAAATACGTTGCTCGTGTTGCGCGCCGCCTTCCGCGCCGGCACCAAAGACCTGACCGAGCGCCACCCAAATTTGACCGTGAAGCTACCGCCAATCACACGTACCGGGGCGGATAGACCGGACCCAGACCGTGTTTCTGCAACAGTTCGCTGAACCGGAGAATGGCGCGCTTCTCGTCTTCGCCCAAGTGGAAATGAATGTGCCACTCGAAATAATCGCGCCGGAAATCCTCGTCAAATTCCGGGCGGGTTTCGATGATCGTCTCCATCGTCTCCATGCCCCACCGCTTGGCCTCCCGCAGTTCCCGCCGTAACTCGCGATTTTCCACGCCCCGGCGCAGCGCCCAGACCGCATAGACGAACGGCAGATTCGTCAACTCCAGCCACGCCGCTCCCAAATCAAAAATCTCGTGCGTGTGCGGCGCGCGCTGGAATTCGATGGCCCGGTCGCCAATGAGCAGGACAAAGTCGCATTGGGCGGCGGCGGCATAGCTCGCCAACGGCTTGAACTCGGGCTGGAGCCCGCGTTCGGCCAGCAGCACTTTCAGCAGATTCACGCTGGCCAGCGACGCGGTGTCGCAAAACACTTCGCGCACCTCCGCCAGCGGTTTCCGATGCGCCAGCAGCACGCTGTACACCTCGCCGAACGACGCGATGGCCACGCCGTCGAGAATATCGTACCGGTCCCGCAGCAGACTTTCCGTGACACTCAAGAGAGCGGCGTCCAATTCGTCCCGCCGCAGCATTTCGGCGAGCTTGGCGGGCGTGGCAAAGACCAACTCACTCTCCAGGCCGCGCGTGAGGGGCGCCGCGTTCAGGAACGGCACCGAGCCGATGCGAAATTTATTCGTTGTTTCCACTAATCGAACCGTAACAAAATCCGCGGCGGGAGGCTAGTCCGGGTAGAAATTCCGGTCAAAAGAAAGAATTCATGCAAGGGAAGCGGCAACCGGCAGTAGTAGTAGTGAGGATAAGATGAAGACGCCCAAATACGAAACCCACCGTGACGAAGCGCCGGCCCCTCCCGGGCGCGGGGTTTCCGCCTTCACCTTGATCGAACTGCTGGTGGTCATTGCCATCATCGCCATTCTGGCAGCCCTGCTGCTGCCGGCCCTCACCAAGGCCAAGCAAAGCAGCTACAAAGCGGTGGACCTTAATAACCTGCGGCAACAGAACGACGCCGTGAATCTGACCGCCGGGGACAACAGCGACGTCATGCCCTGGCCCAACTGGTATTCCGGGGAAGTGAGTGTGCATCCGCAGGGCTGGCTGTATACGCTCAACACCGCGGTCAGCGGCACGGCGCAATTCAAGGCGCAAACCGGCAGCTTCTGGCCGGTGCTGCCGAGTCCGCGCATGTTTTTTTGCCCGAGTGACGACACGAACAACCCGTTGTTCAAAATGCGCGGGCAGCAAATCTCCAGTTATGTGATGAACGGCGCGGTCTGCGGGTTTGACCGGGGCCTGAATCCGCCGGTGAAGCTGGCGAGCTTGCGGCCCGATGGCGTGGCTTTCTGGGAATGTGCCAACAACACGGCGCAGGAAAATCAAACGCTGTTCAACGACGGGGCCAGTAGCCCCGACGAGAATACCAGCGTGCGCCACGGCAAAGTGGCCATCTTTGGCGTGTTCGACGGTTCGGCGCGCACGATGCTGATCTCCACCTGGACCAACGAGGCCGCCCAGTCCGTCCCCAACGAACTTTGGTGTTTCCCGGGCAGTCCGAACGGGCGCTGATCGGCAGGTGATCAGCCTCGGCTGGCAGAAACAGGCCCGCACTCAGCGGGCCGTTTTCATTTTTCCCCATAACTCGCAGCCCTTAATTTTCTCTTAACCTGCTGGCGCGTAGAGTAGCCGCATGAAACAGAAGTTGTTTTCCAAGCGGTTTCACCTGCTTGGTCTATTGCTGGCCTTAAGTGCGCTGGCCCTTTCCGCCCGAGCCCAAGAGCCGCCATCCGGTCCGCCCCCAGACGGGCAATTCGGTGAGCCCCCACCGGATGGCGGCAATGGCGGACCGGGCGGTCCCGGTGGCCCCGGCGGTTCCGGTCCCGGCGGCGGCTCCCGGTCCGCCGCCAAGCTGAGCGGTGCGTTCACAGTGGATGGCTCCACGCAGACAGTGGCCGGCGAGGTCGTTTCCTCAACCAAAACCGACGTCTCCGGCGTTTATGTGCTCAATGGCGGTAACTTGACGCTGTCCAACGCCACCATCTCGACCACGGGCGACACCTCCTCCCAAGATAACAGCAGCTTTCTGGGCCAGAATGCGGGAGTATTGGTGACCCAAAACAGCCGGGTGGCCCTGTTCGACAGCCATATCACCACCAGCGGCGGCGGGGCCAACGGCCTGTTTGCCTATGGCGTCGGCGCGTTCGCCTCGATGACCGGCGGCTCCATCACGGCCACGGGAGACGGCGGCCATGGCCCCATGGCCAGTGGCGGCGGCACCTTGGCCATCACCAACGTCATCATCACCACCTCGCGCATCCATGGCGGGGCGGTGGCTACGGACCGCGGCGGTGGCACCATCTGGGTTTCCGGCGGCAAAATCACCACGCATGGCCAGGATTCCCCAGCGATCTATTCCACCGGCACTATCAGCGCCGACCACGCCGTTTTCGCCGCCACCGGTTCCGAGGGCGCGGTGATCGAAGGCCGGAATTCCATCGCGTTGAAAGACTGTGCGATGTCCGGCACGCTCAAGTGCGGGGTGATGATCTATCAGAGCTTCTCCGGCGATGCCGAAGGGCGCGAAGGTTCGTTCAACATGGAGGGCGGATCGTTGACGGCGGCCCAGGGTCCGCTTTTCTTTGTGAACAATACGCGGGGGCTGATTTACCTGCGCGACGTCAAGGTCTCGACCACCTCCGGGGTGCTGGTCAATGCGGCGGCCTCGCGCTGGGGCCAGAACGGTGCCAACGGCGGTCACGTGGAATTGACGGCGGAGCGCCAGTCGCTGACCGGCGATCTGCGGGCGGACAAGATCAGTTCCGTGACCGCGACGCTTAAGGACCATTCGGTGCTCACCGGCGCGGTCCGCAACGCCGCCCTCTCACTGGACGCCACCAGCACTTGGGAGCTGACCGCCGATTCGCAACTGGCCAGCCTGACGGATGCGGACGGGGATGCCGGTGACACGCTCACGAACATCCACGGCCACGGCCATCAAGTGCGTTATCAGGCCAGCCTGCCGGCTAACCACTGGCTGGGGGGCAAGACCTGGAATCTGGGCGATGGCGGCACGTTAGCGCCGGAATGACCGGCACCGGAGCAGGGTCCCATTTCAGCCATTCGCCTGCAGGATTTTCTTTAAGGCCAGCAGTTCCTCGCGGCACTCCGGGCAGACCGCCAGGTGCTCCTCAACCCGCGTGAGCGCCTCGTTCAGCGGCAATCCCGCCAACTGGCGCTCCGCAAATTCCGCCGCCAGCGCCAGACAATCGTGGCAATTCAACTCGTGTTCCTGCGTGGCCCCGACCAGTTGGGCCAGGCCGGCCAATTGTTCTTTCGTGAGCGGTTTCATGGGGCAAAGGCGGCGCGGATGGTGGCGGACGAAATCCCCTGGGCCACGAGCTGTTCTTTGAGGACGCGACGGGCATCGTGAACGAGCTTGTACGCGGCGTTGCGGTTGGTGCCGAGCAGATCCACCACCTGGTCGAACGGCATCCCTTCCAGCAACCCGGCCACGACCGCTCGCTGCTTGGGGGACAGCCGCTCCGTGATCGCGGTGCGCAACGCGCCGATGATCCGCGCTCGTTCCTCATCGTCGCCGGCGGCGTCCCGGCCGAGCGTGGCCGGCTCGGTCAGTTCGCGGCCGTCCGCCATGAGCGCCTCCAGCGAGACATCCCGCCAGCGCTTGCGGCGCAGTTCGGCAAACGCCACGTTGATCGCAATGGCGTGCGCCCAGGTGGTGAACCTGCTCCGGCCCGAAAACTGATCCAATCGCGCCAACACCTTCAGCAGCGCCTCCTGCGCAAAATCCTCCAGGTGCGCGTCATTCACATCGCCGCGCTCGCGCAACGCCACGCGCAAGCCGTTCAACAGCACGGCGCGCAGCCCGGCCAGGGCGGCGGCGTTGTCCGGCCCACGCAGGACTGCGGGCCAATTGACTTCTTCGGCGACCATGCGGGCCAATTTATCCGACGTTGCCCGAAAGGCCAGCCGGATTGTCCCGGCACCCGAAAAAGCGGCAGCCGGCTCAAGCCGTCCGTTCCCAGCGGAGTTTGCGCTCGCTCGCAGCGATGGGCTGATCGTTGATGCTGGCATAACGGCGTTTCATGTGGCCCAGTTCGTCAAACTCCGAATCCTCGTTCCCGTGCGCCCGATACCACTGGCCCGAGTCGTCGTGGTATTCGTACTTCATTTGCTTGGGGTTGATCGTTTCGCCTCAAAAACAAGCTCAGGGGTTAAGACGGTCCCGGACTTGGTTTCGTTCGAGGAAATCCAGGATGCGCTCCGCAATGGCATCCACCTCCTCCTCCAGCGCGAAATGACCGGTATCAAAGAAGTGGATCTCCGCCGCCGGCACGTCGCGCCGGAAAGCCTCCGCCCCGGCGGGCAGGAAGAACGGATCGTTCCGTCCCCAGACCGCCAGCAACGGAGGCTGAACCCGGCGCAAAGTTGCCTGCCATGCCCCGTATTGGCGTAGATTGTTTTGATAATCGTAAAACAACGCCAACTGGACCACGTCATTACCCGCGCGATCCAGCGTCTGCTGGTCAACCGCCCAGGCATCCGGGCTGATGCGGCTGACATTGCGCACGCCCTGGATATACTGGAATTTCGTCACCTCGGCGGACAGCAATCGGCGGACCGGCGCTTCGTTGGCCGGCGATTTTTCATTCCAATAGGCGCGCAGATCCGCCCAAGCGGAGCTCAACCCTTCCTCGTAGGCATTGCCATTTTGGGTGATGATGGCGGTGATCCGTTCCGGCTGCCGCGCGAACAAGCGGAACCCCACCGGCGCGCCGTAGTCCTGAACCGCGATCGCGTAGCGATCCACCTTGAGCGTGGCCAGCCACTCCTCCACCACCGCCGCCAAATGGTCGAAGGTATAGCTGAACACCGCCGGCGACGGCTGGTCAGAATGGCCAAAACCCGGATAATCCGGCGCCAGGACGTGGTATTGGGTCGCCAACAGCGGAATTAGTTCGCGGTACATGTGGGACGACGATGGGAAACCATGCAACAACACCACCGTGGGCCGCGCTGGATCGCCGGCCTCACGATAAAAGAGGTTGATACCGGCCAAGTTGGCCGTGTGGTAAGTGGCACGCGGCGGCCGGGCCGCGCGCCCGATCCGAACCGGCACGGGAGCGGCGGATGGATGGACGGGCGATTCCTGGAGATCGATCATGGTTTGCATGGTTCTTCGGTTGGTCCGTAGTATGTGGTTTTCCTAGGGGGCAGTTATTTCGCCTCAGCGGCAAACGCGGCGTCGAGCGGTGCGGGATTGAAGTGATCCAAATAATTGCTGATGGTCTTCAAGGCCACGCCCAGCAGGACCTCCATCATTTGGGGAGCCGTGTAGCCGGCGGCCAGGAAGGCCTGCACCGTGGCCTCGCTCACGTGACCGCGCTGATTAACCACTTCCTTGGCGAACTTCACCAATACCTCGTGCCGGGCATTCTCCAACGGGCGACCGCTACGCACGGCGGAAACCACCTCCGGCGCAGTTTTCAGGAAGGCTTTTAGCACCGTGCTGTGCGCGGCCACGCAGTAGCCGCAATCATTCGCCACACTCACCGCCAGCAGAATGAGCTGGCGCTCGACCGGCGTGAAGGAGCCCTGCTCCCAAGCGGCATCCAACCCGAGATAACCATGTAGCACGGTCGGGGAATTGGCAAAGGTCGCCATGAGATTCGGCACGAAGCCGAGCTCTGCCTGGACTTTCTGGAGGGTGGCACGAACTTCGGGCGCGGCGGACTCGATCGTAACGGGGTGCAGGAGGTTGTTTTTCATTTGGCTTGATTTGGTTGTTATTTTGCTGGTTGTTTATTTCACATCCCGGTTTTCGGGATCACGGTTCTGATGCCGCGCGGGGCGATTTTCTTACCTCCCAAACTAAATTATTTCTCCCCCGGTCGCCCTCGCGGGATTTCGCACGAGTTTGCTTGAGTCGGAGTCGGTGGATCGATTAATCATGGCGCGTGGCAACGGAAGAAAAATCAAGCCTCCCGCCCGGCGGCCCGTCCATTCCTCCCTCCGACCCGGAACGGTGGGTGGATGAGTACGGCGATTACCTCTTCAAGTTCGCGCTGCTGCGTCTGCGCGATGAGGCCCGGGCGGCGGATGCCGTGCAGGAGACGTTTCTCGCCGCGCTGCGGGGCCGGAAAGCCTTTGCCGGCCGCAGTTCAGAGAAAAGCTGGCTGACCAGCATCCTAAAAAACAAGATCTACGATCACTTCCGCCAATCCAGCCGCGAAACCACCTTCACTGACCTGGAGTTCTTTGACCAGGAGGAAGGCGAAGGGTTTGTGCCCGAGGGCTTGGGCCAGGGTGGCTGGATCCACGAGCAAGGCCCGCAGGAGTGGGCCAAAGCCGGGGAAAGCCTGGACAACGAATTGTTTTGGAAGACCTATCGGGATTGCGCCAGCCGGCTGCCGGACAAGGTGGCGGCCGTCTTCAACCTGCGCGAGGTGGACGGCGTTGACAGCCGGGAGATCTGCACCTTGTTGAACGTGAGCGAGAGCAACCTTTGGGTGATGCTGCACCGGGCGCGCATGGCCCTGCGGCAATGCCTGGAAGCCAACTGGTTCGGCAAACAGGTGCCCGCCCGGAAAAGATAATTGTAAGGTTTTCCGCCCAGCCACGACCAAACATGGAAAGTCTGGAACCAACTAAAATCAGATGAGCCTCTGGAAAACCTTTACGCAGAACTGCGCCGCGTTGTCGCTCAACTGCCGCGAGGCGTCCCGCGCGCAATCCGACGCCCTGGAGGCGCCGCTGCCGCCCGCCAAGCGCGTCGGCTTATGGATCCACCTGCTCCTCTGCAAGTGGTGCCGGCGCTACGGCCGGCAGCTTCGGCTCCTGCATTGTGCCGCGCATGAACACGCCGCCCAGCTCGCGGAAACCGGCCCGGAGAAACTCCCCGCCGATGCCCGCGCCCGCATCAAACAAAGGCTGCAAGAGGAACAAGACACGAATTCCACGAATTGACACGAACTTTTTAGTGGGCGGCTTTCAACCATAGACAAACAGCCATGTGTTGATCGGCCTTAAACACATTGTCACGTCCCTGAGTGTTTTCAGCCGCGGGCCGGCGCCACGAAAAATTCTCCCACGGGCCGGAGCATGAGATCGGTGGCTGCGAGGCGAAGATCCTCCCGGTAATAGCGGGCGGTGACCGCCCGAGCTGTCCGCTCGAAATCACCGAACAGGGCGTGGGCGGGCTTTTCCACGGTAAAGACGCCCTCGACCGCCGCCTGGCGGGCCTTGCGGATGCGCTGGACCGGCGTGGGGTGCGTGGCGAACCAAGGGGCGGTTTCGTTGAGCAGGGTCAGGCGCGCTTGATCGTGGAAATTGGCTGGCATCCGCGCCTCCAATTCCTCCAAAAAGCCCGGAAGATTGTCCGGCAGCTTGTGCCGTTGCTTCCAAATTTGGCTTAAATTATTCATTGCCAGCCCCTGCAGCACTCCCTGCTCCCGGAGCCGCAACAGCAAACTTTCGAGTCCCGTGGAACCAGCCACGCCCACGGCGCATGAATCGGCATGGTATTCCATCTGGCGGGACAGGAAACAACTGGCAGCGTGGCCCAGCACCAGCAGCAATGCCAGGATTCGCCGGGAGCACCAAACCGCCGCCCGGGCGCAGATCACGATCAGCGACAGGCGCCAGTCGTTCACCGAATCAGCCCATTCATCAAACGCCACATCCCAAGAATCACGCGCGTAAACCACTCGGATGAACCAATGATCAATCCGCTGGATCGCGTACCCCAGCCGCAGGGCGAAAGCCTGCGTGCAATGTCCCAATTCGTGGGCCACCACGGCCGCCAATTGACGGGTGTTCAAGCCCGCCACCAACGGCAGTCCCAAGGTCAACACCAAGTCATTCCCCACAAAACTCCACAGCCCCCGGCGCAGACCGGCGCTGGCGTTCAATTCGCTGTCCAAATAAATCCGCTTGGGCATGGGCACCTGCAGCATATCGCAAAGGTGAGCAATGAACTGGTAAAGGCGCGGATGCTGCGCCGGGTTTAATTCCATGGGTTCCGCGTGCCGAGGCGCCCGGGCCAATATGGGTTTGAACATGAAAAAGACCGCAATCCCCCCGCCCAGCAACGGTCCCAAGTAAATAATCACTTTGAAGATGAGAATATGAATACCGCCGGTGAAACTTGAAAACAGCACCCGGGCGTGAACCCCATACCAATACGTGGCGTAGGCCAGGGCGGCGACGAAGACCAGATAGACCACTGGCAGGAGCACCATGACGAGCGCCACCAACGCCAATCCCAATTGATAAAAAACCGACACCCGCCGTCGCGGCAGGATTCCCGCCAAGGCTGCCTTGAGTTCTGCGGCTGTTATTTCGGCGGAAGCCGGCGTCTCCACGACCGCAGGAGAAATCTCCTCCAAAACTGTCTGCTGATTACACTGCGGACAAGACACCGAAAGCCCCACCCCTTCCGGTGGAAATTCGAGGCGTTGGCCACAGTGTTGGCAGACAGCAAGGCAAAACCCAGGCTCGCTCATAGTACCGACGAAATGAATTCCACCCGTGCCAGTTTCGCAAGGCCAATTCCAGGCTCATTAAAATCGCGCAACGGCCGCCCATGGCCGGGGCACCGGCAGCGGCCCGGCGGGCTTGCGCCCAAACTGATTTGGCTCGTCAGCCACGGCTCGCCAAGCTTATAAAACCTCATGCGAGCAGTCATCCAACGGGTCAGTCGCGCGAGTGTCTCCATCCAACATGCGCTCAAGAGCAGCATCGAGCGTGGATTACTGGTGCTGTTGGCGGTGGAAGCGGCGGACACGAATGAGGACATCGAATGGTTGAGCGGCAAGATCGTGCGCCTGCGGATCTTCCCCGATGAAAACGGCGTGATGAACCGGAGCGTTCAGGAAATCGAGGGCGACATTCTGTTGGTCAGCCAGTTCACCCTCTTTGCGAGCACGCACAAGGGCAACCGGCCTTCCTACAGCCGCTCGGCCCCGCCGCCCATAGCCATTCCGCTCTACGAGGCGTTTGTCCGGCGATTGTGCGCCGACTTGGGCAAACCCGTGCCCACGGGCGAATTCGGCGCCGACATGCAGGTGGAACTCATCAACGATGGTCCGGTGACCATCATCATTGATTCAAAAGCGAAGGAATAGGGGCGGAACCTTTCCTGAGAAGCGGCCTTAGACCCGAACTTGAACTGATCTGTTTTCGCGACCAAGTGGTATGTAGGTCAACGGATCATGCCCATCAACCTGGCAATTTTTCCTTGGCGCTCGTCAAAAGTCAAAAACGCACCGGCAGACAAAGACCAAGCCGCTGCCAGGTGCCAAAGATCAAACGTGGTGTGTTTTTCTTTCCAACCGTGCGTTTCGCCTAGCGAGCGGGCCATCGCCACCGAATCTTTCATATCCAACTCCTTGCGGAGCAGGATTTTTCCAGTCACGGCGCGATCAAACCGATTGATGACCCGACGGGCAATATGCTCGGGCACCGGGTTTTGGGCACGATGCGTCGCCGCCCTGATTGCCGCCGGCAGTTCCAACAAGTGAACCTCGCAGACGACAAATTCCTATCCCGCCATTTTAGCCGCGGACGTACGGGCGATGGCGTGATTTGCGTCATCTTCGTTCAAATAACTCAGCAGCCAACTGGTGTCGCAATAAACAATCATTCCCGATCCTCCAATAGCGTTCGGGCCAAATTGGTCTTAACCCGCTTTCCCTCGGCCGGGATTTCTCGAAAGACTTGATCCATTTGTTCGTTGAAATTAACCGCGCCGGCATCAATGCGGGTCAACGCAAATTGCTTGCCACCACGCTTCTCAATCAACAAGGATTGACCCGGTGAAAGGCTTTCCTCTGGTGTGCCGTGTCTTAACTGCCGGCCGGTGATGCGTTTGCTTGCCATAGTGCTAACAACCTATGTTTAACAAGCGCCAACGTCAAGCAGACCTGGTCCGAAGCAGGGCTCTTAAGGCAGTCTAAGCAGGAGCAGCGAGCCGACCTTGAACGTCTTTTGAACGACCAGCTCTCGGCTTTGCCAGCCCCCCCTCAAATCGTCCGCATCTGGACGGCGTCCACGATCTCCGTGCCCACGGAAATGGCGCCGATGATGACCGCCGTGTCGCCCGGCTGCAACAGCCCCTTTTCCACCAGACTCTTGATGCCGCTCTCGATGGTGTTTTGCGGCTGGATGAAATCGAATTCGATCACAAACGGCGTCACGCCCCAGCTCAGCGTCAGCTCGCTGGCGGCCGTTGCGTTGTCGCAGAGGGCGTAAACCGGTGAATAACGGGGACGCATCCAGGAGGCGTAGCTGGCCATGTGACCGTGGCGGGTGAAGCTCAGAATGGCCGCCGCCTTCAATTCATTGGCCATGACCACGGCGCTCTTCACCAGTTTCTGGCGCGCGCTGGTGAGTTCGGCCGCCTCGTGAAACAGGGAACTGCCGCTGCGCTCGATGCGCCGGGCGATGCGGTCAAAAACCTCGATGCACTTGACGGGGTATTTGCCCACCGTCGTCTCGCCGCTCAACATGATGGCGTCCG
>CAYTJG010000198.1:0-12119 GCA_964437865.1 uncultured Bifidobacteriaceae bacterium | reverse complement strand
CGATTTCCGGCTGGTAATGGATGAACTTGCTGCGCTTGTCAAAAAAGGCGGTGTCGTATTCGTCGCCCTCGATGATGAACCATTCGCTGTCGGTGAACCGGGCGCCCTGGGAGAAGTTGTTGGGGATGCCGCCGATGAGGTAGCTGGGGTTGAGGCCGTTATGCTCGAAGACCCAGGTGAGCAGCGAAGTGGTGGTGGTTTTGCCGTGCGTGCCGCTCACCACGAGCGAGCGTTTGCCGCGAATGAAAAATTCCCCCAGCAAGGCCGCCAGCGAGGTGTAGCGCAGCTTGTGATCCAGCACATACTCGGCCTCCGCGTTGCCGCGCGAGATCGCGTTGCCGATGACCACCAGGTCGGGCTTGTGCGCCAGGTTCCGCTCATCGTAGCCGTTGACGGAGATTTTTTTGCCGGCCAGGAAGGAAGCCATGGGTTCATAGACATTTTGGTCGGAGCCGGTCACGGCGAAGCCCCGGTCCAGCATGGCGGCGGCCGCGCTGGCCATGGCGGTGCCGCAGATGCCGGTGAAATGGACTGATTTAATGGCAGACGAGAACATGACCTCATGGTGTCAAAAGTCCGCGGGCAAATGAAGTGTGAATTGCGATGCGGCGCCGCCTGGCGGGCCCCGGGATTCCGCACTCCGCACTCAATTGGTTGGCCGCAAGCAGGCTCCAGAGGGGGCCGCTGGCGGGATCAACGAGAATGGAGGATTGAGGATTGGCGTTCATTCGCGTCCATTCGCGGTTGCAATTCGTGTGTCTTTTCCGCCATTCACCCGCCAATGGGCCAAACCACAGTGCCATCCCTTCAGGATGGCCCGACGAAAGCACCTGAAGGGGATGAAGCATCCAGCGCAGGGGTTGGTCCGCTGAATCGGACCTACCCTCGGTTATCACGCACCCCCATTTTCAACGCTGAAGGCGTTGGATCAATTGGGCAACCTGGAGTGCGCCCGTCCTCGGGCGCAGCAACGTGGAGCGCGAAGAACGCTTGGTATATCCCTCATGCTCCGACGTGCGGATGCCGCGGCCGAAGATGGCTCCGCTCCGGTTTTGTAGCCCATCCCACTGACTTGTTAATAATTCCCGTCGAATTCGACGGGACTAAAACCGGGGTTGTTCAACCGCGAATCAACACGAAAGGGCCGAACTGTAGTTTACCCCCTCAGACAATGTTTTTTCCATTTGACCAGCGCCTTAATGGGTGACCCTTTTTCGATTTATCGGCGTGGCAAAAAGCTTGGCAAAGTGAAGCCATCGGCCATCTTGTCCCCAGTCATTCCATTCATGAAAAACATCCTGCAAAGGTCTGCCGGCTTATGCTTGATGCTGGTGAGTTCTTGTGCGTCAATCGCGCCGCCGCCACCGCCGTTGCCCGAAAGAATTTCATTCAATAGAGACGCTGGCCATGGCCATTCGCTATTCGTGATGCTTCGGATCGAGGATGGCAAAGATCTGCCCTTCCTCTTGGATACCGGCAGCGCAGTTACAACTTTGAATAAATCGCTCGAACCGAAATTAGGGAAACGGATTGAAGTGGTGAATGTCCAATATGGCTGGCTGGGCAAACGGACCAGCAATATCTACCTCGCGCCCAAACTTTATCTGGGCAACACCAAATTGATGACGGGCAAACAAATCTGGACTGATGATTTGGGGCAAGTCCCGGGCGCCGATACTCCCCTCATGGGCATCCTCGGCATGGATTGCCTGCAACATTATTGTCTCCAACTGAACTTTTCTTCAGCCGCCTTGAGTTTCCTTGATCCCGCGCTTTTGGAGGAAACGAACCTGGGCCAGCCGATTCCTCTGACAGTTTCTCGCGGCCAGTTCTTTGTGAATGAAAACCTGCTCGGCGAGAAAAGGAGGAGGACCTTGATTGATTCGGCGGAGTATGACGATGGGGCCTTGAGCGCCACCGCTTTCACGCTTGGGCAGCGGAATCAAAAGGTGATGCTACGAAGCTTTGGCAGAGATCGCGAAGGGATTTTCCCCCAAGGCGTTCTTGCGGGCGAAACCTATACCAACCTAATTTTGAAGGACTGTTCGCTTTCGTCCAATCCGCACATGAATATCATCGGCCTGCGGTTTCTCGCGCGGCATCTGGTCACCCTCAACTTCCCCAAGCGGACGATGTATCTGCGGCGCTGCCAGCCTGAGAATCTGGGCGACTGGACTGACAGTGATCCCGCATACGCCCTGACCATGGAAGCGGATGCTTTCTTGACGAAGCTCAAGGCCGCAGGCCAACTGCCCGGCTTTCAAAGAGGCGACCGAGGAAATGTTTCAAACTGGACGCCACCCGAAAATAGTTCTGAAACTTATCCAATGACTCGAACATTTATTGCCGGCAAAGATGGCACGTCAGACGAGTTTCATTACGTCTTAATCAAAACCGCCCAAAGCCAACCTTGGACGTTGCAAAAGGCATGGCGAACCGATGCCGCCGGGCACATCGTGGTAATATACCCAGTACCATAACCGCAAAGAGCGCAATGATTTAACCGCGAATCAACGCGAAAGGACTCGCATTCTTCGCTTCAACCGTGCCCGGCCAGTGTACGCGCAGAAACTTTGCTTTAACCTCAGCCTTTTGTTGTAGGGCGCGACGTGAGGAGCGCTCCTCCGTGGCGCCGAGTTGCTCGGCAAACGATTTGTCATTCCGCACTCCGTTCCCACGGACGAAGGCGTTTTTTTGGAAACGCAAACCGTGCGGGATTGGCCGCTGGTCACCGATGCCCAGATTTATCTCGATCTACTGCCTACCGGCCTGCGTGGGCCGGATGCCGCCGCCGCCCTGCGCCATTGGGGGGGATTTTGCCGCCCATGAAACACGCCACCTACCGCGAATACAATCCCCACGGCGTCGCTGCCGTCGAAAGTGCGTTCCTCACCGTCTGGGCCGGGCTGGGTTCCTGGCACCGCGACCTCGTGCTCGTCGGCGGCCTCGTGCCCAAATATCTTTGCGGCGATCTTTCCACCTCGCGCACGCTGCCCCGGCCCGTGACGCTCGACGCCGACCTCGGCATCGCTCTCGGCGCCTCGCTCGGCCAATACGGCGGTTTGAAAATGGACCTGCAAACGCACGGCTTCAAACTATCCAAGGACGAATTCGGCGGCCCAAGATTTGTCAAAACCGTCGGCAATTTTCCGATTCTGGTGGATTTCCTCACCGAAAACCCGCCGCATGCCAAAGGCACCGCCATGGTGGACGATGTGCCCGCCAACATTTTGCCCGGTATCAACCGCGCCCTAGCCACCGCCCGTTCGATCAAAATCACCGGCGTGGACCTTTACGGCGCCACGCAGACCGAGCTGCCTGTGCGCGTGTGCGAATCCCATTGGCCCAACCACAGCCATCCCAGCGCCGTAGGCGCGGCCTATTGCGGGGCTCTTGGTTTGACCTGGCTGCCTTCGTTGATCTGCACCGAGAGCACCAAGTTGGTGCTCCCGTCGGCACGGAATTTCTGGTTGGAGACCAACGTGGCGCCATTGACGTAAAAGGTGTATTTGACATCACCGAGCGAGGCGAATTGGAAACGGCCCTCGCCATCGGTCCGCGTGGTGACCATGGGCAATTCCTCCCGGTCGTAGTCGAGCGCGCGGACTTCGGCGTCGGGGATGGCGTAGCCCGTGCCGGCTTGCACCACCCGGCCGCCCAGTGAGCGACCACGTTGGAGGCGGATGGTCTGCGGCTGGGAACCGAAATGCAGCTTGAGGATTTCGGTCATTGCCCCGGGCGCAGTCGCCTGCACCGAGTAGTCGCCGAGGCCGGGCGTCGTGTCTTCGAGGTGGAAGCGCCCGTCCGCATCGGTGGAAACGGGTTGCAACCCGAAACTGTGTCCGTCGGACAGCCTGAATTCAGGCCGCAGTTCGGCTTGGGCAATGGGCTTTCCATCCGGGTCCAGCACCACGCCGTCGAAAGTCCTGCCGGGCGGAAATTGCAGTTCGACCTCCGCGTCCGGTTTTTCTCCGGTGAGTTTGACCGGCTGGCTGGTGCCAAACGCATTGCCGCGCCAGGCGTAGACCTGATACGTTCCGCCGAGCGGCAGCGGGCCGGAAATCCATTTGCGCGGGGCGCTGACGGCGACAGAGCTGCCGCCGATGTCCAATCCATTTTGATCGTCCCGGCCCGGCGCGCGTTTTAATTCGCTCACCCCGAAAAACACCTCATACGCGGGCGTGCCGTCGGCATTGCGCGCACTCGCGTAGAGGGCGCCCGCCGGGAGCAGCGGGACCTCAATGACCATCGGGCCCGGGCCGTTGGTCACCGGCACCCACAGCACGGCGGCGCGATTGAGCCAGTAGCCCACCATCCGCCGGGCTTCCACGCTGGTGCCGCCGCCGATGTCCATTTCTGCCTGCACTTCGCCATTGGTCAATTCCATCTCCACGACGTGCGCCATGTGGCCGATTATCTCCGCGTGGTTCTGGAGGGTGACCGAGACCGTTCCCTGCGGCGGCGGTCCGCTGGGAACTTGGAAGCGGAAGACGACTTCGCGTTTGGGGAAGTTGTCGCCGGCGGGGTTCGTCGCGGCGGGGTTTGACAACTTATCGAGATCAATCAGCCAGTCGCTGAGCGGCGCATCCACGGTCCGCTCGATGGTGCTGCCCGCCACGCTGATTTGCACCCGGCCGGCGGCTGGGTTGGTGAATTGAAAATAGCCGACGCCATCCTTGATGAGCACCGGCGCGCGGCAGCCGAGGCTGTTGTGGTCGTCGGCCGTGTCATCGATCAGCGAGTAATCAATTTGTTTCTCCCCGTTCCACGCCTGGGCGAGTCGATCCAGGTTGCCCGTGACGCGACCGTTGACCACCAGCTCCGGGCCGAGCCTCGCCTCCAGGGTGGCGCCGGGATGCACGCTGTTCAGGACGACGGATTCATGCCCCGGCGCGCTCACCCCCAGCCAATAAATGGTGTCCTGGCGCAGTTGGCTCGCGGCGAAGCGTCCGTTTTCATCCGTGGTGGCGAGGATGCGGGACGCGTCGTCCCAGCCGTAGCCTCGCCGCTGCGTCTGGCCTGCTTCAAAATGCACCCGCACGGTCGCACCGGGAATGGGCCGGCCGGTGGCTTTATCGAGCACCTGACCGGACACTTTGGCGCCCGGATGCAAGGCGATGCGCAGGGGTTTGCCCGGCCGCACGGATTCAAAGCGTTGCTCCACAATTTCGTAGCCCGGCGCGTTTGCCGTCACGACGAGCGGCAAGTCCGCCGCATGGGACAGGACCGCCGAACCGTCTGCTCCCGAGGTCAGCGCGCGGGGATAAAAACTGGTCTGCCTCACGCCGCGCAGCCAAAATTGCGCGGCCAATTTGCCGCCCGCCACCGGCTGGCCCGAAACCGCGTCCACCAGTTGAATCGTGGCCTCAAAGCCTGGGTCAAGCACCAGTTCGAGATTTTCCAGTTTATTGCTCGCGTTGCCCACGAGTGGGCCTAAGGCAACGGGGGCGCAGTTGGTCAATTCGGCTCCGATATAAATTGTTCCCGCCGGAACGGAGTTGGAGAAAAATCCATTTCGCACCATGTTCATCTGCCCGGCGGATGACTGACCGACCACGGAAACAATCTCCACCCCCAGCCATTCCGGCGCCGGCCGGCCATCCGCCATGCGGATTCGGCCGGAAACAGTTATGTTCGGAATCTTTCCCCAGTCGCCCTGGAAATTCATGGTCGCGGGGCTTTCCCCCAGTTCGGTCATTTTCTCTTCGAGGCGGGCGATGCGTTCCTGCGGCGAAAGGATCGCCGCGACCGTGACGCGCGTGCCGAGCGCGGAGAGGAAAAGCAGCCCGCCGCCGACGAAAAACGCCGCCAGCAGCGCGGACCAAGTGGGCCGCCAGGCGGGACGATACCCCGGCACGAGCAGGCGCTGGATGCGGTCCTTGAGGCTGGAGGGATGGCGCCGGTCGCCGAAGGCGGGAGCCGCGGCGAGCGCGGCGCCCGCCACCTGCGCGAGGGTGCGGGCGTATTGCACCGGATCGCCCGCGAGCGCAATCGCCATGGCGTCGCAACAGGCCTCGCGCTCCTGGCGGATTTGGCGGCTGATCCACCACACGGCGGGGTTGAAAAACAGCAACGACTCGGCCAGCAACTGGCACAGGTTGACCAGATAATCCCCGCGCCGGATATGCGCCAGTTCGTGCAGCAAAATCAATTGGATGTCCCCCATGGGCAGCGTGGTGACCAGGGAAATCGGCAAAATGAGGACCGGCGTCAGCCAGCCCATGACCGCCGGTGAAGTAAGTTGTTCGGTCACCACCACGCGGACGCGCCGGACCAGGCCCAGCTTGCGCTGGGCTTCCTCGATGAGGTGCAACACGGCTTCGTTCGCCAGCGGGCGGCTGCGCTGGCGCAAGGCCTCCGCCTCGGCCACCAACGCCCCGGCGCGCGCCAGCATGGCGGCCAAGCCGCCCAACCAGCTGAGCGCGAGCCAGGGTGTCCAAAGGCCGGCGCGCGCGGCGTCCCTCGGCCGAGGCGTGGCGGCGGCGGTCGGCAACGGGGAGACAACGTACCCTTTGCCCGCCGGCGGGGCGACCGCAGCCGGGGTCACAGCCACGGTCATCGGCTGAAGCGGGTTGGGCCGCCAGGCCAGGAGGGCCCACGCGATGATTCCGCCCAAGACGACGGCGAGCAACGCGCTCACGCACCAGCGGTAGCGCGTGACCGGGTTGGCCTTGCCCCGCAACACGAAATACAATCCGCCAGCGACCAGACCGCCGAGCCACAACGTGTGCAGCAGGGCATGGACGACCTGCGCCCATTCCTCCGAGGCCAGCGCATGCCAGAGTGGATTCAAGGCTTTCCTTTCTTTTTGGCCGGCGCATTCGCGTCGGGGCCGCCGCCCATTTCATGCTGGGCGATGATCTCCTTGATTTCATCCAGTTCCTCGCGGCTGACTGGCTTCTCCGCCAGGAGATGTTGCAGGGCGGTCGCGGCGCTGCCGCCGAAAACCGTGCGCACCAGGCTCCGCAACAACGGCCCGGTCACCTTCTGGCGCGAGACGCGGGCCTGATAAACGTGGGTGTTACCCTCGGTGACGTGGGACAACAGCCCCTTTTTCTCCATCACCTGCATGACCGAGAGGATGGTCGTATAGGCGCGCACCTTGCCGTCGGGCATCACCTCCATCACCTCACGCACGGTGGAAGCGCCGCGCTGCCACAAGACCGACAAGACCTGCATTTCCAATTTGGAAGGTTCGCGATGTTTCATGGGTTTTAGCTACTGTTTGGATAGTATCTACTATGTATATAGTATATGTCAAGGGAAAGAAATTCGGAACAAAAGCGGAAAGCGGAAAAGCAGGCGACACGAAGGGCACGACGTCAGGAGTGCTCCGCCTCCCGGAGCACCGAGCATTGCTCGGCCAGTCCCCGCCATTTGTAGGCGACGACGTTCGGAATCGTGGGCTGTCCTCCCCAAGCAGAAAAGCCGGAGGATTTGGCCGCAAGCAGGCGCAAAGAGCACAAAAATGATTCGGAATTGATTGCCCGCGACTTCGCCCGCAGTCCGGGCTTCGGAAATAACCGCGGCAATGATCCGTCATTCATCGACCAAGGGGCGGAACTCCAGTCTGACACTTCAGATGGGGAAAATCCATGGGTGACCCCTTTTTGAATGACGACGTACACCGGGACCAAAAAGTGCCGACCGGAAACGTTCGCGCCTCGCGAGGGGGAGGATTGCAGTTTGAACCGGAAACACATAACTTTAGCCATGCTGTTTGAACGTCAAAAATGTCTCCTGGCTTTGGTGGATTCCTTGGGCGGAGACGTGGGGGCTTTGGATTTCCAAAAACTCCTGTTTCTCTATTGCCGCGAGGTGGAAACGACGCCCAGCTACGAATTTGTTCCCTACCGTTTCGGCGGTTTTTCTTTCACGTCCTACGCCGACAAACGCCGGTTGATCGAACAGGGCTTGCTCGCCGACGAGGAGCGTTGCTGGAAATTGACGCCCGCCGGTCGCCGCGTCGCCACCGTTCCCTCGATGGTGCGGATGCGCATGGATCAATTTTCCAAACGCCACTGCAAAATGCGCGGCGACGCGCTCGTGGCCGAGGCTTACCGCCGCCATCCGTTCCACGCCACCCGCAGTGAAATCGCCGGACGTGTGCTCGCGGGCGAAGAGTCCGCGCTCGCCGCGATCAAGGCGGCGCGGCCACCGGCGGGCGTGCCGGGGGTTTGCACCATCGGCTACGAGGGCAGAAGCCTGGAAGGTTATTTGAACCGGCTGTTGCACGCGGGCGTGACGCTATTGTGCGATGTACGGCGCAATCCGTTGAGCCGCAAATATGGTTTTTCCAAAAGCACGTTGTCCAAGGCGTGCGAGGGTGTGGGCATCAAGTATGAGCATTTGCCGGAGTTGGGCATCGCGTCCGACGAACGGCAGGAGTTGAATAATCAAGCGGATTACGACGCGCTGTTTGCCGCCTATGAGCGGGAAAGCCTGCCCAGGCAGACCGAAGCCTTGAAAAAAATCAGCGCTTGGGTGAGTGCCGGTGAGCGCGTGGCGCTGACGTGTTTTGAAAAATTGCCCGAACAATGCCATCGGCATTGCGTGGCGGACGCGCTGGCGCGGACGTTTGGCCACAAGTTCGCCCCGCAGCATTTGTAATGGGATAAAGGGAAAACCTTGCCGCGCGAACGCCTCCTCATCACGGTCAAAACTTATCCGACCCTTTCGCGCAAACATGGTGAGACGGTCTGCACTGCAGCCGTCCGGGCGGATGGGTCATGGGTGCGGCTTTATCCGGTCCCGTTCCGGCTCATGGATTACAAGGACCGGTATGCCAAGTTTGATTGGATAGAAACCACGCTTGCCAAGAGCAGCCGCGATACCCGGCCGGAAACCTTCCACCCGGTTGATATTTCCGACATCACCCATCATGGACATCTGGGAACGGACGATGACTGGCGTGAACGCCGGCAACTGATTTTAAAGCAGGGAAAGGTTCACGACCGGCTCGGCCCGCTCATTGACGCCGCCCACGCAAACCAATGCTCGTTGGCCGTTCTCAAGCCAACCAAAATTCTTGATTTCTCCTGGGCACCCGATGAGCGCGATTGGGACGAAACCAAGGTGCAGGAAATGCGCAACCGGGCGGATCAGGGCGAATTGTTCGCGGGCGATGACTGGCGGAAGACTTTCCAGCTTATCCCCAAGCTGCCATGGAAATTCTATTACAAGTTTTTGGACCCGGACGGGCGCGAGAGTGAAATGACCGTGCTCGATTGGGAAGCCGGGCATCTTTATTGGAGTTGCATGAAGCAGGACAACGGACTCCAAAGTATCGCGCTCGCGAAGGTGCGGCAGAAATACTTTGACGATTTCCGCAAAAAGGACCTTCACTTTTTCCTGGGCACGACCAAGGAGTATCACGAATGGGCCACGAATCCTTGGATCATTATCGGTGTGTTTCCGGTGCCGCCCGCAACCCAGCCCCCGCTGCTTTGACCCGCCATCAAAGGGTCCTAGGAAATTGGTAGGTTCCCTTGATTTGGAGCGGACAGTGCCGGTGAGCTGGATTTATTATGGCCAGTCCGTTGCGCATTGGATATTGCGGAGCCGTTTATATTATGATGGCGGCAACCAGGGACGGACGATCTGGCTGGAGGACCGGGACGGCGTCCACTTTCCCGACACGTTTGGCGTGGTTCTGCGCCAGCGGCGGAAGGTGACGGCGGCGAAGGCGGCGCTATCGCCGGGGCTGCGGGAGCGGGCGACAGTCTCGTTGCCAAGGGTAAGCGAGCGGCCTGGGGCCGGGGCGCGTCAGCAAGGCGGGGCGTGGACCATGGAAAATGCGGGGTGGAGACATTCGCAAAATGAAACCTATGCGGTGGAAGCTCGCGTGTGGCGCCGGTGAAAAAGTGGAAATTAAAATAAAATACCAAAATCCTAGGCCCCTTCCATAATTGTCAATTGTCGGACCGACCCTTTCATGGTTCAGGGGTTCAATGCGCGAAATTTTCGGGGAATTATCACCCCGGTCCTCCCCATCGGCTCCACCGCTATGGCGATTTGAAGCTTGCCGGAATCGCGCACCCCGGAATAGTGTATGCCAATGAAAATTATTCAGAGGGTATTATTGGGGTTTAAGGGCATCCAGGGTTCGGTGATTTCATCGCTTATTCTCCTGGTGACAGCGGGATTTGCCAGCGGGGCGACGTTGACCCATCGTTATTCATTTGATACGGACGCCAGCGATTCAGTGGGCGGGGCCGACGGCGTTTTGCAGGGGAACGCGGTGGTTGCCAATGGCGCATTGGTATTGGACGGCACTAATAGCAGTGCGCAATTGCCCAACGACCTGTTCTCCAATTATAGCTCCATCAGCTTCGAAATCTGGTATGCCGACGCGGCGGTGGGCAATCCCAACAACCGGCTTTACAGTTTTAGCGGCGCCCAGGGCAGTATGAGCTACTTGCTTTTCGGTCAGGGAAGCCACGCGGTCGGGTCTTCGGCCAACATCGTGAACTTGCGGTCACCGGCGGTGGGGGGGACGAATCACCTGATTTGGGTGGAGGATGCGGACGCGCAAATGGCGCGGATTTATATCAACGGACTGCTGGCCGCTTCGAATGGCAGCTTCACTATCACGCCAGCCATGATTGGTTCAACCACCACCAACCTGCTGGGGGCGGGCGCAACCAACGTGGTGATGTCCAATTTCAAAGGCAGCATACTGGAGTTTCGAACCTATCAAGGCGCCTTGTCCGTCTTGGACGCCGCGGTGCTGGACGCCTTCGGGCCAGACCAGCCGGAAACGGTCCCGGGCACACTGCAAGAGGTGCGTTTGGCGATTCCGTCGCCGACCGGGCCGGGAGCCATCTTTCGCGCGGGGGTCTTTGCGGATTTTTCCGACGTGACCAATGTCAATGTCAGCGCCCAGCCGGATTTGGTCCTGGCGTCGGATAATACGAATGTTGTCGTGATAACTCCGGACCAACGAATCATGACGGTGGCCATGGGAACGGCCAACGTGACCGCAGTCTGGCAAGGTTTTTCAAATACGGTGCCGGTGACCGTGGGAATGCCGCACGATATTGCGCTGGTACATCGCTACAGTTTCAATGAACAGACCAATGACTGGATCGTGCATGATTCGGTGAGCGGCGCCAATGGCCAGGTATTCAATACTGGATCGCATCCCCCCACCAATGCCGTATTTACCGGCACGGGACAACTGAAGCTGTCGGGCGGGTATTCCAATGGCGGCACCAAGGGTGGATATGCCGTTTTGCCTCCCGGCCTGATTTCGAGTCTGAGTGAAGTCACGATCGAGGCGTGGGTGATATGGACTCCGGGAAAGCTTCCGCTGACCTATGGCAATGGTGCCTGGCAACGGATTTTTGATTTTGGCCAGGAAGGCAGTGGAAGGCCGATCAGTTATCTGTTTCTCACGCCGGCAACCGACAACGTTTCGTTCACGACCAATTCCGTATTGCATTCGGCCATTACCACCAACTACAACAATAATGAAACTCCAAGATTGAACTGGACGAAGGCGCTCGTCACAAATGTCCTGTGCCAGGTTGTGATCGGTTATAGCCCGGTGCGCGGAATAATGAAAATGTATGTCGATGGAGTTCCCGTTGCGTCCGGAGAGGCCGTGATTCCCTTGTCCGGGATCGTGGATACGAATTGTTACTTGGGAAGGTCGCTGTTTTCATCCGATGCTTATTTTTTTGGCAGCTTTGAGGAGTTCCGGATTTACAGCGGTTTGTTAACCGATGCCGAGGTGGCGGCGAACCATGCGGCCGGCCCCCATGCCTTGGGCGTGGATTTTATCCTGCGTGAATATCCACCGAATAGCGGCCAGACGAACGCGGTGACGGTGAGTTGGGGGCCTTCCGCAACCAATTTGGTCCTGAAAGCAAGTCCGGCCTTGGGGACCGCGGCGGCATGGACCCCCGTTTCAACTTTGCCCACCCTGCAAATCAACCGGGACATTGTCACTTTGCCAACCACTAATGGGGCGAGCTTTTTCCAACTGCGTAGTCCGTAGCTAGAGAAGTGCGGAACGCGGAGCCAACTGAGTGCGAAATGCGGAATGCGCAGTAGCGCAGGCATTCGTGCCTGCGGGTTCACGGGACTTTCGAGTCCCGTGTTTCCCGGCTTTCTGG
>CAYTJG010000197.1:1757-12126 GCA_964437865.1 uncultured Bifidobacteriaceae bacterium | reverse complement strand
CTGCTCCGCAACCAGCCAGTCCAGGCCGCTCGCCGCCGCCTGAATTTGATTGAGGCCGTGCAGAATGAGTGGGTGGCCCGTCGCGGCCACTTGGCCCGCTAATCCCACGCCCAGTGGCACCCGCAAATTGGGATCGTCGAAGCGGCCGCTGTTGGGGGCGCCGCCGGCCATGGATTTGCCGGCGCCGGCGATCAAGTGGAGACAGCGAATCTGGCTGGGACAGTGGGTTCGTTGCGGACAAACCGGGCAACGGTCGCCCTGGTCCAGGAGCCAGATCTGGAGGCAGGCGAGGTTGGGATGTTGCATGCTGTTGCTGATCAGCTTTTGCAGCAGGCATTCAACGGATTTTTCGTGGGCAATATCCAGCAGCAGGCGCGTGGCGAAATTGGGATCGAAGCGGCTGTCGCTAATGTTTTCCATCGGCAGGCACGGTGGCAGAAGCTCGACCGGGGCTCAATACCATTTCACCAAAATATTGAACTTCCGGCGCCGTGCCACTGAAAGCGAGGTCAAGATCTTGAACGTACAAATGTTTGACCCCTACATGCCGCGGGGCATTAACTTCATATATAATTTATAATAAACGAGTTGTAAATAAATAGCAAGCTTGGCACGACTCATGTTCATACGTACTTAGTAACGATGCTGAGTAAATGAATGTTAAGAAAAAGCCAATTCCGGAGACCGGTGAAATCAGTTTTGAGACCGAGGTTTTGCGGGCCAGGAAGCCGGTCTTGGTTGGATTCCTGGCATCCTGGAGCCGACCGTGTGAAATGCTGCGGCCTGTCCTGGATGAAGTGGCGGCCCATTTTGCAAGCAGCCTGACCCTCTTTACGATCAACGCGGACGACAATCCCATTTTGGGCCTGCGCTATGAAGTTCAATTCATTCCCACGCTCATTCTCTTCATCGGGGGGCTCGAGCAGATTCGGATCACTGGCATCACCAGCGGGCACACGGTGATTTCCCGACTGCAATCCTGTTTGGCCGGCTGTGAGCCAGGCGGCTCCGGTCACCGCCAGCGCCCAGCGACGGAACACCATGAAAAACACGGTCGATGATCAGATCGGGCGGCGCTCGATCGTGGTTCGGCCCCAGTCCGGGTCCCTTGCCACCACCTGGCGGCCACGCCAAGATCGCTTCAATTAACGACCAACACCAAGAACCGGGCACCGCAAACCAGCGGTTGCCCAACTCCTGATTCCCACTGTCATGCAATACGTATCATTATCAACGTTTCACCACACCTTTTGGAGGCCGGTTGCGTGCCTTCTGCCGGTCCTGCTCATTTGCGCGGCCTGCCGCCGGGAGGAACCGGCGGCGGCGCCCACGCCCGAGGTGGCCACGATCATCCTCAAGTCCCAACCGCTGTTGCTCCGCACCGAATTGCCGGGCCGCACCAGTGCCTACCGGGTGGCGGAAATCCGGCCCCAGGTCAATGGTCTCATCCAGAAACGCCTGTTCACGGAAGGTTCGGATGTGCGGGCGGGCGAGCAACTCTACCAGATCGATCCGGCCCCGTTTCAGGCCGCGCTGGACAACGCCAAGGCGGCGCTGGACCGGGCGGAGGCCAACCTGCCGGCCATCCGGTCAAAAGCGCAACGATATCAAGAGGCGCTGGCCGACAAGTCGGTGAGCCAGCAGGATTTTGACGATGCGGACGCGGCGCGCAAACAGGCGGAGGCGGATATCGAGTACTACCGCGCGTTGACGGAGACGGCGCGGATCAACCTGGATTACACGCGGGTGCTCTCGCCGATTTCTGGAAGGATTGGCACCTCCTCCGTCACGGAAGGGGCCATTGTCACGGCGTATCAGCCCACGGCGCTGGCCACCCTCCAGCAACTGGATCCGATCTACGTGGATGTGACGCAGTCCACCACGGAGCTGTTGCGGCTGCAGCGCCAATGGCGCAACGGGCAGATGAAGCGTGACGGCACGAATGGCGACCAGGTGGAGCTGCTTTTGGAAGACGGATCGACCTACGCGCTGAAGGGGACGCTGCAGTTCCGGGATGTATCGGTGGATCCAACCACGGCCACGGTGATTTTGCGGATGGTGTTTGCGAATCCGGAGGGGGTGTTGTTGCCGGGCATGTTTGTCCGTACGCTGGTGGAGGAAGGTGTGAACCAGCAGGCGATCCTGATTCCGCAGCAAGCGGTCTCGCGCAATCCCAAAGGGGAACCGCTGGCGATGACGGTGGACGCGGCGGGCAAGGCCGAGCAGCGGTCGTTGCAACTGGATCGGGCGGTGGGCAACCAATGGCTGGTGACGTCCGGGCTGGCGGCGGGCGACCGGCTGATTGTGGAAGGCATGCAAAACGTGAAGCCCGGCCAGCCGGTGAAAGTAGTGGCCTTTGAAGAAGGCGGCCAGCCGCAGACGGCCGCCAACTCCGCGGCTCAACCCGCGGGCACCCAGCATTAACCAGAGGGGAAACACACCATGTTATCAAGATTTTTCCTGGAACGGCCGGTGTTTGCCTGGGTGATCGCCATCATTCTAATGGTGGCCGGTCTGCTGGCCATTCACACCATGCCGGTGTCGCAATATCCTCCCATCGCGCCTCCCTCCATTGCGGTCACGGCGTTTTATCCCGGGGCCTCGGCCGAGACGGTGGAGAACAGCGTGACCCAGATTATCGAGCAGAAGATGACGGGGTTTGACTCGATGCTCTACCTGGCGTCCACGAGCGATTCGGACGGCAACTCGCGCGTCGAGCTGACCTTTGCGGCGGGGACGGATCCGGACATGGCGTGGTCGCAGGTGCAGAACAAATTGCAACTGGCCATGGCGAGTCTGCCCACGGTGGTCCAGCAGCAGGGCGTGCAGGTGAGCAAGTCCACGAAGAACTACCTGCTGGTGCTGGGCTTGATTTCGGAGGACGGGAGCATGGACGGGAACGATTTGCGGGATTACGCGCAATCGACACTGGAGAAAGTGATTTCGCGCGTGCCCGGCGTAGGGGAAGTGCAGGAATTTGGCACGCAGTATTCGATGCGCATCTGGCTGAATCCGGACAAGCTGACGGAGTACAACCTGACGGTGCAGGATGTCATCACGGCCCTCCAATCGTACAACGTGGAAGTCTCGGCCGGGCAATTTGGCGGGGCGCCCGCGGAAAAGGGCCAGCGCCTGAACGCCTCCATCATTGTCCAAAGTCTGCTGAAGACGCCGGACGAATTCGCATCCATCCCCATTCGGACGAATCCGGACGGGTCGGTGGTGCTGGTGAAGGACGTGGGGCGCACCGAACTGGGCACGGAGGATTACAGCATTGAGGCGTTTCACAATGGCAAACCTTCGTCGGCCATGGCGATCCGGCAGGCGGCGGGGGCCAATGCCCTGGCCACGGCGGATGCCATCAAGGCCAAGGTGAAGGAGATGAGCCAATTCTTCCCGCCGGGGATGAAGGCGGTCTATCCGTACGACACCACGCCGTTCATCCGGGTGGCCATTGGCGAGGTGGTCAAGACGTTGTGCGAGGCCGTGCTGCTGGTTTTTCTGGTGATGTATTTGTTCATGGGCACGATGCGGGCGACGCTGATTCCCACGATTGCGGTGCCAGTGGTGTTGCTGGGCACCTTTGCCCTGCTGGGGATGTTCGGCTATTCGATCAACATGCTCACGATGTTCGGCATGGTGCTGGCCATCGGCTTGCTGGTGGATGATGCCATCGTGGTGGTGGAAAACGTGGAACGCATCATGAGTGAGGAGGGACTCTCGCCGTACGCAGCCACCCGCAAATCCATGGATCAGATCACGTCTGCGCTGGTGGGCATTGGCCTGGTGTTGTCGGCGGTATTCGGGCCGATGGCGTTCTTTGGCGGGTCCACGGGTGTGATCTACCGGCAGTTCTCGGTGACGGTGGTCACCTCCATGCTGTTGTCCGTGTTGGTGGCCTTGGTTTTGACGCCGGTGCTGTGCGCCACAATTCTCAAGCCAGTGCCCAAGGGACACGAGGCGGCGGAGGGCGCCGTCTGGTTTCTGCGTCCGTTTTTCGTGTGGTTCGACCGCCTGTTCTTTGGCGCGCGCACGCGGTATCTCAAGTTGGTGGGCCATTCCCTGGCGCGGAAGGTGCGTTACGTGGCGGTGTTCGTGCTGATCGTGGCGGCGCTGGGCTGCCTGTTCCGGCGGATGGCCACCAGTTACCTGCCGGATGAAGACCAGGGCATTCTGATCGTGCAGGCCCTGCTGCCGGCGAACTCGACCATGGAGGAAACCAAGCAGGTCATGGACCGGGTGCAGACGTATTTTCTCACGCGGGAAACGAATGCGGTGGAATCGTGCATGAGCATTTCCGGGGCGAATCTCTCGGGCCGCGGGCAGAATGCCGGCCTGGCGTTTGTGAAACTGAAGGACTGGAAATTACGGCAGCGGCCGGATTTGAAAGTGGACGCCGTGGCCGGGCGTGCCATGCGGGAATTTGTGCAAATTCGGAACGCGATGGTGTTTGCTTTTGCGCCGCCGGCGGTGGTCGAGTTGGGCCAGGCCAAGGGGTTCGATTTCCAATTGCTGGACCGCGGCGGCGTGGGGCATGAAAAGTTGATGGCGTATCGCAACCAACTGCTGGGCATGGCGGCGCAGGATCAGGTGCTCACGAAAGTGCGGCCCAACGGATTTGAGGACGTGCCCGAGTATCGCGTGGACGTGGACTGGAAGAAGGCGGGTGCTTTGGGGGTGCCGATTACCACGATTCACAACACGATTTCGGCGGCCTTTGGCAGCGCCTACGTGAACGACTTTGTGCAAGGCGGACGCGTGAAGCGGGTGTATACCCAGGCCGACAGCCCGTATCGCATGCTGCCCAAGGATCTGGACAAGCTGTATCTGCGGAACGTCGAGGGGAAGATGGTGCCGTTTTCGTCTGTGGCCACCGGGCACTGGATCACCGGATCCCCGCGGTTGGAGCGCTTCAACGGGTTTTCCTCCATCAACATCCTGGGCGAAGCGGCCCCGGGCCGGAGTTCCGGCGAAGCCATGCGGGACATGGAGAACTTTGTGAAGAAGCTGCCGCAGGGCGTGGGCTTCGATTGGAACGGGCTTTCGTACCAGGAGCGGCAGGCGGGATCGCAGGCGGCGCCGATCTATGTGTTCTCGGTGCTGGTGATCTTCCTGTGTCTGGCGGCGCTGTATGAAAGTTGGTCCGTGCCCGTCTCGATTCTGCTGGTGCTGCCGTTGGGGGTGATTGGCGGCGTGCTGGCCACGTCGCTGCGCGGCATGCCCAACGACGTCTATTTCCAGATCGGGCTGCTGACCACGCTGGGGCTGAGCGCCAAGAATGCCATCTTGATTGTGCAATTCGCCAAGGCCCGCCACGAGGAGGGCATGGGGTTGGCGGAGGCGACCTTGGAGGGCGCCAAGTTACGGTTGCGTCCGATCGTGATGACTTCGCTGGCCTTCGGGTTTGGCGTGTTGCCGCTGGCGCTGGCGGATGGCGCCGGGGCCGGTGCCCAGAGGGCCATCGGCACGGCCGTATTGGGCGGCGTGGTGACCTCGACGTTCCTGGTCACGTTGTTTGCACCGCTGTTTTACGTGCTGATCGTGAATTATTTTGGCAAGCGACGGGTGCCGGCCGGTGAGCAGACCACCGCGGTTAAAACGTCGGGAAACCATTGACATGAACCATAAATTATTTCCCCTGCTGTTGGTTGCCGGATTAGTCGCCGCCGGTTGCACCCTGACTCCCAAATATGCCCGGCCAGCGGCGCCGGTGCCCGCCGCCTGGCCGGCGGCAGTAGCCGACCCGGGCGGCCCGGTGGCCACCAATGCCACCGCCGCATCGGCGGCGCTGCCCGCAACCGTTTCGGGTTTGAGTTGGCGCGAGTTTTTTGCCGACGACAAGCTTTGTCAGGTGATCGGAATGGCCCTGACGAACAATCGCGACTTGCGGATTGCCGTATTAAACGTCGAGCAAGCGCGGGCGCTTTATGGTATCCAGCGCGCGGGCTTGTTCCCGGTCTTGAATGGCACGGGCGAATGGCTCCGGGAACGCGTGCCCGCGGATGTCTCGATGACCGGGAATCCCCTGACTGCCAACGAATATACCGCCAACCTGGGAGCCGCTTCGTGGGAGATCGATTTCTTTGGCCGGATCCGCAGCCTGAAACAGGAGGCGTTGGCCCAGTATTTTGCCAGCGAACAGGCGCGTCGCAACGCGCAGATTTCCCTGATCTCCGCAGTGGCCCAAGCCTACCTGGCCCTGGCGGCGGACCGGGAGAATCTCAAATTGTCCGAAACCACCTTGGAAACGCAGCGGGCCTCCTTTGAACTGATCCGGCGGCAGCATGAACTGGGCTTGGTCACCGACCTGGACCTTTATCGGGCGCGGACTCCGAGGGATACCGCCCGGCGGGACATGGTCAGCTTCCGGGAGCAGGTTGCCCAGGAGCAAAATGCGCTCAACCTTCTGGCCGGTTCGGCGGTGCCGGATGAGTGGCTGCCCACCACTCTGGACGCCGTTCATCCGCCGCGGGAGATCGAACCGGGTCTTGCTTCCGCGGTGCTGCTGGGCCGGCCGGATATCTTGCAGTCGGAGGATTCGCTCAAGGCGGCCAATGCGGACATTGGCGCGGCGCGCGCGGCGTTCTTTCCGCGCATCACGCTCACGGCTGCCTTTGGCTCAGCCAGCACTGACCTTTCGCGGCTCTTCAGCCCCGGGCAGGGTGCCTGGAACTATGCCCCGCAAATCGTCATGCCCATTTTCGACGCCCGCACCTGGTCGGCGCACCGGGCCTCCAAGGTGCAGCGGGAAATTGCCGTGGCGCAATATGAAAAGGCCATTCAAAGCGCCTTCCGCGAAGTGGCGGATGCCCTGGCGGTGCGCGCCAACGTGGAGCAGCAACTGGCCGCGCAGCAATCGCTCGTGGATGCCTTTACGAAAAGCTATCGTCTGGCCAGTTCGCGATATGAGAAGGGAATCGATAGTTATCTGAACGTGCTGGATGCGCAACGGTCGCTCTTTGCCGCCCAACAAGGGCTGGTCTCGCTCCAGTTGGCCAAGCAGGCCAATCAAAGCAGGCTATATGCGGTGCTGGGCGGCGGCGGGGAGGTTGAACCCGCACCCCTCCAAGCCAGGAAATGACTTGCGACGTGGCCGGACTAAAGGCGTTGACGCTGCGGAAAGTTTCAGCGGAGCTTGGCTGAGCGGCGTTCGTTGCGGGGCGTGCGGGCAGGTGACGGGTGGCTTGGAATCACATTTCAGCGCCCGAGGACAGGTGCGGTCCGGGCGTGGAGGCATGACACGAGGGCAATCCGTATGTGGGGTGGGCGTAGGCGGTGGGCGCGCGGGCCGAGCAACTCTCGGCGCTCCGGGCGCGCGCCGCAGGATCAGGGCTGCCAGACGGCGCGGTAAAACTCGCTGGCCGAAGCGGTGGAAATGGGCACGGTGATGGTGACGGTGGTGCCCGTGAGCGTGTTGGTGGCCACGGGCGTCCACACGGTCAGGTCCGACGAACTTTCAATCACATAGGGCGCGCCGGGTTGACCTTGCAGGGACAATTGCAGTTGCCCGCCTTGGAGGCTGGGCTGGGTCAGCACGGCCGGTGTAGGCGCCAACGTAAAGAGGGTGAGCGAGAGCGGCGGGAAGGAACCGGTGAAATTCGTGCCGGTGACTGTGTAGCTGTTCGTGGCCAGGTCCTGTGCGGTCGCCCCGGCGTTGGTCGCCGCGGCCTGGTCTTGGGGAATACCGTAGGACAGGGTGGTAGCCTGACCCCACGGCACAAAGTTGGTGAGTCCAATCTGGGCGCCCAGGTGGTTGACCATCGATTTGTTGATGACCAGCAGCGTCAGCGCGCCGTTGGTGCGGCGCACCGCATAAGCGGAGAGCAGGAGGTTGTCGCTCGTGGCGTTGAGCACGGAATCGCCCGGCCCGGCAAAATGCTGGAGCAATTTTTTGGCGTAAAACGTGGGGTAGGGCGTGTCCGACGAGTCGGTGATGCCGTAATCGCCGCTGTTGCGCCAGCCGTAAATCGAGGGATCAAGATCGCCGGAGGTGTCCGCGCCGTTGTGCAGGTCCCACCACAAGTAGGAGCGGAACTCGGTCTTCATGAGTTGGCTGGCGCTGTCGGCGAGGTAGAGGGCATTGACCAGGCTGGTGGATTCGCGGCCCATGGCCCCGGCGTCGCTGTTGTTTTCCGTGACACACAATTCCACCTTGGAGCCGTTGGTGCCCAGGTAATCGGTGAGTTGCTGGCGCAGACTGGCGGCGGCGCTGGCCCAATCGCTCCACGTGGAAGGGCTCGGATTGCCCGCCACTTGCAGCAGCAGCGGATCACTATCGGGCGAGTCGGTGTAATACGTCCAGCCTGAGGTCGTGTATTGCCAATAGAAATGGTAGATGAGGAAATCGGGCGTTATTCCCAGGCTTTTCAGGTGCGCGAGCATGACGGGAGTCCAGCCATAATGGGTGGCGAGCGTGCGCGGGTTGACGGCGGAGTGGTTGGTATTGTTGATGGAGCTGTCTTCGCCGGGCACGGCCACCACGCCCACCTCGATGGGCACATTGGTATAGGCCGCCTTCATCTGTTGCAGATAGGTGGCCGCCCGGGTGGCGTAGGTGTAAGGATCATGCGCCACCGCGTTGCTGTCGGTTTCCCAGGTGCCGTAACATTCGTTGCCGATCTCCCAATACTTGAAGGTGCAATGGTTGGTTTTGTTGGCGGCCAGCACCCAGGCGGCCGCCTCGGCCGCGGTGCCGGTGCCGTAGTTGACCGTGGTGAATACTTGGGCGCCAAGATTGGTGGCCACTTGCCGGAAGGTGGCATTTCCGGAGGGATCATTGGTCCAATGGTAACCATCCGAGGTGGAGCCGCCGGGCCAGCGCAGGGCCAGGCAGCCGATCGCTTGCAACTCCGGTAGCGTCTCGGTGGCGCCCAACTCGCTGTCCCAGGTGGCGGTGTTCAAGCCGAATTGCCGGGCATCGACGGTTTGCAAAACCTTGGCCGCATCCACCCCGAGGTGAACCACGGCCGGCACCGGCGCGGCCACCAGTTCAATATCATCCAGATAAAAGGTTGGCTGCGCCGAGCCGGTGTTACCTTGGATCCAAAAGCCGTTGCAATCGGAGATGTTGGAGACGCCCAAAGCGGCGAGCGGAATCGTGAATTGCTGCCACTTGTTGGCCGGCAGGGTGGTGCCGAGTTTGTACGTGGATTGCGTGTCATTGCTCGCCAGGCCGGTGACCTGCACGCTTTGTCCGCCGGTGCTGCCGCCGTGGGCCCAGAAACTCAGGCTGGCGTACGGCGTGGTATTGAAGTCTGTGTGCTCCAGAGAAATCGCCTGGTAGCCGCCATCGGTCACGCTGATGGCATAGCTGCCGGAGTGCACCGGGGTGTCGGTTTCCAGATCAATCGTGGCCCAACCCCAGTTTTGGAAGCCGTTGACCAGGTTGTCCGTGTAAATGGGCAGGTTATCCGTTGCGGCGGCCAAACCCGACGGCGGCTCGACGACTTGATAAGCGGTGTTGGTGCTGGCGGCATAGTTGCCCTTGGAGTAAACGGCCGTGATGGCATCCGTCCCGATGGGCAGGTTGGCGAGGGCGGGGCTGGTGGCCGTGCCGGCGGTGACCGGGTTGGTGCTGACGGGAAGTCCGGCGACCGCGAACACCACCTGGCCCGTGGCGTTACCGGCCGTGACACCATTGGTTTGCACGGCCAGTGTGAAGGTCACCCCGGTTTCGTAGGCGGACGGATTGACCGAGGCCACGAGGGCGGAGTTGGCCAACTCGACCAGCTTCAGATTGTCGATTTTCAGGGTGTCGATCAGGTTGGCGCCGCCCCACAGCCAGGAACTGATTTGGAATTCCAATTGCCAGGTGTCGGCGATCGGGTTGGCGGTGGTGAGCTGGCCCAGATTCACGCGGAACGTCTGCCACGTGTTGGAGGCGGCCAGCGACAGATTGGTCACGGCATTAATGACCGGTCCGGTGCCGCCGAAATAATCATCGGGCCAGCTTTGCACAATGAATTGGATGGTGCCGGCCCGGTTGCCATAGGCGTCAAAGGACAGGACGTAATCGGCCGCGTTCGAATCCACCATGCCTGACACCTGCATCAGCGCCAATTGTCCGGTGTAATAGGTGCTGTTGTTGGTGGGCGTCATGGTTTCCAGCCAGCAGCCGTTGGGATTGCCGCCGGTGGTTTGGACGGCATTGGAAGCGTTCTCAGGATTGCCGCCGGAATAGTCGCTGTTGCCGAATGAACCCGCGTACCCGCCGTCGAAGTCCTGGTCGAAGATCAGGATTTGGGCGGATGAGGTGAGGACGCCGAGCGTGGCGGACAAGATCATTGGCAGAAGCAGGATTCTCATTCAGATTCTTTTTGTTCGCTGGCCGTCAACGGGCAACGTTCGCGGGCAATTTTCACTGCCCGGC
>CAYTJG010000197.1:0-1657 GCA_964437865.1 uncultured Bifidobacteriaceae bacterium | reverse complement strand
GATTTTAGGTATCTTATATCGCCCTTGTGATGGAGATCGGTGAAATGGACGAGACGATGGCTTGGGGTCCCGTGGCGCAAGCGGAGATGCCGGGTCTTGAGCCAGGTGGGTTCCAGCCAGACAGTATCCGCCGCGAAGGCCGCCGGAGCCGCCAGCAACGCGGTGAGGATGAACTTTCGGCGGCTGAGGCGCGGGACCTTCACTGGTAGTGCGGCGGCTTCGGATTGTTGGCCTTGATGCGCTCCAACTCCATCGTCTGCATGGCGTTTGATTGGCGCTGGACTTCCTTTTTCAACCGTTCCAGCAGGCGGCCCTGCTCAATGACGACGCCATTCAATTGCTCGAGCTGGTGCTCGAGGTGGGCAAAATTGGATTCCAACGTTTCCATGCGCCGCGATGCTTCGTCTGCCATGGGGACATTTTGCGCCCGAGATCCGGGAAAGTCCATGGCCGGTTTTCGCCGGATGGTGACAGTGGATAGAGCGGATGGTGAGGCTCCTGAGAGGGAAAACCCGGCTGGTCAGGTGTGCCGTCTTGGTGTTGGTCAGGGTTCCGCAAAGGGGTGATGGACGAAAATCGTTGATCATTGTCAGGTAATTTGCTGGTCTGTTTACCGTGGCGTGCACATAATTCTCTGATGCGGAAGCGGCAAATTGCCTTATGGTTCTGCCTTTACGCCATGGCCATGGTCCTCCTGGAACCGGCTTGGGGCGCGGAGCCCATCTTCCAGCACAAAACCCTCACCCATTGGCTCAAGGCCTACGCCAACGCCAAGCCGGACAGCCAGGCGGAAAAAAACTGTCGCACTGCGATCTTGGCCATCGGCACCGATGCGGTGCCGACCTTGGTGGATATGGTGGCCAGCAATGACGTACGCCGTCAGCAATTGGCGGCGAATGTTTTTGGCATTTTGGGGCCGTTGGGCGCACCGGCCATACCGGCCTTGACGAATCTGTTGGTGGGGACCAATGCCGTGGCAACGGTGTTTGCCGCCGATTCGCTGGGGGCGATCGGCGTGCTGGCGCTGCCGGCGCTGATGAACACGTTGACCAACCAGAATTATAACGCCGCCGCGCTGGCCGCCCTGGCTCTGGCCTCCCTCGGCACCAACGCCACGCCCGCGGTTCCCATCTTTCTCCAGGATTTGCAGAATGGCGACCGGTCGGTGCGCGAGCGCGCCGCGGGGGCCCTGGGGAATTTGCATTTGCAGCCCGAAGTGGTGGTGCCGGCCCTCACCAATATGCTGGCGGAGCGGAGTGTGACGGCGCGTTGTCTGGCGCTGGGCTCGTTGGCAAAATTCCAAGGCAGCGCCCGGCTGGCCGTTCCGGTCATCCTGCCCCTGCTGCAAGACCCGGAAGCCACGGTGCGCTTGTCGGCCACCAACGCGTTGAACGAGATTGACGCGGAGTTGCTCAAGCCGCGGCCCGCGCCAGCCTTGGCGGAGTAAGGCCACTTTCCGCGCCCGGTTGGGACGGTGAAAAGGGTTTGCTCGTGCTTTCTTAATTTCCAGGTGCAACTGCCCCGACTTCACCAGCAAAAGGGAAGGGATGCATTTTTCGCCGGCTAATTCGTTCGTGGATGGCGGGCGTATGACAAAATTCTTCTTGGTTCAACCGCGCAGCGGTTGGTTTTGGGTAGGGCGCGTCTCTCCGAGCGC
>CAYTJG010000196.1:0-12174 GCA_964437865.1 uncultured Bifidobacteriaceae bacterium | reverse complement strand
CAGATGGGTCACGGCTGGTGCAAAATCACATCTCAGCGCCCGCGGACGGGCGCGGCCCGGTCAGCCGGCGGCATCCACCGAGCAGGGTGCGAGCACGGCCTCGGTCATGCCATGCACAATCTTCTTGTCCGCCGGCACGACGGTGGCCAACACGCCGCCCAGCCGGGGCCGGGCCGCATCGCCTTCACCGGCTACAAAGTAATACGGGCACAACCGCGCGCGGCCTTTCAAGGGCACGGTTTCGTTTCGTTCAAAATCAAACCAGGCGGCGTCCACTTGCGTGGGCTTGTGGAACCGTTGCAGGACGCTCGGTGAGGTCCCAAAATCCCGGAGCGCCGCATCCACCGCGGTGCTCCAGTCGGCCTGCGATAGGTCGCTGCCCAGGTACACCCCGCGGGCGCCCCAGGCGTTTTCCGAAAAGCCCGACACTTTCAGGATCAGGTCGCGTTCCCGTTGGGACAGGGTCTTCAACTGTTGCCAGTCGGTCAGGTTGAGCTCGGGAATGGCGGCGTGTGGCGGCAGCGGGGCGGGATCCACGAGCCAGGTATACGGAATCACCCGTTTCAGCCGGGCCAGAAATCCTTCGCCCAGTTCCTGGCGCCAGAAGTTTTGCAGGTTCCGGTTCCACAGCAGCGCAAACAGCATCTTCTCCTCGAATAGCGGCTTGGGCGGCGGCGTCAGCCGGATCTTCTTTTCGGCCGCCAGTTCAAAGAGCTTCGCCGCGCTGGCCACGTTGGGCAAATCGAACAATTCAAAAAAACGATAAACGGCGCTTCCCATGGCAAAATCGGCAAAGCGCGCGTCGTGAACCGTGAACCGCGGTCCGAGCTGGGCGGCCAGCCACTGCATTTCCGGCCGGTAGGTGGCGGCCTCTTCGGAGACCACCAAGTGCACGTGCGGCGCGTCGCCAAAAATGCTTTCAAATCCCCGGAGCATGCCGTCCGCGCCGCCGATCAGCGGGGCGGGGACGTTCGGTGGTGTCGCAACTTCCGCCTGGGAGTAGGCAGCGCCCAGCCAGCCGGTGAGGCCGATGCCGCCGGGGACGGAGTCCAGCTCCGTGATGCTGAATCCGTTTTCGGTGAGCAGAATATCGGGTCGGATAACCCGGGGTAAATCGTTCTTGAAGACGGCGGCACGCTGTAATTCGATCAAGTTGGCGGGCTTGCCCAAGTCCAGCCACCGGGCCACCCAGTCCGGTTGTTTGCCCTCCACGCTCCGGCGGTACAGCAGGTTGACCGCCCGGTAAAACTGGAGCAAGACCCGGCCCAGCGATTCTAATTCGGCGGCCAGACTGGGGGCGAGCGGAAACGGCGCCGGCGAGATTCGCCAGTTCATGTCCGCGAACAAACCGCCCGGTGGCAGGGCTGCACGAATGGAATGGGCCGCCCGGGCGGCGGCGGTCGCGGGTGAAGCAGGGTCAAGCTCGGAATTCACCGGCACAAAGTAGCGCAATTTACCGTTTCAGCAACGCCGGGGTGCCGCCGCCGGCGGGCCGCCTCATACACAGAGGTACACGTAAACCGAGAATGCCACCGCCGCGGCCCCGGCCGCCGCCGCCAGCGACCACAGGAAGCTGTGCTTCCGCGCCGCGAGGGCAAAGGTGGAGATGATCACCGCCATCTGGGCGGCGAGCATGCCCAGGAAAAACTTCCCGCTGCGCGCATGATGTTTCTCGGCCGAGTAATTATTCTGCCGTACCTGCAGTTCATAAATGCCCGCCACCGTCAGGTTCAACCGCGCCTCGGCGTCGTAGTGGGCGGCCGTGAAGCGCAGGCGCGCGGCTGAAAAACTGCGAAAGAATTTCCGGTCACCCTTCATCAGCGTTTCGTCCAGTTGATCCACCGCCTGGTTGATGGGCTTGAGGGCCGTGTCAAAGGACCGGGCGGCGTCCTGGGCGCCGGCCAACGTCTGGGCCAGGGTGGCCGGGCTGATCTTGGCCACGGCGCTGGCAATTTCCGCCTCCGGCCGCGCGTCTCCCAATCGGTCCAGTGCCGTTTGCACCTCGGCCGGGAGCGGCGCCAGGGTGGCGGCCGGCAGTTGGCCCTGGATCAGCGCCGTGCTGGTGGCCGGCGCAATCGCCGGCAACGAGGTGTCCTCCAATGGCGTTATGTCGCTGGCCGCCGCGAGCAAGTCGAGCGTGTTGCGCGCCAAGGCGCTGCGGAGTTTCTTGGCTTGGAAATAGCCCCACTGATCCCCGGCTTTGGATTGGAGCTGCGCCGCCAGCGCGCGATCATATTGGGCCTTGGTCATCTCGCTCGAAGCCAGCCCAGCCAGCATCGTGGCAATCACCGTCATGATGATGGGCGTGGCGCCGAGGATTTTGCCCCAGATATTCGGGGGCAATTCTTGTTTGAGCTGTTCAGGGATTACAATTTTTGTGGCCATAGGACATCTCCGATGCCACCACCATAGCGCAGGATATTTTCCCTGGCCAGCCTGCAATCCCGCCCCGGTGGCCGGACTTTGACTTACCCGGCCGGTTTTTCTACCCTAGCCCCATGAAAACAGTCCGCCACAGCGACCGGGATTTTTCCGCGAAGCTTCAGGAATTATCCGCCAACGCCAGCCTTTTTGACGCCCAAATCGAAGCGCGCACCAAGGCCATCCTGCACGAAGTCGCGACGCGGGGCGACGCCGCGCTGTTGGAGCTTACGCAGAAGTTCGATGGCGCCAGGCTCACGGCGGGCCAGTTGGCCGTGACCCAGGCGGAGCTGTTCAACGCCTCGCTGACGGCGGATGAATCCTTGCGGGCGGCCGTGGCCGAGGCGGAGAAGAACATTGCCGGCTTCGCCAAGAAATCGCTGCGCAAAGGCTGGCAATCCAGGAATTCGCACGGCGCCTCCGTGGGCGAAAAGTTTGATCCCTTCCAGCGGGTGGGGGTTTACATTCCCGGCGGCACGGCCCCGCTGGTTTCCACCGCCCTGATGACCATTACGCTGGCCAAGGTGGCCGGTTGCCGGGAGGTGGTGGTGACCACGCCTTGCGGCCGGGACGGCGCCGTGAACCCGGCGATCCTGTTCGCCGCGCGGACCGCCGGGGCCACCGAAATCTACCGGCTCGGTGGCGCCCAAGCCGTGGCGGCCATGGCCTATGGCACCGCCACGATCCGGCGCGTGCAGAAAATCTTCGGCCCCGGCAACGCGTATGTCAGCATGGCCAAGCGCCTGCTGGTCGGGCACGTGGCCATCGATCTGCTGGCCGGCCCGAGCGACTTGCTGGTGCTGGCCGATGACACGGCGAATCCAAAATTCGCCGCTTCGGACATGCTGGCGCAGGCGGAACATGGTTCCGGACACGAGCGGGTCTGGCTGGTCACCACTTCCGCCCGGGTCCTACGCGCCGTGGAAAAGGAAATCGCGCGCCAGTTGCCCAAGCTCACCCGCCGCGACCTGATTCAGCGCGTGCTGGACCGGAACGTCTGGCTGATCCAGGTGCGGTCGCTGGCCGAGGGCGTGGCGCTGGCCAACCAGATCTCGCCGGAACATTGCGAAGTCATCACCCGGGATGCGCGCCGAGTCAGCAGCGGCATCATTACGGCGGGCGCCTTGTTCCTGGGCAACTGGTCGCCGACGGTGCTGGGCGATTACATCGCCGGTCCCAGCCATGTGCTGCCCACCGATGGCGCGGGCAAGTCGTTTGCCGGCTTGACGGTGGATCAATTCCAGCGCCGCACGAGCGTGGTGGAATACCATCGCCCGGCGCTCAAGAAAGCGCTCAAGGGCGTGCAAAAATTTGCGGCTCTGGAAGGCTTGACTGCGCACGGCCGGAGCGCCGAATTGCGTCTGGCCCGCTGAAAAACTGAGCAAGGCGCGGTAGGGCGGCCATTCGTTTCGGAGCGCACAGTTGGGTCACCGCTGGCCCAAAATCACATCGCAGCGCCCGAGGATGGGCGCCGTCCGGTCCGCGGCCGTCCCGGCCGCTGAGACGTGCGAGCGTAGCGGCCGCTGAACCATTGAGAGAGACTCGACAGGGCGGCCGTTCGTTTTGGGGGGTACGGGTGGGGCGCGGTTGGCTCAACATCACATTTCAGCGCCCGAGACGGGCGCGGGCTGATCCAACTCTTACACCAAATAAAAAAAACGCCCGCGACTCGGGGTCGCGGGCGCTTTTTTGATATTGATCGGGTTTACGCCACTTCGGCGCCTTCGAGGAACCCTTGCAGATGACGCACGCGCGTGGGATGGCGCAGCTTGCGCAGGGCCTTGGCCTCAATCTGGCGAATGCGTTCGCGGGTGACGTTGTACATCTTGCCGATTTCCTCGAGCGTGCGCTCATAGCCGTCGGCCAATCCGAAGCGCATTTCCAGGATCTTCCGTTCGCGCTCGGTGAGCGTGGTCAGCACATCGCTCAACTTCTCGCGCAGCAGGCTGTAACTGGTGACGTCGGACGGGTTTTCCGCCGATTTGTCCTCGATGAAGTCGCCCACGCTCACGTCGCCGTCATCGCCCACGGGGGCGTGCAGGGAGACGGGCTGTTGGGCCATCTTGAGCAGCGCGTGGATGCGGGCCACGGGCATGTGCATTTCATCGGCCAGTTCCTCGGGGGTGGGTTCGCGGCCCAGTTCCTGGGTGAGCTGCTTTTGCGCCCGCCAGAGCTTGTTCATGATTTCAATCATGTGCACCGGGATGCGGATGGTGCGCGCCTGGTCGGCGATGCTGCGGGTGATCGCCTGCCGGATCCACCAGATGGCGTAGGTGGAGAACTTGTAGCCGCGCCGGTACTCGAATTTCTCGACGCCTTTCATCAAGCCGATGTTGCCTTCCTGGATCAGGTCCAGGAACGACTGGCCGCGGTTGGTGTATTTCTTGGCCACGGAGACCACGAGCCGCAGGTTGGCCTCGGCCATGTGCGTCTTGGCTTTCAGGCCGCGGTCGGCTGCCGACTTCAGGGCCAGGTACGACTTTTGGAAATCCTCGCGCGGCATGCGGCTGAACAGTTCCAGGGTCTGGATTTTTTGCTGTTCGGCATCGAGCACCTCGCGTTTTTCCGGCGAGACGCGCTGGGCTTCCAAGTCCTGCACCCGGCGGATGCTGGCCTGGAACTTCTCATAGATGTTCCCCGCCACCACAATCATTTCTTCAATGACCTTTTGTTTGTAATAAAACTTGGCGAACATCTCCTGGAGCTTGACGTTGAGTTTCTTCAATTCCTGCTCCAGCGCCTCCTTGCGGCCCTTTTGCTGCGCCTTCTGCCAGGCAAAGTATTTTTCATCCACCTTCTGGTCCAGTTCGCGGACCTTCTTGATGTGCTTGCGCAGGTCTTTGAGGTGGCCCTCGCGGTTGGCGATCTTCTTGTCCACGATGACGCGGTCAAAACGTTCCTTGGGCGGCTCGGACAAGAGCTTTTCCGCGATGGCAATGTGTTCCTTGGCGGTGAAACCCAGGCTGTACACCAGGTTCTTCATCTCCACTTCGGCGTCCTCGATCTTCTTGCAGATCTCCACCTCCTGCTCGCGGGTGAGCAGGGGAACCTTGCCCATCTGGTTCATGTACATCCGCACCGGGTCATCCAGGATTTCCAACCGCGCATCCTCGTCCACTTCATCGGCCGGCGCCTGATCGGTCTGTTTGCCACGCTCGGCCCGCTCGGCTTCCGCCTGGTCCATCACGATTTCCACGTCCAGCCCGCGCAGCTTGGACAGCACCATATCCAGATCCTCCGGACTCAGATTGTCCGGGAGAATGTCATTGATGTCGTCGTAGGTGATGTAGCCGTGTTCCTGGGAGAGATGCAACAACGTCTTGATCGTCTCCGTCAAATCCAGGACCGAGGTGAGGCTCACGGTGGCGGGTGCGGGCGCGTTCCCATTGGCGGCCGCTTTCGGGGCGGCGGCCTTGGCCGGCGCCGGAGCCGTCGGCTCCGGCTTGGCCTGGTCCATCTTGACAGCCTTGCTGGAAATGACAAACCGCCGCCTTACGGGCGGGCCTTTCAATTTGGGCGCTTTGGGACTGCTGGTGCGCGTGTGCGGCGTATGCTTTGCCGCCGTGGCTTTACGTTTCAACATAATATTACAGACAAACGAATCGGCGCGTCGGTTCAGAAATCAATCTCTAAAACCACCGCGAATCTGCGGCTTCTGACGAAACGAGCGCGTTCATCGCTGTGAAGCTGGAACTGCGAACTCCAGAAGACCGACGCGCGTCTATGTTAGCGCTTCGAAGGTAAAATTCAAGGATAATCTTCCCTTAGTTGTCACCGCAAGCCTCTAAATCAAAAAATTTTCAAGTTCCCGCAGGGCAATGGCTTGACCCCGGGGCCGGTGCCCCCGGCGACTGATCCCGCCGCCGTCGGTCCGGTCCGGATTGGGGCCCGTCATTCCAGCCCGCGAATCGCGGCCACATCGCGTTCAATCTGCTCGCGAAGCTCCCGCGGCGAGCCAAAACGGATCTCGTCCCGCAGTTTGGCCCCGATTTCCAGCTCCAGTTCCTGTTGGTACAGGTCACCGCTGAAATCCAGCAAATGGGCCTCCACCCGCAAAACCGGGCTGGCGGATGCCAGGGTGGGCCGGTACCCGATGTTCAGGGCGGCCTGAAAAAAATGTTCCCGCAACTGGGTTACGGCGGCGTAGACCCCGTTGGGTGGCAAAACCAGGCCCGCCACTTCCAGGTTCGCCGTGGGAAATCCCAGTTGGTGGCCAATTTGGTCCCCGGACACCACCTGGCCGCAAATACTGTAGGGCCGCCCCAGCATCTCGCTGACCGCCTCGAGTTGGCCGGCGCGGATCTGGTCGCGAATGCGGGTGCTGCTCACGGTCTGGCCATCCAGCGACACGGCTGCCAGCCCATGCACCTGAAACTGAAATTCCCGGCCCAGCTTCTCCAGCAACGCCACGTCGCCCGTCCGCCGGTGGCCAAAAACGAAATCGGCGCCCACGCAAATGCTGTGGATTCTGCCAAATCCCGCGGCCAGCTCCCGCACAAACTGGTCGCCGGTCTTTTCGCTGAACGGACGGTCGAAAACGATCTCCAGGAGCGCGTCCACACCCAGCGCCGCGATCGCGCGCGATTTTTGCGACGCGGTGTAAATCCGGTCCGGCACCCGATCGGGCGCCACCACCGCGTTGGGGTGCCGGTCAAACGTGACCACCACCGATAGCGCGGCATGCTGGTGGGCATCCGCCACCGTGCGCCGGATGATTTGCTGATGGCCCAGGTGCACGCCGTCGAACACGCCGATGGCCAGGCAGACCTTGCGGTCGCCATTGCCCAGTTCGCCTGCGTTATGGATCAGTTTCATCGCCCAGCCGGCCGTATTACAACGTTCATGCCACCGCCAGCTTCAGGTAGGGGATCACCCGCTGCGTCAGTTGCGCCTCGCTCAACTGCAGCACGGCATCCAGGGTGAGGGCGTCCGCCACGTCGAACTTGCCCGCCGCGCTCCGGCGCAGGGCTGTCAAGTGCGCCCCGCAGCCGAGTTTTTGGCCCAGATCATGGGCCAGCACCCGCACATAGGTGCCCTTGGTGCAGGCCACCTTGAATTTGCCGAAGGGCTCCGTATAGTCCGTGAACCGGAAATTGTAAATGTGGATCAGCCGCGGCTCGCGCTCCACTTCCAGGCCTTTCCGCGCCAGCTTGTACAGGGGCACGCCGTTTTTCTTGATGGCCGAAACCATGGGCGGCGTCTGCATCAGGTCGCCGATAAAGGTGGCCGCCTCCGTGTTCAGGTCCTCGACCGTCATGGGCAACACCGGCAGGGACCCGGTGAGCTCGCCGTCCGAATCGTGGCTGTCGGTGGACTCGCCGAATTTCATGGTGCCCTCGTAAACCTTGTCGTCGCTCATCAGGCGTTCGGACAGCTTGGTGCCGCGGCCCAGCACAATGATCAGCAGGCCGGTGGCGTTGGGGTCGAGCGTGCCGCAATGGCCCACTTTTTTGATGCCGAACTTGCGGCGGATGGCATCCACCACGTCGTGCGAGGTGGGGCCGGCTGGTTTGTCGACGAGAATAGCGCCGTCGAGGGCGGTGAATTCCTGCATGGGTGTGGTTACTTTTTTGCCGCCGCCAGCGCGCGTTTCACCGCGGCGATGACTTTGCGTTGCACGGCCAGCGCGGTGCCCTCGATGCGGGCGCCGGCGGCCGCCGGATGGCCGCCGCCGCCGAATTGCCGGCAGATTTCGCTGACGTTGATATCCGTGCTTTTGGAACGGAGACTCAGGCGGGTCAGATTGGGCTCAATTTCCTCAAAGACACAAGCCACCACCACCGGCTCAATTTCCCGGATATGATCGATGAGGCCTTCCGTATCGTCGCTCTCGGCGCCGGTGCGGGCAAAATCCTTTTGCTTCAGCCAGAACCAGGCGATCTGGTTTTCGGCCGTGAGGCGGAAGGTGCTGTACACATGCCGCAACAGCCGCGCCCGCGAGAGCGGATACGATTGGTAAACTTCGTCGCAAATTTTTGCCAGGTCGGCCCCGCGGGTGACCAGTTCCGCGCCCACGTGGAAGGTGCCGGGCCGGGTGTTGGGATACTGGAACGAGCCCGTATCCGTGGACACCGCCGTAAACAATTGGTCGGCAATGGGCCGGGTGATGGGCCAGCGGGCCACCTTGAGCATCCGAAAAATCAACTCGCCGGTGGAGGGTTCCCGCGGCGAGACCCAGTTGATATCGCCATAGCGGGAGTTGCTTTCGTGGTGGTCGATGTTGATCAACACCTTGCGCTCGCCCACGCATTCGCCCGCCTTGCCCAGACGTTCGAAGTTGGCGCAATCGGTGGCGATCACGCAGTCAAACTTCCGGCCGCTCCGCGGCTGTTCAAACAGCCCGCTGGTGTTGAGAAATTTGTACTTCTGCGGAATGGCATCCTGGTTCCACACCGTCACCTGCTTGCCCTCGTTTTGCAACGCCAGCGCCAGCCCCAGTTGGGAGCCAATGCAGTCGCCGTCGGGACGCACATGGCCGACAATGCAGAACGTCTTGTTCTGGCGGATGATCTCGATGATCCGGTCGATGATCTTGGGATAGCTTTTCACAACACAACTCCGGTGGGCATGGCTTTAATCAGTCTCCGCCGGATGTGAGGCCGGATCGGTGTTTCCCTCCGGGCCGGCGGATTCCTGGTCCAGTTCGTTGATAATCTGCAACACGCGGTTGCCGCGCACAATGGAATCATCCGCCAAAAATTTAAGCGTGGGCGTGTATTTGAGAATCACCGCCCTGGCCACCATGCTTTGGAGCCGGATCCGGTGTTCCTCCAAGGCCGCCAAGCCGCGCTTTTGCTGGCCGGGGCTGCCGAGAATGCTTACAAAGACCAAGGCCGACCGCATGTCGCCGCCCACATCCACGTCGTTCACCGAGATGAGGCCGACTTCATCGACGTTGAATTCGCGGCGAACGGCTTCGCCGATCGCGCGTTTCAACAGTTCGCGTACGCGTTCGTGTCGGAGTGGAGGCATAAGAAAACTCGAATCGTTGGTCTTTGGCTGGTGGATCGCTGGACGTCAGGCCGACGCGGCCACCCTTTCCACCCGTTCGCCGGTCAGTCCAAGGATCCGATTTTCATAATTTGGCTGCGACTTTTTCTACAGTATAGCACTCGATGACATCACCGACCTGAATTTCGCCAAAGCCTTCGATGCGGATACCGCATTCCATGCCGGCGCGAACCTCGTTCACCTCGTCCTGGAACCGTCGCAACGACTGCGTGACGCCCTCGTAAATGATGTCCTTGCGCCGGCGGACGCGCACCTTGCCGCGCGCGACGCGGCCGCTGAGGACCACGCAGCCGGCCACCGGCACGCCCTTGGATAACTCGAAAATCTGCCGCACTTCCGCCGCCCCGGCGATCGTTTCCTTCAAAATCGGGTCCAACAGACCCGCCATGGCCGCTTTCACCTCATCGATCAGTTCGTAAATGATGGCGTAAAGTTTGATCTGCACGCCGGCGTGCTTGGATTTCTCCGCCGCCGTGCTGTCCACCCGCGTGTGGAATCCCAGAATCACCGCCTTGGACGCCGAGGCCAGCGCCACGTCGTTTTCGGTGATGGTGCCCACGTCGCTGTGCAGGATTTCGAGCGAGACCTTGTCCGACTCGATCTTCTGGATCGCTTCCACGATGGCCTCCACCGAGCCTTGCGTGTCGGCCTTCACCACCACGCGCAAGATCTTGCTCTGGGCCGCCTCCAGCGAGGCAAAAAGGTTTTCCAGCGTCACCTTGGAGCGGTTTTCCATGTTCTGGGACTTGGTGACTTCGGCGCGCTCCTCGGCCAGGGCCCGCGCGGCTTTTTCATCGTCCACCGAGCTGAATTCCCAGCCGGCTTCCGGCACCCCGTTCAATCCCAGCACGCTCACGGCCACCGACGGACCGGCTTCCTTCAGGCGCTGGCCTTCCTCGTTGATCAAGGCGCGCACTTTGCCGTAAAACTCGCCGCAAATCACCACGTCGCTCACGTGTAGCGTGCCCTTGCGTACCAGCACCGTGGCCGTGGGGCCGCCGGCCGATACGCCCGATTCAATCACGTTGCCCTTGGCATGGCGGTTGGGGTTGGCCTTCAGTTCCAGCAGGTCGGCTTGCAGCAGGATCATCTCCAGCAGCTTGTCGATGCCCTGTTTGGTCAGGGCCGAACATTCCACGTAAATCGTATCGCCACCCCAATCGTCCGGCACCAGGCCGCGTTCCTGCAGTTGCTGGCGCACCTTCAACGGATTCGCGTTTGGATGGTCGCACTTGTTGATGGCCACCAGGATGGGCACCTTGGCGGCTTTGGCATGCGCCAGCGCCTCAAGCGTTTGCGGCATGACACCGTCATTGGCCGCCACCACCAACACCACCAAATCCGTGACGTTGGCGCCGCGGGCGCGCATGGAACTGAAGGCCGCGTGACCGGGGGTATCCAAGAACGTGATTTGGGCCAGTTCCTCCTTCCGCTCCGGATGCGGCACGGAAATCGTATAAGCGCCGATGTGCTGGGTGATGCCGCCGGCTTCGCCGGCAGCCACATTCGCCTTGCGAATGACATCGAGCAGCGAGGTCTTGCCATGGTCGACGTGGCCCATGATGGTCACCACCGGCGCGCGCGGCTTCAGATCTTCGGGCTTGTCGTCCACGTCCAGTTCCACCTTTTTTTCCTGCTGGTGGACCAGGCCTTCCCCCTTGGCCCGCTTTTCCGCCTCAAACCGGAACCCGAAACTCGCCGCCACCTGTGCGGCTATCTTCTCGTCAATGGACTGGTTGACCGTGGCCATGACGCGCAGCTTCATCAGCTCCGCGATGATGGCAAACGGCTTCTGCTTCATGGCTTCCGCCAGCGCCCGGACAATGATCGGCGGCTTGATGGTGATCACCTGGGCGTCCGACGGCAAAACGATTCTCGGCTGCTGGGGGGCGGATGGCTTGACCGGAGCGCCACCGGATCCGGGGCGGTTGTCGCGGCCATCGCGGCCTCGCTGGGCACCGGGGCGATTGTCGCCACGCTGATCTGGCCGATGCGGTTGGCCGGGCCGGGCGCCGGGTCCCGGGCGCTGACCGCCGCGCTCTCCGCGCGGGGCTGGCCGGGCCGGCAATTGAATACGACCCACGAGTTCACCGATCTTGGGCTTCGGCGGCAGCGGCGGAGCCGGCGGAACCGCGGGTTTCGGCGGAGCCGGCGGAACCGCGGGCGCAGCGGACGCCACCGTGGGCGCCAGCGGAGCGGTCGCGGCAATCGGCTGGGGTGCCGGCGGCAGCGTGGGTGTCACCACAGAAATCGGGGCGGTCGCGGGGGCAGGGGTGGAAACCACTGCGGGGGCGACTGGGGGCACCGACGCTGGTGCCGGCGCGGGGGCCAGCTTGGGCGTCACGGTGGCAGTCGGGGTTGGTGCGGGCGCCGGCGGCGGCGTGGTGGGGTGTGACGGCTCCACTTTCTTCTCCGCCGCCAGTTCCACTTTCGTTGGTTCCGGTAAGGGAGACGGTGCGGCGGGCGGGGTGGCCGCGAGCGGAGGTGCGCTGATGACCACGATAGGTTCCTGAACAGGCGCGGGGGCTGGTTTTTCCTCGGGCGGTTTGGGAGCGAAGCGGGCGGCTACGGCGGGGGTGGTCCGGATGATTTCCTCTTCCAGCCACTCGGCGGTGATTTTATCGAGCGAGCTGGACGGAACCTTGGCGGCAGCAATGCCCATTTCCTTGGCCTTCGCGAGAATTTCTTTGTTCTCGAGGCCAAGTTTCTTCGCAATGTCGTAAACACGAACGGGCATAAATT